>CAMUYT010000028.1 GCA_947164955.1 uncultured Bacteroidales bacterium | reverse complement strand
CGTCCTTGGCGGGATGAAATGCAGGGAACAGCCTGTCCCACTGCGCGATATGGCCACCAAGGGCCTCGCTTTTCTCGACAATGACAGGATGCAGCCCCATTTTGTGCAACTGCGAGGCGGCTTCCATTCCGGCGGCTCCACCGCCGATGATCAATATTTCTTCTTTCATAACCTTGGTTGATCTAACTCACTTTAATACACGACGGGCATTGTGGCCGACCCAAGTCCTTGCCGTTCACGCCCTGATATTTCTTCTTCGGGTCGTAGGGAACGCCCATTTTCTCAAGCAGCGGCTCAATGGCGACCTGGTGCATCTGAAGACCAAGGTCCCAAGGGTCGTAACCCATCACCAAGCCAGCCACCTCCTCGTAGGTCAAGGCGGGGATGCCGTAGCCGTTCTTGCCGTAGGTCTTGCCCGTCTGCTCGGCGATGACATACTGCCAACGATCGAGGAAATAAGGGCAACCTGGGCAGTTGGTGATGATCAAGTCGGGCTCGTATGGCTCCATCGATTCGAATTTCTTATAGGTGTTCGACTCCGAATAGCCCCTGTTGGCCTGCACGAAATACTGGCGGAAGCCGAAACCGCAACAGTGTCGGCGCTCAGGATAATCGACGACCTCACCGCCCCAGGCTTCAATCATTCCGACCAGGACATGCGGATACTCAGCGCCACCGAATCCCTTCGACGGGAACATCTTCGAATAATGGCACCCGATGTGTTCGACCACCTTCAACGGCTTGCCCGTCTTGGCATTGACCAACGGGAATTTCATCTGCTTCGCAATGTCGAACCTGTATTTATAGATAAGGTCGCTGGCATGGGCGAGATATTTTGGTTTGGCGAACTCCTTTTTGCACGAATCCCAAAGGTATTGGCGAATTTTGGCCTCCAGCTCGGGGTACTCGTGCCAGGTCTCCAAAGTCTCGGTGTAACACCCGAACGAGGTGATGCAAGAACACACATAGTTTTCGTAGCCACTCTCATGCATCAAGGCGAACTGGCGCGCAATAATCGTCATCGCCGTCTCCTGCGGTATCGTGTCGCTGTGGTAGGCAATGCCGCCACAGGTGGTATGATAAGGGTTCTCGTACATGTCCTTCCCCAGCTTGTTTCGCGTGATGTCCAAGAAAGTCACCTCCGAGCCTGGCCAAAACGCCTGACGGATGCAACTCCTCACGTAGAAATAATGGTCGTCAGGAATGTCCTTTTGGTAATCCGCCCAAATCTTCCGTTTTCCTTCAATAATCATTTGGTATTCAGAGATTTAAAATTGATTTCATCGAATACTTCGCATTTCAAGATTTAAAGATTTAAGTGCTTTTCCGCATCATTTTGCGTATACACCTTCATGAAATACTCCTCGTCGGTGAGGTGTTCCCTCTCCGCCTCTTGGTGCGCATCATCAAGCACTTGGTTCATCAGTTCGGTCGCACCCGTCACGTCGAAAATGTTCTTCAGTTGGTCGAGGCTCTCTTGCGGAATCTTACGCAATCCGCCCGGGCCGTCGCCATCGAGATTGGAACCCATACGCGCATGAACGTCGTCCAAATGCTCGTTGACCCATTTTCCGACCGTGCCGTATTCCAAATGCGTCTCGTAGGCAAAAGTGCGCGGATAGACGCAATAGCCATAGTTTAAGACATTGGAACACAGATCTTTGACTACAACATACTGTTGCCGTCCCTTTTCCGACTGCATGTATAGACCGCTTCGCATCGAGAGCTTACGCAACGCCATGATGACCAAGCCCGGGGCGTTGGCACGCGGGCAGCGCGTCACGCACGACATGCACTCGCCGCAATACCAAATCGTGTCGCTTTTCAAAAGTTCCTCCAAATCGGCCTCGCTTTTGCGCGCAACGATGTTGACGATGTTCTTCGGGTTGTATTTGTAGAACTCCGCAGCCGGACAAACGGCCGTACACACGCCGCAGTTCATGCAGGCTTTCAAGCCCTCCTTGATCCTATAGTCCTTATATAATTCCTCAACTAATTGTCCCTTAAGTCGATAGTCCATAATAGTAAATCCATATACAGTAAATATACTTACTAATTGGCGGCAAAAATACAACTTTTTGACAAATAATTGTTTTGAAAGTTTTCATATCTTTGTCGCCGCAAAGAAAAACGAATCTATGATCCAAGCAACAGGCATACACAAATCCTATGGCGACCTCGAAGTACTCAAGGGCATCGACCTCCATATCGCTAAGCGTGAGATTGTTAGCATTGTAGGAGCTTCGGGTGCTGGCAAGTCAACCCTGCTCCACATCATCGGGACGTTGGACAAGGCTGACAGTGGGCGACTCGTCATCGACGGCACAGAAGTCGACAAGTTGAGCGATAGCCAACTGGCTGCTTTCCGCAACAAAAAGATTGGATTCGTGTTCCAGTTCCATCACCTGTTGCCCGAGTTCACTGCTATTGAAAACATCTGCATCCCAGCCTACATTGCAGGTATGGACAAAAAGGAAGCCGTTGAAAAAGCCGACAAACTGCTTGAATACCTGAATCTTACGAACAGAAAAAACCACAAGCCGTCGGAGCTTTCGGGAGGCGAGCAGCAACGTATTGCCGTGGCTCGTGCCCTCATCAACGAGCCTGCCGTGGTGTTGGCCGACGAGCCTTCGGGCAACCTCGACTCCAAATCGGCACAAGAGCTTCATCAACTCTTCTTCCGCCTTCGCGACGAGATGAACCAAACCTTCGTCATCGTCACTCACAACCCTGAGCTGGCATCGATGTCGGACCGCACCATCACCATCAAGGATGGCAAGATTTAATTTTCATGGTTTGCGGAAAACACCACAATAATTAAATAAGGTATCCGTTAATTAAGGATTAAAGACAGAATGATGAACAAAAAACTTATATTTTCAGTTTTGTTTGGGGCTTCGCTTGCCCTGGGTACGAATGCCATTCAAGCCCAAAATGCCGAATCCTACGAGTCGTTGATGAAAAAAGGCAACGACAAATTCAACGCCAAGGACTACATCAGCGCGAAGACCTATTATGAAATGGCCCTGAAGCAGAAGTCGGGCGACGCCACCGCCAAGCAGAAACTCAATGAGACAGTGAAGAAAATCCAGGAAGATGGTGCGCGTCAAGAGGTCTTCTACGCCCACCTCGATGCCGGCGATCAACTCTATGGCCAACAGAAATACGAAGAGGCTTTGTCGGAGTACGAACAAGCGCTCAAGGTCTTTCCCGAAGACAAATACGTTGGCGGTCAGGCCGATGCCGTACGCGCAATCCTCAAGGAGCGACAAGACAAACAAGACGCTTACGACCTTGCAATGACTCAAGGCGAATCATTGCTGGCCGAGGACAACTATGACGCCGCCATCATGCAATTCGAAGCAGCCAGCCAAATCTTCCCCACCGATAAGCTGCCCAAGGAAAAAATGGCCGAAGCCCGTCAGAAAAAACAGCTCTATGAAGAAAAGGTGTCCCGCTTCGACAAACTGATGGAAGACGGAAGGCAATTGGGATTGAGGAAGAACTATGATGCTGCATTGGAGAAAATCAACCAAGCCCTTGAGCTCTTTCCTAACGACTTGGAAGCCAATGCCAAACGCAACGAATTCCAAAACGCCAAAGGCATTGCCGACCAATATAATGGCATCATTGCTGCTGCCGACCAACTCTATGAAAACAAGGCCTATAAGGAGGCCAAAGCCCAATACCAAAACGCATTGGCCGTTGTGGCAGGCGATGCTTACGCCACCGACATGATTGCCCGACTCGACCCGCTTATTGCCGAGCAAGACGCCGAAGAGGCTGCTCGCATCGCTGCCGAGCAGGAAGCCGCACGTCTCGCTGCAGAGGCCGAAGCCGCTCGTTTGGCCGCCGAAGCAGAAGCAGCAAGAATCGCTGCCGAGCAAGAGGCTGCAAGAATCGCAGCCGAACAAGAGGCCGCCAGATTGGCCGCTGAAGAAGCCGCTCGCATTGCTGCAGAACAAGAAGCCGCTCGTCTCGCTGCAGAGGCCGAGGCCGCTCGTCTGGCCGCAGAAGCCGAGGCTGCACGACAGGCCACCATCAAGGACATGTTGGATGCCGCTGATGAATTGTTCAACCAACAAGATTACGCCAACGCGAAAGTGAAATACCAAGAAGTCGTGGCTTTCGACGAAGGCAATGCTACTGCCACGGCAAAGATCCAACAAATTGATGGCATCTTTGCACAAATGGCGGCTGAAATCGAAGAACACTACAACCATGCCATGGGTGCTGGTAATAGCGCCATGAGTGCCGAAAAGTTTGCCGAAGCCATCACCCACTATCAATCCGCTCTGATCTACAAACCCGAAGACCCGACCGCGACAGCTCAGCTGGCTGCAGCCGAGAAGGCTGAAAACGATCGTCTTGCCGTTTTGAGAGCCCAATACAACAAGTTCATCGCGGAAGGCGACGCCAACTTCAAGACAAACACCTTCGACAAGGCCATCGAAGCCTACACCAAGGCTGAGGAATTAGGCTTGGAGACCTATCCCACCGAGATGATTGCCCGCATCGGCGAAATCATCGAGCAGAACAAATTGTATGAGTTGAACAGCGAGCCCATCCTATTGGCAGCTGGCGAAGCCAAACGTTTCGAGTTCAACAAGATTGAAGTGGCAGTGCGTCGTTCCAACTACATCATCATCAAGGTGCGCAACCCGCATCCCGAAAAGACCTTCCCAATGATTGTCTCCTTCGGTGGCAATGGCGGCAAGAACGGCGGCTTTGTGTTGCCTATCGCAGCCACAGCCGACGAGAAGACCTTCATCTTCCGCATCGGCTCACAATACAAGTGGTTCAGCGAAGACAACACCTGGATCGAAATCATCTCCGAGAACAACGAGGTGGAAATCGGCAAACTCGAAGTCTCGAGGAGCAATTAAAGGATCTCGGTAGGCACTGTCACCGGCGTGGACTCAGGTTCATTAATACTCGTGACGGAGAGCACGCTGTCGACCACATATTTTTGCATACCGCGCCAAGGCAAGGCACCCTTGTATTCCTTGTAGTGCACTTGCACAAACTTTCCAGCACTGGCCTCCAGTTCTTTGGCCACATTTTTGTCGGCCACCGAGAAGTCAAAGGTGTTTGACTGAACACCAGATGTATGGGACTGGTTGTTGTAACCTGCCTGGATGAGCAGTCCCTCGTAGGTCTTGAACACATAGCCTTTGTAAACAATGCGGTTGAGTTCACCCGCCTTCACACCTTCACCGAAGACGAAATAAAACTTGAAATAAAAGAATCCGGCCGCAGCCAGAAGGATGAGAAAGCATAATGTCGCAAAGATCTTTCTTCCCGTTCTTCTTTTTCTCTTAGGTTGTTCTGAGTATTCGTAGTCGTCCATAATGATTGTTTATTTGATTTTCAATTTCTTCTGGTAATAATCGCATATGTCTGTAATACCGCAGCCGTCACATTTGGGTTTGCGGGCAAGACACACGTACCGTCCGTGCAGGATGAGCCAATGGTGCGCCTTCGAGACGACCTCCTTGGGCAAATGCGCCACCAAGGTTTTTTCGGTCTCCAACACGGTCTTGGAGTTTTTAGTCAGCCCAATACGGTTCGACACCCTGAAAACATGCGTGTCCACCGGCATGGCCGACTGATGGAAAGCCACAGCGAGCATCACGTTGGCGGTCTTGCGGCCAACGCCAGGCAACTTTTGCAAATCTTCCAAAGTGTCGGGCACGATGCCGTTGAAGTCGCGGACCAAGGTCTGCGCCATACCCAACAGGTTTTTGGCCTTGTTATTGGGATAGGAGATGCTTTTGATGTAGGTGTAGATCTCGTCCACTGTGGCATTGGCCATGTCTTGTGCCGTTGGAAAACGTCCAAACAGCGCTGGAGTGGTCATGTTGACACGCTTGTCGGTGCATTGCGCCGAGAGGATGACCGCCACCAAAAGCTGATACGGATCCTGATAGTGCAACTCCGATTCAGCGACAGGCATGTGCTCCGAGAAGTAGGACACAAAAGTGTCGTATTTCTGTTGGATTTTTGTGGGTTTCATCAAATGATTTCTCCTTGTTCGTCGATGAGTACGCCCCAACTCACAGCGGTCATCTTTTCGCCAGCATAGAAGAAATCGACCATGGCGTCTTCAAATGAAACGCGCAACTCGCCGTCCTCTTCTTCCTCACTCAACTCGGTGAATCCATTGGCTTTCATCAACTTGACAACATCTTCTTTCTTGAGGTCAAACACTTTTTTGCCATAAAGCGTAGCCGCTTCATTCTCGGTCTCGAAACAAGCCACCACCGATTTTGTGATGCCTTCAAAGTAGATATTGGTCTGGAGTGCATCATACTCGTAATAGATCGAGCGATTGCCCGTTTCCTCCATGTCGTTCAGCTCCTCGTAGAAGTCGGGCATGTTCAACAACTTGACGGTCTCGTCAAGGGTCATTCCGAAAGGTATTTCGCCGTAGCCTTTCAGCGGCTCAATGGTAAAGTCCTTCATCATACTTAGTATATTGGGCGGCTAAGATAGGCAATTTATTGGAACGATGGGAAAAAAAACAGAAATTTTCCTCATTCAAACCGAATCGACTTGACAGGGCTGATGCGGTTGATGACCGAAGTCGGTATGAGCAACATCAAGACCCAAAGCATGAACGTGCCCAAATTGATGAACAATACAGTCGTGAAACGCAACTCAATAGGTACAGAAGATAGATAATAAGTAGCGGCATCGAGTTTGATGAGGCCCGTGTATTGTTGCAGGAAACAGAAGCCCAAGCCGATGACATTGCCAATCGCCATTCCGATGAGCAAAATACGCAATGATCGGCGCAAAAACACCTCGCGGACGAATTTGTTGCTGGCCCCCATGGCCTTCAATAAACCGATGGTAGAAGTACGTTCAATAATGATAATCAACAACATACTGATGACCGTAATGCCTGCCACCAACAGCATCAAAGCCATGATGAGCCACACATTGGTATCGAGCAAATCGAGCCAGTCGAAGATTTGGGGATTGCTTTCGCGCGCCGTATAGCATGCCAATTCGGAAGGTAGTGCATAGTATAGTTTTTCATTCACTTGGTTCACATCGGCTTTGTCATCCAAAGCAATCTCCAGCCGTCCCGCTTCGTTGTCTTCCCAACCATTCAGCTTTCGGATTTGGTTGAGGTCGGCGAAGACGAAACGTTCGTCAAATTCATAGAGCCCTGTCTCGAAAACACCTGAGACTGTGAACTTCCGGCCCCTCGCCTGCTGGTCTTTGTCAATAAACCACACGCGCACGTCGTCGCCCACTTGGAGCATCATCTTATTGGCAATGACCTTCGAGACCAGCACTTCTGTGGAGCGCTCATCGGCAACATACTTTGGCGTTTGTCCGTCAACGAGGCAGTTGGCGAAATAACGCCAATCGTAGTTTTCGTCCACACCCTTGAGGATGACCCCTTGTATTTCATCGTCGGTCTTAATCATGCCCGCCTTGTTGGCCACCATCTGGTAATGGCTAATGCCTTCGACGGAATTCAACCTGCTGATTAACAGCGAATCCAACTGGAATGGCGTCTCCTCCACCGATTCATTCTTGTCCAACGACTGCACATGGATGGGGGCCACAAAACCGATGACCTTGTCACGAACCTGGTTCTTGAAACCCACCACGACCGCCCATGCGATGAGCATCACGATGATGGCCAACGCCACGCTCGTGACGGCCAATCGCATCACTGTCGATGACAAATTTTCCTTCGAAAGCGAAAAAATTCGGTCTGCTATGAATTTTGGGCCCGACATTTGCAGTATTTTCAATAATTTTGCAAAGGTAAAAATAAAACCCAAATGAAACGACAAATCTTTTCAATCGCTTTGCTCTTGCTGGCTTTCATGCCACTCGCCAAGGCCCAAGTATTCAAGATGGACAGCGACCACAAACTGACATTCGTCGACAAGGCGCATTATATCTCCGCCGCCATGCAAACCGATGACTATCTGCCACTGCTGCAAGGCAAACGCATCGGCATCGTGGGCAACCAAACCAGCATCGTGGGCGAGACGCATGTGGTCGACACTCTGCTTTCGTTGGATATCGACGTGCGGAAAATCTACACGCCCGAACATGGGTTCCGTGGCACCGCCGACGCGGGTGCCAAGGTCAACAGCGGCAAAGACGTGAAAACGGGTTTGCCTATCGTGTCGCTCTACGGCAAAAACAAGAAACCTACGCCTGAAATGCTGCAAGGCATCGACCTCATCCTCTTTGACTTGCAAGATGTCGGGGTGCGGTTCTACACCTACATCTCCACGATGAGCTATGTGATGGAGGCCGCCGCCGAAAACGACATTCCCGTCGTCGTCCTCGACCGACCGAATCCCAACGGCTTTTATGTGGACGGTCCTGTGCTGAAAACTGAGAACCAGTCGTTTGTGGGGATGCACCAAGTACCCGTGGTCTACGGCATGACCATCGGCGAGTATGCCAAGATGGTGAACGGCGAAGGCTGGCTCAAAAACGGTGTCCGTTGCGACCTCACCGTTATCCCCATCAGGAAATACCGCCGCAACGCCATTTATGAACTGCCCGTGAAGCCCTCGCCCAATCTGCCCAACTGGGAATCGGTATACCTCTACCCCACCCTCTGCTTCTTCGAGGGCAGCATCGTCAGCGTGGGACGAGGCACAGAGACACCATTCCAAATCTACGGCCACCCCGACATGAGAGGAAGCTATACTTTCACGCCCAAAAGCACAAGTGGCGCTTCAAAGCCTTTGCTCGAAGGCCAACGCTGCCGTGGCGAGAACTTGGTCGAGTATGCACACGCTTATGCCCTCAACGCCAACCAACTCCAATTGGAATGGATTATCGAGTCCTACCAACAACTGAAAGACAAAGACTTCTTTACCAACTACTTCCGCTTGCTTTCTGGTGACAAACAGTTGCAACGAGACATTGAAATAGGAAAAAATGCTGATGAAATCCGTGCCTCGTGGAAAGAAGATTTGGATACATTCAAAGCCATCCGAGAAAAGTATCTGATGTATTGAGCGTTTATCCGAAAGTCAGCTCCAGAAGCCATACGAACTCCTTGTAAGCCAACGTCTCCGAAAGGTCACGCAAGGCTTCGCCCATGGAGCGGTAGTACCATTCGATGTCGGCTTTTCCATTGGGCGCATGAAACAGTTTCCAGGTTGCATCGCCATACAGACGACAATCGCGCGTAATGCCCCGCAAGTTGGAGAGCTTGTCGCCAATGGCCACCACCTTGCAGTCGTATGACGCCGATGCCAGTTGCTCCACCTGGATGGTTCGCTTCTCCCTCCAGGTAAGATGATCTGACGCAGGTGCCGTCTCATGCTCGACGAGCGTCGCCACCCTGTCGCCAAACACTTCGCGAATCTGGTCGAGGGTAACGTCCGTGTCCTCAACGGTGTCGTGCAAGATGGCCGCGGCCAACATCTCAGGGTCGTTGGTGACGCTGGCCACAATGCTGGCGGCTTCCATGGGATGGATGATATAAGGATAGCCCTTGCCACGACGTTCGGTGTTATGATGGGCGTCAATGGCAAACTTGGCGGCCTTGTCGAAAAGGCTGGTTTCAGAAGGGTTGTTCATTTTGGAAGTGTTTGATTATGTATTATTTGACTGCAGGACGCGAAACTGCAAGACTCGGGACAAAGTCACACCAAATTAATCTTCTTGGCTTGCTCGATGAGGCGTTGGGCGCGTTGGATGTTATAGTCGTTTTCGCCATAAAGGGCGGCAAAGAGGCGTATCAGTCCACCTTCGCCAAAGCCTTGTTTGAGGATGGCGACGATGCAGATGTTTTGCAGCGCCACCGACGAAGCTACGATGTCTAAGCCCGTACCCGCCAATTGGATGAGTGCCAACTGATAAGCACCATCGGTATATTTCTTTCGTAGCCGTTCGACATCACCAATGGTCCGCATGCCCATACGAAGCAACACCTGGTAATAAGGGTCTAAGCTGTCTTCATAGATTTCGGCTTGGTTGATACCTGCAATCTTCTCTGTCAAACGTTTGAAAGGTTGCAGTTCAAGATAGCTGCGGAAGGTGTCGCCATTGAGCGGCACATCGTCGAAATCGCCACTTGCCACCAGCGACTGCACATTGCGCCGGTAATTGTTGATTTCCTTGCGGATGCGGCTGAATTGCTCGTCGGCAAGTTCGAGCATACCTGCCAAACGGTTCATATTGCGTTGGTACTCTTTAGGGATTTCGACATCACTCTTGTAGCCCATATCGTGGTACATGTTGGCCCACATGTGTTGGAGCATACTGCGCATCTGTAACTCAAAACGAATTTGGTTCAGTTGGGGCATGTCCGGGTCGTGATACATCGTCTCGGGAACACGGCAGATATAATGCAGCGACATGTAGCCAAAACGGTCGATTTCGAGCATCTTACGCTTGTCGACGGAGTTATCCCAGTCGATTTCGAACATTTTTTCCACCAAAGCCGAAATGACATCCACTTCATCGCTAAAGAATGTGACGACACGCAAGCCGACAATATCCGTTATATCACTGATTGTCTTGTATTTATACCCTTTCAGCTCCAATTTGTTCGTCAGGCTGTCTTCCGCTTTTATGCGCGACTCAAGGCCAGCAATATGAAGATGGTTATCGTTCAAGCATTGGCGCATCCGCTCAAGCACGATGGACAACAGTTTCTCATATATCGGAAGACTAGTCCGATACACCTCCAAAATCATTTCGCTATGCAGATCGAGTTTCATGACTGTCAGAGTATGGTGATGATGTTCGAAAAACCGGTAATGTCAAAGACTTCCTTCACGCGCGAGTCCATGTTGCGCATCACCATCGTGCCTTGATGTGCCATGACGCTTTTTTGCAACAGCAGGAACACGCGTAAGCCTTGTGATGAGGTGTAAGTCATGCCCGTGCAGTCGATGTCGATGTCGGAGCCATCCCCTTCCATTAGTGGAGCGATGTCTTGCTGGAATTGCTCGGCGTTGGTGCTGTCGACGCGGCCTTCAAGGGTCACGAGCGTCTTTTCGTTTTGCTTGTTTATTGTGACTTTCATTTTTTATATGCAGGGACTCACGTCGCCTGCTTACAGATATGCCGTCCCTACGGGACTGGGTTATACAATCAGTTTTTTACTATTTTTCTCATTATCAGCACATTGTTACCATCCTCATAACGGTATTCTATGCTATCCATCATCTTTTTGCAGAGGTAGATGCCGAGACCACCCACTTCGCGCTGGTCGGCGGAGAGGTTCACGTCGGGGTCGGCTTTTTCCAAAGGGTTGAAGGGCACACCAGCATCGCGCAACTCGATGGTTAGCACCAACGACTCATTGTCGAGACTCGTGCCGGCCTCAAGCCATCCGATGCCGTCTTCGTAGGCATAATGTACCACGTTCTCGACGGCCTCCTCGACAGAAAGCTCAATCTTGAAACGCAGGTCAGGGTCGTTGGGCATGTCGGGCGACGCCATCAGAAAGGCAATGATCTCGCTCGACTTGTCGGTGATGGGATTAAATCTCTTTTTTATCATGTCAAATACTAATGCTCATTATGGTTATGTCGTCATTTTGCGGGTTGCCGTCGGCAAAATCGCGGACGGAATGGTAGAGGCTTTCGACAATGGTTTGCTCTGATAAAGAGGTGCCATGGCGCGTCTCTACCACGTTTTTTGCCCAAGCCAACAGCCGTTCATTTCCGTATTGGCTCAGGTCTTCCCTTTCGGCTTCAGTAACGCCATCGGTATAGGCAACGATACGTGTACCAGGCTTGAAATCAATCATTTCAGCCTCATAGGTAAAACTCTCGCACATGCCGAGAACGATGTTGGGCTTGCTTTTCAAGAGAAATGGCGTACCATCGGGCGGCATGACGAGGATGGGGGCGTGACCGGCATTGCAATACTCCATGTGGCCGGTCTTGAGGTCGAGGCGTGCCACAAACATCGTCACGAACATGCCCGCCTTGTTGGAGTTGCTGAAGGTGTCGTTGATACGACCCATCGTAACGTCCAAAGGCTGGCCTTCGTTCACCACAAAGCGCAGCAAAACCCTTGTGATGGCCATCATCAACGAAGCCGCCACGCCTTTGCCCGACACGTCGCCAATGGCGAAATAGAAGTGATCGCCTTGCTGCTCAAAGTCGTAGAAGTCGCCTCCGACGGCCTTGGCTGGATTGACGAAGGCATGGAAGAACGGCGGAAAATCGGTGCGCAACATACCTCGCTGGATGTCGCGTGCCATGGTCAGGTCCGACTCCATACGTTCCTTAGCTTCAGTGGTCTTTCTCAGCTCCTCACCGTAACGAATCGTACGACGGATGACACCGCGACTGACGAAATAAAGCACAAAGAGACTGGCTAATCCTATGAGGCTCAGATAAATCAGCAACTCGGACGACTCTTTTAACCAGTCCTTAGGATGAGTGGAGCCATCAGCGATGACGAGGACAGCCACGATCTGCGCCAAAAGCGAAACGACCACCACGATGCCCATAATCCGCCAGCTCAACCGATCAGAGAATGATTTACCGTTCATTGTTGCATTGAATTGAATTGCAAATTTACAACAATTTGCGAAAAACACGCAATTTTGAACTTTTTTCTAACTTTGCACTGGAAAAAACCGACAACTATGGACGCTATCAAAATCTCTTTGGACGACTTCATACGCACAGGCGGCGGTTTCAACGGCGAGAGCTACGACCACAAGACCGACCCCACAACAATGCTCAAACTCTATCATCCAGGGAAAATCCAGCAACCTTTGGACGAAATGCTGCTCGCGCAAAAGGTCTACGCCATGGGCATACCCACGCCCGAGCCTGGACAATATGTGGTTACTGACGACGGGCGCTACGGCATCCTCTTCAAGCGCATACCCGACAAAGTGTCGTATTGCCGTGCCGTCGGCGACCATCCCGAAATGGTGCAACACTATGCCGAGGAGTTTGCAGAAATGTGCCTCCAGCTACACTCCACCCACGTCGACACCACGCAGTTTGAGAGCGTCAAGGAGCGATATTACCGCCTGTTGGCCGAAAACCCATTTTTCACGACAGCAGAGAAAGACAAAATCGCCAATTTCATCGCCGACGTGTCCGACACCGACACGGCCATCCATGGCGACCTGCAATTCGGCAACGCCATCTTCGCTGGCAACAAGCGCTATTTCATCGACTTGGGCGATTTTTGCTACGGCCATCCCTACTTCGACATCGCGATGCTCTATCTCTGCTGTATCCTAGATGACGAGCCATATATCCATGAATACTTTCACATGCACAAGCCAACGGCAATTGCATTTTGGGAGCATTTTTCCAACACCTATTTTGGCAACGACCAATCACTCAAGGACATAGAAGAGGAAATCCGGCCTTTTGCCGGCCTAAAGACACTCATCATCGAACGCGACACAAAGTGCCCAATGCCATCGTTCAGGGTGGCGCTGGAGGGGATACTATAAAAACTGCCGCCAAGAATCCCTCGGCGGCAGTTTCCCATTCTATATCAAATTACTTTTTATCTGTTGATCCTTCCAGGATACACCCTCAAGGCCTCTTCGAGGCACTTCATGGCGGCTTTCAGGTCGTCAATGCAGATGCAATAGGTGATGCGGGCTTGGTGGCGGCCCTTCTCGGGGTCGGCATAGAAGCCTGTGGCGGGAGCCAGCATGACGGTGGCGCCATTGTAGCTGAAGTCGGTGAGCAGCCACTGGCAGAACTTGTCGCTGTCGTCGATGGGCAGGTCGATGACGGTGTAGAAAGCGCCCTTCGGCATCGGGCAGAAGCAGCCCGGAATCTTGTTGACGCCTTCAACGATGACGTTGCGGCGGGCCACATACTCCTTTTGCACGGCATCAAAATACTCTTGCGGCGTGTCGACAGCGGCCTCAGCGAAGATCTGGCCGAAGCTCGGCGGTGACAGACGGGCCTGAGCCAGACGCATAGCGATGGCATAAACCTCACTGTTGCGCGTGACGAGGCAACCCACACGAGCACCGCAGGCACTGTAACGCTTCGAGACAGAGTCGAACAGAATCACGTTACGCTCCATGCCCTCAAGCTGCATCACGCTGAAGTGCTTGTGACCATCGTAGCAGAACTCACGGTACACCTCATCGGCGAAGAGGTACAAGTCATACTTCTTGACCAGACCTGCCACCTTCAGCAGTTCCTCGTGGGTGTAAAGATAACCCGTCGGGTTGTTGGGGTTGCAAATCATGATGGCTTTGGTGTGGGGCGTGATGGCCTTCTCGAAATCTTCAATCGGAGGCAGGGCAAATCCCGTCCTGATGTCACTCGGGATGGTGACGATCTTGGCGCCGACCAGTTTGGCGAAGGTGTTGTAGTTGGTATAGTACGGCTCCGGGATGATGATTTCGTCGCCAGGGTTAAGGCAAACGGTGAAAGCCATTTGCAGGGCCTCGCTGCCGCCCGTGGTGACCAGCACCTGATTAGGCGTAACGTCAATGCCATGACGGTGGTAATAATTACACAAGGCACGGCGATACGAAGGGATACCAGCCGAATGGCTGTATTCCAACACGCCATGGCTCATCGGAAGATCAAGGGCGATCTCCGACAACGCCTTCAAAGCACCTTTAGGTGTCTCGATGTCGGGCTGGCCGATGTTGAGGTGATATACATGGATGCCGCGTTCCTTGGCAGCATCGGCAAACGGAACGAGTTTACGGATTGCCGACTGCGGCAACTCCATACCTTTTTGTGAAATTTGTGGCATAAGAGATATAATTTTGTATAAAAAGCCATCTAACACGAAGATTAGACGGCTTTATTGAACATTAATGATTTCATTGTTTAGCGGTTGTTGACAGGCGATCCGCTTCCGAAGTCGTTTCTTTTCTCAGGCATGGCCTCGGTGGGTTGGTCGAGCACACGGCCCTTGATGCGCAACACTACAGTGGAGTTCTTGGTGGCGTTGGAGGTCACCGTGACAGTCTTGTTGATGTTGCCCGCACGGTTAGTACGATAAGTCACCTTAATGACATCCGATTCTCCAGGGAGAATGGGTTCGTTGGGCCATGAAGGGATGGTGCATCCGCAGCTCGATTTGGGCTTTTGCACAATCAGAGGCTCAGAACCCGTATTGGTGAAACGGAACTCGCATTCGCCATTGCCATTGAACGGGACATCGCCGTAATCGTGAACGACCTTCTCAAATTCAATCTCCGGTCCCATCGGAACCTTCTTGTCTTGAGCCTTGACCGCTCCAGCCATAAGGAGCATGATGCCAAGCAGATAAATCACTTTCTTCATTTCGTTATGATTTTAAAATTGTCGCAAAATTAGTAATAATTGTTATTCGTTGTTCAAATATGCCAAAATTTCAACAATTTTTCTGATATTCAAAAAATGTGCCAAAAAAAAGTCTTCCGAGATTTCGGAAGACTTTTTTTTCGATTAAAGAGTCGCTTTTTACAGCAAGTGGCAAGTGACCGTCAAGCCGGCCATCACGATGCTCACCATGCTCATCAGCTTGATAAGGATGTTGAGCGAAGGACCGCTCGTGTCTTTGAACGGGTCACCAACGGTGTCGCCCACGACGGTGGCTTTGTGGTTCTCAGAGCCCTTGCCTCCGAAATGACCTTCTTCGACGTATTTCTTGGCATTATCCCAAGCGCCGCCCGAATTGGCCATGAAGACAGCCAGGACGAAGCCCGTGCTCAAACCTCCGATCAGCAGGCCAAGCACACCAGGCACACCCAAGATAACACCCGTCAGGATCGGGACGAGGATGGCGAGGATGGAAGGCACCAGCATCTCATGTTGTGCACCTTTCGTGGAAATGGCCACGCAACGTTCGTAGTCGGGTTCGGCTTCACCTTGCAGGATACCCTTGATGGTACTAAACTGACGACGCACTTCTTCCACCATCTTTTGGGCAGCACGACCCACGGCGTTCATCGTCATGCCGCAGAACACGAAGGCCATCATGGCACCGATGAAGATACCAACGAGCACGATGGGGTTCATCAGGTTGACGTTGTAATAGTTCATGAAATCAACCAACGAAGCCTTGGCGGTCTCAATGGCATCGCCACCCACCTCGAGAGTGGTTTGGCCCACGCGGACCAAAGCCAATTTGATTTCCTCGACGTAGGAGGCCAACAGTGCCAAGGCCGTGAGAGCGGCAGAACCGATGGCGAAGCCTTTACCCGTGGCGGCGGTAGTGTTGCCGAGTGCATCGAGTGCATCGGTGCGTTGACGCACTTCCGGGTCGAGGCCGCTCATTTCGGCGTTACCACCGGCATTGTCGGCGATGGGACCATAAGCGTCGGTGGCCAGGGTGATGCCCAAAGTGGAGAGCATACCCACAGCAGCGATGCCGATGCCATAAAGGCCTCTCGAAAGGTTAACGGCCGTAAACTCAATGTGGAACCCATTGGCGCAGAGGTAAGCCAGGATGATGGCCACGCCCACGGTCACCACGGGGATGGCCGTTGAGAGCATACCGAGTCCCAGTCCAGAGATGATAACGGTGGCAGGACCCGTCTTGGAACTCTCGGCCACCTTTTGCGTAGGCTTATAGCTTTGCGAAGTATAGTATTCAGTGGCTTTTCCGATGATGACACCAGCCAGCAGGCCGACCACCACCGAAAGCGAGGTTTGCCACCACATGTTGGCGTATTCACCCGTCTCTTTTCCGAAGAGGAAATACATGATGCCGAAGGTAGCGGCAGCGATAAGCACAGCGGCGGTGTTGGTGCCACGGCTCAAAGCGCCAAGCAGTTCCTTCATGCCGGCTTTTTCGTTGGTTTTCACCAAGAAGATGCCGATGATGGACAGCAGCACGCCCACGGCGGCAATCAGCATCGGGGCAAACACAGCCTTGTATTGCATTCCTTCGACAGCCGATGTGGCGAAAGCCGAAGCACCCAAAGCCATGGTAGCCAAGATCGAACCAGCGTAGGATTCGTAAAGGTCGGCACCCATGCCAGCCACGTCGCCCACGTTGTCGCCCACGTTGTCAGCGATGGTGGCGGGGTTGCGCGGGTCGTCCTCCGGGATGTTGTACTCCGTCTTACCGACGAGGTCGGCACCGACATCAGCGGCCTTGGTGTAGATACCGCCACCCACACGGGCAAACAGAGCCTGCGTGGAAGCACCCATACCGAAGGTCAGCATGGTAGTGGTGATGACAATGAGATGATCTTCAGCACCCACGAAATGGTCAAGCACGAGGAACCAAACGGAAACGTCCAAGAGGGCAAGGCCCACCACGACGAGGCCCATGACGGCACCCGAGCGGAAAGCCACTTTCAAGCCGCTGTTCAACGACTTACGGGCGGCGTTGGCGGTACGCGCCGAGGCGTAGGTGGCCGTCTTCATGCCGAAGAAGCCCGCCAAGCCCGAGAAGAAACCACCCGTCAGGAAGGCGAACCAGACCCAGCCGTTCTGCAAGTCGAACAGGCTCATCACAAAGAAGAGAACGGCCAAGACAGCGAACACGATGATCACCACCTTGTACTGCTGCTTCAAATAAGCCATGGCGCCCTTACGGACGTGTGCAGCGATTTTCTTCATCAGATCGGTACCTTCGTCTTCTTTCATCATTTGTTTGTAAAAGATGAAAGCGAATGTCAGCGCCAGGATTGAGGCCGCCAACACGATGTAAACAATACTGTTACTCATAGGGTTATAATTTAGTTAAACTTGAATAATAATTCGAAAACAGTACTTTTGACGGGACAAAAATAAGGACAAAATAAATTGGTAACCTAATTTTTTTCGCGGTTTTTTTCGTTGGAGCAACTTTTTTTGCCAGTTTCAGAAAAAGTCCTTACTTTTGACGATTGAAGGGAGAAGGTTTTGTTGTGAAACAGACGCTTCATAATCAGTTTTTTAGCCAAACAAAGCCTCTCAACCTTCCAAAACTGAGCGACAATGAACAAGGTCAATTTGGAAATCATCGGCTTGACGTACAGCGAGTCTTCGACGGGAGCATACGTTTTGGTTTTAGGCGACAAGAACTCGCGTCGCCGACTGCCTATCGTCATCGGGAGCGCCGAAGCCGAGTCGATCGCCGTGGGGATTGAGAAACACAAGAACGGACGACCCCACACCCACGACCTCTTCCTGAGGTTTGCCCATGAGTTTGACGTGCAAATCATGGAGGTGGTCATCAACCGTTTCAGAGATGGTGTGTATTACGCCATGCTTGTATGCAAACAAGGCGACGACCTCACGATGGTCGACGCGCGTCCGTCCGATGCCATCGCCATAGCCGTGCGCGTGGGCTGCGAAATCTACGCTTACGAGAGCGTCATGGAAGAGGCCGGCATCATCATGGACGACATGGACGAGCCGACTGAAGACGGTGCTAAGGACGATAATAGTATTAATAAGGTGCAAAACGAGCCCGACCTTGAATTATTGACCCTCAACGAACTGGAAGACTTGCTTCAGATGGCCATCGACGACGAGGACTACCAGAAGGCGGCTCAAATCCGAGATGAAATTAAAAGTAGGAGTTTATAATACTAAATCAACGAATATGAAAGCAATCAAATTCAGACTTATCGTGATGAACTTCCTCATCTTTGCGGTGTGGGGAGCTTATCTCTGTTCTTTGGGCATCTATCTTAGCAAGATCGGCATGGGTGCCAACATCGGGAAATTCTTCGCCATCCAAGGCATCGTTTCCCTCTTCATGCCCGCTTTGATGGGCATCGTGGCCGACCGCTGGATTCCGGCACAGAAGCTCTTGGGGATCTGCCATTTCCTCGCAGCTGTCTTCATGGCTTTGGCGGGTTATATGGGCTACAAATATGGCAGCGCGGTCAGCTTCGGGCAGTTGTTCCCCTTCTATGCGCTCAGTGTGGCCTTCTTCATGCCGACAATCGCTTTAGGTAACTCGGTGTCGTACAATGCTTTGACCAAAGCCGGATTGGACACAGTGAAGGCCTTCCCTCCTATCCGCGTTTTCGGCACCGTCGGTTTCATCCTCTCAATGTGGATCGTCAACTTCACAGGATTCAAGAATGGTTATGAGCAACTGTTTGTGAGTGCCGCTTGGGGACTCATCTTGGCTGTCTATTCCTTCACTTTGCCCGACTGCCCTGTCAACAAGAACGTGGAGAGCAAGTCGTTCGTCGACACCTTCGGGCTGCGCGCCTTCGCGCTGTTCAAGGACGCACGCATGGCCGTGTTCTTCATCTTCTCGTTCCTCTTGGGCATGTGCCTGCAAGTGACCAACGGTTTCTGCACGCCTTTCTTGGATGCTTTCGGCCAGTCGCCGGAATACGCCAATGCCTTCGCGGTGAAGAACAACGTGTTCCTGTCGTCCATCTCGCAAGTGTCTGAGACCCTGTGCATCCTCTTGATTCCCTTCTTCTTGAAGAAGTTCGGCATCAAGAAGGTGATGCTCATCGCCTTTGGCGCATGGGCGTTGCGTTTCTTCTTCCTTGGCGCTGGCGGCCCGACGGGCTTTGGCCTCGTGTTGTTCATCCTCTCGATGATCGTCTACGGCGTGGCTTTCGACTTCTTCAACATCAGCGGTTCGCTCTTCGTCGACCAAAACACCGACGAGAAGATCCGCAGCAGCGCTCAAGGCGTGTTCATGATGATGACCAACGGCCTCGGTGCCACCATCGGTTCGTTCTGCGCCCAAGCCGTGGTGAACCACTTCACCCTGGGCAAGACCAACTTCACCGAGCTGATGACTGGCTGGTCAAACGCTTGGTATGTGTTTGCAGCATTCGCGTTAGTGGTAGGCATTTTGTTCGCCATCTTGTTCAAGTACAAGCACGAGCCTGAAAAGAAATGAAACAGTATCTAGACCTACTCCAACATATCCTCGACCACGGCGTGCAGAAGGGCGACCGCACGGGCACGGGCACCATCAGCGTGTTCGGCTACCAGATGCGCTTCGACCTCTCCGAAGGTTTCCCTTTGGTGACGACGAAGAAAGTGCACCTTAAAAGCATTATTTATGAGCTGCTGTGGCTCCTGAACGGCGATACCAACATCCAATACCTGCACGACCATAAAGTCACGATTTGGGACGAATGGGCCGACCCGAACGGTGACCTTGGTCCCGTTTACGGTGCGCAATGGCGCAACTGGAACAACGAGGGCATCGACCAGATTGCCCAAGTGGTGAAAAGCATCAAGGAGAACCCCAACAGCCGACGCCATATCGTGACGGCCTGGAACCCATCGGTCTTGCCCGACGAGCACGAGAAGGACTTTGCCGCCAACGTGGCCGCTGGCAAGGCGGCCCTCCCACCCTGCCACGCCTTCTTCCAGTTCTATGTGGCCAACGGACGACTGTCGTGCCAACTCTACCAACGCAGCGCCGACGTGTTTTTGGGCGTGCCGTTCAACATCGCCTCCTACGCCCTCCTCACCATGATGATGGCGCAGG
>CAMUYT010000027.1 GCA_947164955.1 uncultured Bacteroidales bacterium | reverse complement strand
CAGCTTTGACTTGGAAACAGCCAAAGCCATGCTGCTCACCATCTTTGACGGCGACACCAACAAACACATGGTGTTGAGCGAAGCCATCAAACAAGTCGACCACTTGAAACTGACTGAATACGGCTTGGCTGCCACCGAAGTGGAGAACGTGAAAGCCTTCTTGAACGAAGTGTTCCAAAGCGGAGAACTCAACCTGCAAACCGGTCTTTACCAGAAGGGCAGCGTGTTGAACTACCTGTACTTCGGTGTGACCTCGGGTGTGTATCCGCCCTTGATTTTCTTGGGCATCGGCGCCATGACCGACTTCTCGTCGCTCATCGCCAACCCCAAGCTGATGATCCTCGGTGCAGCCGCCCAGTTGGGTGTGTTCCTCACCTTCATCGGAGCCTTGTATCTTGGTTTCAACCTGCGTGAGGCTGGTGCCATCGGCATCATCGGTGGTGCCGACGGTCCCACCGCCATCTTCCTCTCGTCGCGTTTGGCCAACGGCATGAACGGCACGCGCAACCTCATCGGCCCCATCGCCATCGCAGCCTATTCCTACATGGCTTTGGTGCCCGTGATCCAGCCGCCTATCATCCGTCTGCTGACCACCAAGGAAGAACGCCTCATCAAGATGCGCGCCCCGCGTATGGTGAACAAGACCGAAAAGATCATGTTCCCCGTCGTCGGCCTCATCCTGACCACCTTCATCAGCCCCACGGCCCTGCCGCTGTTAGGAATGCTGTTCTTCGGCAATATCATCAAGGAGTCGGGCGTGGTGAAGCGTTTGCAAAACACCGCCTCCAATCCTTTGATTGACATCGTGACCATGATTCTGGGTCTCACGGTGGGTGCTTCAACGCAAGCCTCCGTGTTCCTGACTATGAGCTCCATTGAGATCTTCGTCCTCGGTGCCCTTTCGTTCTGCGTGGCCACCGCTGGCGGTTTGCTCGGTGCCAAGTTCATGAACCTCTTCTTGAAAGAGAAGATCAACCCGATGATTGGTGCCGCTGGCGTTTCGGCTGTGCCGGACAGTGCCCGCGTCGTCGAAGTGGAAGGTCAGAAATACGACCCGTCGAACCACCTGCTCATGCACGCCATGGCCCCGAACGTCTCCGGCGTTATCGGCTCAGCCGTTGCAGCTGGTGTGATGATGTCGTTCCTGATGATGTAATACCATATTAATAGGGGGCCTCGTTCGAGGCTCCCTTATCTTTATAAAGGACACAAAAATGAACAAAAAAACGTTTTTTCTCGTGGCAATGTTAGCCCTATTGGTGGGCAGTGCCAAGGCGCAATGGTTCGATTTCTCGAACAACCAACGTGCCTCTATCGGTTTAAACTTAGGGTGTGTTGGCTATGACTTCAACGGCAGTGGCATCAACAAGGAGTATGCCGGCTTCGGCATTGGCGCCAACTTCTCTTTTGCTGGCCTATATCTCGACTTCATCTATCAGAACCCCGAGCATCGCTGGGACAGAAAGATTACTTTTAATGAGTATCCCGACCACACAGCCCTCACCATCAATGTTGGTTATCAGATTCCAGTGCTTCCGTGGCTCTTCCTGACCCCGGTGATAGGTTACAGCAACGAGACTTGGGGAAGAACCATCGGCAACTCCATCGGGGTGGATTCGGAAGATCACCGCATCTATCACGACTATGAGCGCGATGGCATCAATAACCACTTCAACTATGGAGCGGGACTGATGGTCAGGCCCATCGAGTTCCTCGAAATCGGTGCCATGGCCACAAGCCATGCCATCTATGGAACCATTAGCTTTTCTAGCAACTTCAAAAAATGAACCTCTTTACAAATCCAATAATCAAGCAACCAAACATCATGAAAAGATTCAGACTCCTACTGGTGTGCGCTATCGCATGCATGTTCTTAGGCAGCTGCCACACCTATCGACACAGCATGAGAGAGCCCAACGCCTACGTTGAGTATCATGCTGAAGATTTCGACCTGTCCGAACAAGTGACGGGCGAAGCCACTGTGGTTCGTGTTCTCGGTATCGACTGGCAACACCTCTTTGGCACAAAAGAAATCGGCGCTACCCCTTCTTTTGGTACCATCATACCGTACATCGGTGTTAATTTCACCATTCCTTCAGGTGCCAATTATGCCTTGTACAACTTGATGCAAAAGAACCCAGGCTATGATGTGGTCGTCTATCCTCAAGTGGAAAGCCATCGTCATGCTCCTGTGCTTGGCACCGACATCTATTCGAAGACCACCTATAAGGTGACCGCCCGTTTGGGCAAACTGAAGAAGTAATGTTCTTCACGTTAGGGTTAAAGAAGGCTGCTCGTTTGGGCAGTCTTTTTTTTGTCCATTATGAAAAACTTGGAAAAATATGCGAGAAATCAGTAATTTTGCACAATTTTCAAACCAGAAAAATGAAGAAACTCTCATTACTACTTGTTCTTATCCTATCAGTTTCCATTGCGTTGGAGGCCCAAACCGCAAACAACGAAAAACATCGCCCCAAGGTTGGCGTAGTGCTTGGTGGTGGCGGTGCCAAAGGCGCATCCCACATCGGCGTATTAAAATACATCGAAGAGATGGGCATTCCTGTTGACTATGTGGCTGGCACGAGCATGGGTTCTATTATTGGAGGTCTCTATGCCATGGGCTATGGCCCCGACGAAATGGCACATCTCATTTCAAACATACAATGGGATGAATACATCGGGAATAGCATCGATCGAGTTTGCCTCTCGAAGGAAATGCGTGACCGCCGAAGTACCAATGTGCTTAATATTCCTTTTGGCGATGGCTCGCTTCGTAAACGAGCTGAAAAGAAACATCTGCTTAACCAACTTCCAAGCGCCTATGTCAACAACAGCTCATTGGTCAATCTGTTCAACGACCTTTGCGTTGGTTATCAGGAAGAGATGGATTTTGATGACATGCCTATCCCTTTCGCCTGTGTGGCCACCGACCTCATTACTGGAAAGGAAGTTGTTATGCGTCATGGTGTTGTGCCTACAGCCATGCGTGCCAGTATGGCTATTCCAGGTGTGTTTGCCCCTGTTGAAATGGGCGAATACATGCTCGTTGACGGCGGTTTGGTCAACAATTTCCCTGCCGATGTGCTGAAGGAAATGGGAGCCGACATCATCATCGGCGTGGAAGTGACCAACGAAAGCAAGGTTTTGGCTGAAAACCTGAAATCATTGCCTCAGGTGATGGGTCGGCTGCTCATCAATGCCACCAGTGCCAAACGTAAGGAGAACCGTGAGCTGTGTGACGTACGTATCGTCCCCGACATCACAGGCTTCGGTATGCTTAGCTTTACCCCCGATGCCATCGACACCCTAGTGCACCGCGGCTACAAACGAGCCGAGGAATACCACGATCAACTGGCTGCCATCAAGCAGCAGTTAGACGATGCTAATGGCCACCCCGTCGGCAAGCGGCTTCAAGCACCTCGTGCCCTCAATTTGTTGGTGGATTCTGTGTTTATCAGTTCCATAAGCATCCATGGCGTTTCCGACAACGAAAGCCGTTGGCTTATCCGAAAAGGCGGATTGAGCGTTGGGAATTTCTATACCAATACCGACATTGAGAAGACGATGAGCATCTATCGTGGCACGGGTTGCTTCGACGAGATAACCTATACTATCAAGGAAAACGACTCGCTTCATATCCATGGGCAGTTTTCGGATGCCTATGATCTTTCAGTCAATGTGAAGCCTGCCGCTCCGCATGTCATGGGTCTTGGTTTGCGCTACGATACCGAAGAAGGCGCTGCCATACTCCTCAATTTCGATTTGAACGAAAAACGATTTGGCAAGTCGAAATTCGGCGTTTCCGCCAAACTCAGTTATAATCCGAAACTCCATCTCAAATACACCTATTCACGTTCGTCGCTTGCCAATTTCAATGTTTCAGCCGACTATAGGAACGAACATTTCCGCTCGATAGGCTTTCATGACAAGTATGTCAACTTGCATTACTGGCAGATGAAGGCCAATGCCTATATTACGGAGTTCCACCTGCTCAATTTCAGCACAAGCGTCGGCGTTTCCTACATCTATACGACATATGACAAAACCTCTTTCGAGGAAAATGGATACGATGACTACTATTTCAAGAACAATACGATGTTGACGCCTTTTGTCAGCCTGCAATACGACAATTTGGACGACTTTTATTTTGCCAAACACGGCATTATGGCCAACTTGAGCAGCCACTATTATTTCATGCCTTCCACCAAAGAGAAGTATTTCGACATCAGCTATGCCTTCCAAGCCTATATCACACCCGCCGAAGGACGGTTCAGCATCATCCCCCAGATGTATGGCCGTTATATAGGCCGTATTTTCAGTAATGCGTCTAGCGTGCAATATTACAATCTTAGGAATACTTTCGGAGGCGAGATTGCCGGACGTCACCTTGACAACCAGATGCCTTTCATTGGCTTGGTCAGCGTCGAGGATTTGAATGAGGATCATACCAGCATCCTGCGTTGTGATTTTCGCTACAACATTTACGGCAAGCACTACCTGACGGCGTTGTATAACACCTCTGTACCGTGGGGCATGTTGGGTACTGGTGGCATGTCGTTCACCGACATTTTCTCTTTCATGAACCATGGCGCAGGACTGAAGTATTCCTATAACAGTCTCCTTGGGCCGATTTCATTAACCGCCCATTGGGTCAACCATGAGCATAAAAACCGATTCGGAGCCTATTTCTCGTTCGGCTACGCGTTTTGATTAGCTAAGTAATTGTCCAAAATCAAACTTCGTTTCTTTTGACAAGCGACTTTTCGGCCATGAACCGCCTAATCTCTTCGGCATGACGGCCGCGAATGATGACGTGATGGTTGCCAATGGAATGCTGCAACAGATAAGGCTTTAGGTTCACGTTGAGCGTGATTTGCGTGCGGCAGAAATGGTCGCTGTAGGGCGTTTCAACGGCCTTGGCCTCTGTGACGAAATAACGGTCTAACATTTCACCGCCCCATTTAAATAAGGTGTAATCCATCAAGGGCAATACGCCTTGCACGGCCGCGCCAATGCCCGATTCGAAATGCGAGCGTAGGCGAATTTCGTCGCACATCGTCAGTGGGATGGTGCAATGGGCCAGCATGGACGTCTTGTCAGTGAGCTGCGAAGGGTTGGCCATGAAAGCGGTTTCGCCACAAATCCGTTTGGCCAGATACATGCTCATCAGCGTCTGCATGTCGCCTTCGCAACCTGCCACGATGCCTTCGTCATTCAACAAGGCCAAGGCCAAGCAGCTGGTCGTGCCACAAGCCTTCACGATGTCGAAGCAGCGGATGGTCATGGCATCCAGACGTTCCTCTTGGCAGATG
The DNA here is from genome assembly GCA_947164955.1 of uncultured Bacteroidales bacterium. Taxonomy (GTDB): domain Bacteria; phylum Bacteroidota; class Bacteroidia; order Bacteroidales; family F082; genus Limimorpha. The sequence continues at coordinate 15,220 of CAMUYT010000027.1, read as the reverse complement.
CGTTTGATGGCGAGATAGGCCTTGGCGGCCTCTAGCAAATCGGCACTGGTGGGCTCTTCGACGGCCTTGGCGCGTTTCAGCAAGGTCTGCATCACTTCCTCCGCCTCGGTTTTTGACACGGTTTTGATACCCTCGATGAGACGTTGCAGCTCGATGTCGATGGTTTCGATGCCGTAATGTTGGCGAAGGAAACCGCGGTCCACGCCGCTGGCGATGAGCCAATCGGAGGGCTGACCGAACAACCCGATTCGTCCCTGTAGAGACATTTCCTGAAACGTCTCTAAAAGGGTCGAAACAATCTCGTCATTCGTCCCATGCAAAATCTTTCCTTCCACCCCGACATTGCCCAAATAGGTCAATATCTCCAAGGCAGCGGCCAAGGAATTGTTGCGCCCGTCGGCAATCATGGTGACGGTTTTGGTGCGATGTGGCGAACACGTTGTTTCAACGTCGATGGCCTCCCAAATGCGTTTGAACAGGTTTTCTACGCCGCCGGTGGCAATCATAAATGCATCGGGTAACGCTTGTAGAGACGCAAAATTTTGCGTCTCTACCGATTCGTCACCAATGATTTTGATTTCAGCATGGCATTCTTTTTCCAGCCTTTGAATCAGGTCGGCATATTCCGTTCTGACAAATTCGTCGGTCTGGAACGAGGAACGAAGGATGATGGTTTTCATTGATTTAATTTTTGTCGCTTGCTGTCATTGACTAACGTCGAATCTGGCGATTTGCGAGGAGGAACGACGAAGCAATCCAGGAAGACTGTATCTCAGCTGGATTGCTTCGCTTTGCTCGCACTGACGCGATGCGGGTTAGTGTTTCACAACAAATTTCATTGTCTTTTCATTGGCCTTGACGAAATAGATGCCGTTTTCGTAAACAGCCGTGCTGATGCGGAGCTCATTGCCGTTGGCCTCAAATTCGTCCATCACCTGCCCGAGCGTGTTGTAGACGCGCACCGTGCCAAGGCTTTCGCCCTTGAGGGTCACAAAGTCGTTGGCGGGGTTGGGGAAGAGCGTGACTGTGGCATTGTTCTCTCCCACCGACCAAGTGTCGTCCACCATAACCACGAATTGGGCATCAGCCAGGTTGCTAGAAACGGTAACAACATCGGGGACGATGCTCTTGCCTGTCACACAGCACTCGATGCCAAGTTCAATGGAACCACCTTGCGGAATGGTAATCTCTGTTTCATTGCAAGAAAGAATCGCGTCTGAACCAATGTAGAAACCCAATTCATAGCGATCATCACAGATTTTCACAATGGTGGCGTCTTCGGCGGTGTTGTTGTAAACGGTGATCCAAGTCACTTCGCACCAAGGCAACGTTACCGTATCCATGCTGAATGTCAGCGTCTCGTCATAAACCACTGCAGGCAAGGTGGTGACGGTTTCGCTGGCAGGATTGCCATAGTTGCCGTCGGGGTCGACGGGTAGGGCGAGAACCTTATATTCCGTTTCAGGCAACAGGTCGGGGAAAATGATGGTCGCGGTAGCGGTTTCAATGCCTCCGTGGTTTTGGATGATGGTGTTGAAATCCTCACCCGTGGCAATCCATTCCATGATTTGGGCTTCGGTGGCACACAGGTAGTAGTACGAAGCGCAATCGGCGTTGGGTGTGAACGTGGCCGTGACGCTGGAGTCAGTCACATCGTCGATGGTAATGCTCACTTGCGGGTCGTAGCTTGGCGTATTGCAGTCATGCTGCTCCAAGCCGTGCTGCTCCAAGGCGGCGATGACGGTCTGGGCGTTATTGATGGGCCACAGGTCATTGATGACAATGGAGCGGTCGGGCATGATGAGGATGACGGTGGGATAGGCCGGGATTTGGTATTGGTTGCAGATTTGGGTGCCGCCGGCCTCACCGCTGATGGTGGGATACTCCACGCCGTAGGTGTTCACCCAGTTGAGGCAGGCTGCTTCGCTGTCGCCCGTGGCGATTTCCATGTAGAACACGTCGTGCATGTTGCAGCCCATGGCATAATAGGATTCCACGATTTTGGGCGTGGCTTGCTGGCACGGCCCACAGGTGGTGAAGAAGAAGTCGATGAGCACGGCTTGGCCACCGTCGAGGATGTCGAACAGGTGCACTTCGGTGCCGTGAACGTCCGTAGCCGTGAAGTCGACGGCAGTGGTGAGCGGACATTGCGCTTTCAGGCCAAAACCGAAGGCCAGCGCGAGGATGAGGGTAAATACTTTTTTCATAGGCTATTAATTAATATGGTTTGTCGGGGCAAAGATAGGGATTTTTGATTTAAAGATTTAAAATTGACTTCGTCGAATGCTTCGCATTTCAAAATTTAAAGATTCAAAAATTGGATTAATTGCGTTGAATCTGCAATTAATTATCGCGGTAGTCCTTCTTTTTCGTGTACTTCAAGTCTTTCAGCGCGGAGGCTTTTACGTTGATGGTGAAGTTCCAGCTCTTGTAGGTACCGATGGGAATCCAGTTGAAGCGCATCTCCCAACAGTGCAGGTCGCGGTAGACACTGAGGTTGGTGTAGGTGATGTTGTTGTTCACGAAATCCCAGCCTGTCGAGAAGGTGATTTTCCACTTGGGCGTGACGCTGATGTCGCCGTTGAGTCCGATAGTGTGGACGAGCGAGTTGGTGGCAATGCCCATGAAGGCGGCGTAGGCCACAGAGGTTGTGTAGGTGAGGTTGTAGCTCAGCGAGAGCGACCAAGGGGTGGTCCAGTCGACATAGGCGTTGGGATTGCCCATGATTTCGTTCAGTTCGTCGGGGTCGAATATGCCCGAGCGTTGGGCGGTGCTGTTGATTTCGTCGCGCAGGTCCTTGCTGCCTTTCTTACCTTGCAACTTCTTGAGGTCGTTTTGGTTGAAGCTATAGCTGAGGCTGAAGCGCCACGACGAGCCGGTCTTGCGGAAAAGCCGCTTGTTGTCGACAATCTCAAAGCGGTTGATACGTCGTCCTAACGAGTCGGCAGCATAAGGGTCCCACGAGCTGCTGTAATTGATGCCGAGTTTCTTGAACAAGGTGGTGCGCCCGCTGACGGCGACGGGTGAGAAGTTGATCGAGTCTTTGGTGATGTCGTAGTTGCCCGAAATGCTGAACGACTCCAAAACCGGGATTTTCTTGATGCCTGTGATGGTGTCGGAGCTTGACGGCACCTTGATTTCCAAGTTGTTGGCGAAATTGTAGGTAATCAAGCCTTGTTGGTTTTGCGAAGGCGTTCCGTAGAGCGCCCTTTCAAATTTGTTGTAGGTCTGCTCGATGCCATTGCCGTCGATGTAGGTGCCATACACGCCCCATTTCGGGTCGCTGAAGTCGGGACGGTAGGTGATGCCGATGGTGGGGGTGAACACGTGCCGGATGGCACGGATGGGGCCTTTGGCGAAGTTCACCATGCCGTAGATCTTGGTGGTGAGGTTGCTGCTTGCACTGAAGTCGACCAAGTTGCGGAAGCCATGGATGGTGTCGGTTTGCATGAATCCAGTTGAATCGGAGTCTTGTATCCATTGCTTCTCGATGCGTTTGAAATACATGTAGTCGTTGAAGGTCAGGTTGTTGGTCCACGAGAAATGCTTAAACAGCTTGATGGTGGCATTGATGGGAATGCGGTGTGAGATGCCCATTTGCACTCTGTCGCGGAAGAAGTCCTTGGCCCAGCCGCCAAAGTCGTCTTTGATGCCGTGGAAGAGCACCGTGTCGGCGTCGCTGATGTAGGCCTTGCCGTTCATCGTGTAGCCCATGCTCAGGCTTTGGTACCAGCGTTTCTTGCCCGCCTTGCCGACATTTTTCAAAGGATAGAACGTGTTGACGGTCAGTGTCATCTCGGGCAACGAGGCGGTCACTTGGCGTGTCAGTGTGTTTTGGCTATGGCTGGCGTTGAGGGTGAGGTAGACCTTGCCGCCGAAGTTAGTTTGGTAGCTGACGCTTGATTGGAAGGTGTTGCTCAGCTGGTCGTTGACGGTCGTGGCGTTGTACTTGTTGAAGTTGGAGCTCACGATGTTGACGTTGGCTGAGAAGTTGCGTCTCGGGTGTGCTTTGGGATCTTGCTTGTGGGTCCAGTGGATCTTGAAGTCGGTGCTTTCTTGATAGTCGGCGGCGCCCTTTGTGCCTATCTTGTTGACGGCGAAACCCAACGCCATCGATCCATTGTGGCGATAGCGCCGGTTATAGCGGAACGTCGGCTTGATGCCCCACGAGCCACGGGTGTAGATGTCGCCCAGGATTTGCAAATCGTAGTTGTCGCTGATGGCCCAGTAATAGCCTCCGTTTTCGAGGTAGAAGCCTCGGTTGGCCGACTCGCCGTAGGTGGGGATGATGAGGCCCGACTTTTTGCCTTTCGTGTTAGGAATCATGGCGAAAGGCAGGGCCAGCGGCAATGGGATGTCGGCGATGGTCATGTATATCGGACCGGTGACGATCTTGTCGTCGGGGATGACCTTGGCCTTGGTGAACTTGAACTGGTAGTGCGGGTGTTCCTTGAGGTCGCAGGTGGTGTAGCCGCCCGTGCGAATGTTGATGGTGTTGTCGTCCATGCGCTTGATGCGCTCGCCATGCAGGTAGCCGCCTTGCTCCTCGGTCCACACTTTGGTGATGATGCCTTTTTTGGTCTTGAAGTTGTACATCATCTCCACCGCCTCAAATGTCGACTCACCTTGGGTGAAGACGGGACGCCCCTTGGGTTTGCCCAGCGAGTCGAGCACGCCGCGTGCCGTGCAGGTGCTGGTCTCCAAGTCGAATTCGAGATAGTCGGCCTTCAAGGTGATGTCGTCGTATTTGGCTTCGGCGTTGCCATAGTAGAAGATCTTCTTCTGGTTCATGTCGCGATATGACGAATCGGAGGCCGAGCAAATCACCTGCACCTCGATGGCCGAGTTGGAGCGCGGCGGGGTGAAACGTCGGCGATTTGTGTGTTTTAGGGTGTCGTAACGCAACGAATCGAACGGGGCAAGGCTGTCGCCAGGAAGCGACAATGTATCGTTCATCGCAATGGAATCCATGCTAGGGTGGACAATCGAATCGGTCGGAAGGCTGTCGACCACCATTGTAATCGTGTCGACGATGCGTTCGGGCAATCGGAGGGTGTCTTGCGCCACGCTATCTGCTACAATGGGGTCAAAATTATATTTATCTTTCTCAATATGAGCGGTTTGCTTGCAACCATAAAACAACACGACCATGGCGGCAAGCAAGGAAAAAGCCGCCGTTGGAAAATATTTCTTATGTGCCGTGCGTTTTGTCAACGTGAAAACGATTACTTTTGTGCATTGAAATTCGCTGCAAAGATAGTTTTTCTTCGCGCATAAATAAACGAACTCAATATGATAGAACGAAAGATTTCTCGATTTGGTGTCTTATTCTTGGTTTTTCTGCTGCCTTTGTTTGGCTTTTCCCAAAAGGGTGAGAAGATACAGACCATAGTCATTGATGCGGGTCATGGTGGTAAAGACACGGGCGCTTTGGGCAAGGTGACCACCGAAAAGGCCATCAATTTGGCCGTGGCCAAGAAATTCGGGGCTTACATCGAGGAGAACATGCCCGACGTGAAGGTGATCTATACGCGCAAGACCGACAAGTTCATCGAGCTGAGCGAACGTGCCGCCATCGCCAATCGCAACAACGCCGATTTGTTCGTCTCCATCCACGTCAACTCGACCGAAGGCACCACCACCGCCAACGGTGCCGAGACCTACGTGATGGGTGAGTCGAAAAACGAAAAAAACTTAGCCGTGGCTAAGAAGGAAAACGCGTCTATCTTGTTGGAAGACAATACCGATGCCTACGACAACTTCGATCCCAACAGCACCGAGGCCTACATCCTCTTCTCGCTGTCGCAGAGCATGTATCAAAAGCAGAGTCTCGACATTGCTGGCAAGGTGCAGAAGCAGTTTGCCGCCAAGGGCCGTCACGACCGTGGCGTGCAGCAGGCTGGTTTTCTGGTGCTTTGGAAGACTTCGATGCCGAGTATTTTGGTCGAGTTGGGCTTCATCAACAACGCGAAGGAGGAGCAGTTCCTCAATAGTGAGAAGGGGCAAACGCAGATGGCTTTGGCCTTGTATCGGGCTTTTGAAGATTACAAACGTGAGTTTGAGGCAGAGAACCATTCTGGCCAAAAACCAGTGGTGCAGGATCAACCTGCAACAAATGTGGGCGACACCTATTTCACCGTCCAATTCGCCAGCCGCGACAAGAAGGTTTCATCGACCGACAAGGCTTTCAGCGGCGTGAAAGAGGTAGATGTCTATCATTACAACGGCGCTTTCCGTTATATCTCAGGCAAGTTCACCAGTAAGGATGCGGCGATGAAACGCCAGAGCGAGGTGCGCGCTTTGGGCTACAAGGATGCCTTCGTCGTCGCCTTTGTCAATGGTGAGCGCGGAACGATCAAACAGGCCGAGGAGGCGTTGAAGAAATAGTTTTTGCTCATCGAAGGCCTCCTCTGTGGCTTATTTTATTACCGTGATGCGTTCCGTTTGCGAAACTCCCTTTGAATCTGTAATCCGCAGCAGGTAAACCCCTTGCGGCAGATCTGAAACGGGGATTTCATTCGTGTTCCGCACAGTCTTCACCATCTGACCAACGGCATTATAAACGCACACTTCAGCGGCTTCAATTCCATCAACAACAACCCTATCCATAGCCGGATTAGGCCAAAGCGTCAGCATATTGCCGTTCTGTTCCTCGATTCCGTCAGTCGATGAGTAATGGAAATCAAGATAGAAATAGTCGCCATCCTCGTCCATGATGAGTTGATCCACCTTGTTGGAAATCGGGAATGAAAACTCAAACAAGTCCCACAATAACGAAAGGCCAGAGATGTATTCAATTCCAAGTGTTCCGTATGCTATGTGATACACTTCTTCCAGCTCCCATGTCTCGTCATAAACATAGTAGAAGTATTCGTAATAGTCGGTGCAGTTGTTGTCTTCATCGTACAAATACTCATACTTATTGCGGTAAGTCCAGTCCTGAGTGCCAGATTGATGAAAATAGGAAATCTCGATGTGAAGATTCCCCGCAGCGTCATATTCATAGCTGTTTTTGTACAATTCATGCCATTCTTCCCCGTAATCGTACTCAATCTTTTCATAACAGAGCTGTTGGGCATCATAATGATAAACGGTTTTGCTCTCATTATACCAAGCCTCCGACCAATAGCTTTCAATCATCTCTGTGCAAAGGCCATCGCCGTCATAGTGGTATTCTATTCTCCTGTCGCCAACCCATTCGCCGTTCTCATTGATATAGTAGGTAGTGTTCGCTTGAAGCAGACCATCCTCGTAGTCCCATGTCTGTTTGCCCGACTCAACCCATTCACCTTCCACATAAGAATAGCCCATGGAAAGTGTCATATTGTTGTCTTCATCATAAGCCAGGACGTTTTTCAAATAGAGACGCCAAGTTCCGTTGGCTTGATAGCTGGAGCGGTAGATTTCTTCCACAAGGTCCTGCGCATTATAGATGTATTCTTCTTTTTCCTCGCTATCATAGTCAATCACGTAGGTCAGCCGGTTCCGGTCATCATAACCATATTCGAAAGCAAATTCCATCTCCCATTCGTCATCGAGGTAATATATGGCAATCCCAGTACAGTTGGAATGCGCATCGTAATCGAGAATAACTTTCATATTGTCACTACCGTACATCGTAACGCTGTCCAATTCCGTGGTATAAACATTCTCGTGGCGATTCATTTTCTCTACCATCTGGAGGGTTTCTTCCAATGACCTCCGAACTTTAGGCTCCTTATTGAAATTTTGTGCAAAGGCCGAAACCATGCAGCACATGGAAACTACAAATAATACTACTTTTCTCATTGTTGTTATCATTGTTTAATGCTATCAGTTTATTTAAACATCTCCTCCTTCAGAATAAGGGTGTAAGTCCTGTCTTTTTCCGTCTCGCCTTCGGGGGTGCAGCTCCACGCTTCGCGGGTGAAGAAATAGCGTTGTGCATCCGTCGCGTTCTCATCATGGCGGTAGGTGATGGTGGAGGCACCATCTGAACGGCGGGTCAGTTTCACGCTGTCGTAGTCATTGCATAAACTAGCGAAAGCCTGCTCTTCCGAAATGGCAACTGAGGGTCCGCCCATGGCGCCAGCCATACTTACAGTTACGTGATCCATGGTTTGCTCCCATTCCTGATCTGGCCGATTGGTGTATGGTGTTGTCATATTGACCACTCCTGTACCTTGCCATCCGGTAAAATCAATGGTGTCGTTGGTGGGGTTTTCGACGTTAAAATAGACATCTACAAAATACTCGCACGAAGTCAAGCAAGGAAGGGCGAAAGTCATTGCCGCTAAAAACACCAGCAGCGTTCCGAATCTGAATTTTCTGTTGTTCATAATAACTTTAATTTTAGGTATTGATAATTTGATTTGAATTCATGATGCAAAAGTATAGCAAATTATCGCTGTTTTTTCAAGTCCAAAGGCCATTACAAACATTTGCAATACCACTTCGTTGTTTTACAACACGTTGCGACGCCAGATTACAACATTTCACTTATCGCTCTCCCACCTACTCATCCCCCCATGCAACACATGCCATCGCCGCATTTGCTCATCGAAGGCCTCCACCGAGTCCTTTTTCAGGCTGTCGGCAAGCTCCTTTCCACTTTGGGTAAGTGTTTTGGCAGGCCCCTTTTGGTCACTTCGCTGGCATCCTGCCAGCAGCAGGATGACCACCACAGAAACCAAACTGAACCCCCTTTTTATTCTCATAGGTTATTGTTAGCCAAACTTTAGCACTTTTAGTCACACTTGAACACTATAGCCTAAACATCACCGTCCCCACAATAGGCCTGTTGATGCGCAAAGGATAGCCCATATACTGCGCCGTATAATCCTTGTCGAAATGGTTCAGCAAGCCATAACCTGACGAAATCCTGAAGGCGATGTCGTTATATTGGATTCCGATACCGAAATTCCACGACAGACCAATCCAATGCCATGTGGGTTTCCCGCTGTTTTCAAGCGGACTCCCAAAGATATAGCTGCCGCTTCCTGATATGACTCCTGAAGCATCCGTTTTGCGGAAAATCACCAAATCCAGACTTGGACCCGTAAAGAGCTGAAGCTCGGTGTGGTCGCCCAGCTTGTCGTGGTATTGCAGCATGACGGGAATCACTCCAGTAAGATCGTGGGCTTTCACTTCGAGGGTTTGCCCATCCTCCTCGAATTTAGCGTAAGGGCGGCTATACTCCATGCGGATGCCCGTCACGAGGCCGAGAGGTGTCTTTCCCAACATATACTCGCGGTCATATTCCGCGCCAAAGGCAAAGCCCATCTTACCTTGCTCCGAAGCCAGGTATGACATGCTGATGCCGTTACACTGCATCGTCTTGCCCATCATGCATACGCCTAATGTGTTATTGACTCTTTTTGTGTTCTTGGTTTGTTGTGCCGTGGCCGACACAAGGCAGCACATCAAGGCTGCAATAATCAAAGATTTTTTCATTGTATTAAAGTTTAATTGTTCGCTTTGCAATTTTGTTCCACAAAAGTATAGCAAAAAATCGCTGTTTTTTCAAGTCCGAAGGCCTTTACAAACATTTGCAAAACCACTTCGTTGTTTTACAACACGTTGCAATTCCTGATTACAACATTTCACTTATCGCTCTCCCACCTACTCATCCCACCATGCAGCACCCTCCACCGCATCATCCGCTCATTGAAGGCCTCCACCGAGTCCTTTTTCAGGCTGTCGGCAGGCTCCTTACCGCTTTGGATAGGGATTTTGGCAGGCTCCTTTTGGTCATTTTGCTGGCATCCCGCCAGCAAAAGAAGTGCAAGTAGGTTTACATTTTACTTTATCCCCCCACCATATAAATCTCCAACCTCGAAATGGTCCGAGGATTGAAGGAGGCATCGAACAATGTGGTGTTGTCGATGTAAAGCCTTTCAAGACGTTGGCAGTTGCGTAGGTTGGGGATGACGAGCATGCCGCCACTACCTGCCACATTCAGTTCCACCAACTCCGTGAGTTGGGCCAGCCCGACGGGCAGCTCCTGCAGCAGGTTGGTGCCGATGTAGAAAAACTCCAACGACTCCAATTTCCCGATGTCATTCGGCAAGTGATGTAGCGCGTTGTGCGTGACAGAGAGATAATTCAGGTTCTTCAATTCGCACAGTTCGTTGGGCAAGGTCTGTAGGTCGTTGTAGTCCAGTTCCAAGTGTTTCAGGTTTTTGAGTTGGCCTATCTCTGGCGGCAGCGCCTTGATGTCGTTATGCTTGAAGGAGATATATTCCAGTTCGGTGAGTTCGCCGATGACTGGCGGGATGTAGGTGAGGCGGTTGGAACTGACCACCAGTTTTTTGAGGTGTTTCAGTTGGCCAATCTCCTCGGGCAGCGAGTCGAGGCCGTTGCGGAAAAGGTAGAGTGTCTCGGCATTGGGATTAGCCTCGATTTTATCCACCAGGCGTTTGGCACTACGGTAGGTGATACGGATTTTCTTCTTGCCCTGTGCTTGGGCGTTGCCGCCGAAGAGCATCAAAGCGGCGAAAAAGAAGATGATGGTTGTTTTTTTCATGATGGTTCTTTTTTATTCTTTTACAAACTTTCCCGAGGAAAGCGTTTTCTTGTTGTCATAGATTTGATAAGTGTACACACCAACGGAGAGGTTGGCAACGCCCACCGTAAGCACATTACCCTCGCCACGGATGATGCGGTCCATGCAAATGTGCCCCAAGGCATCGGTAATCTGAATGCGGTGCTTTTCGTTTTCAGGCAAGCCCGAAATGTCGATGTTCAACTCATCCTTGGCTGGGTTGGGATAAACCAAGGCCTTTATCGCTTCTTGTGGCACTTCCTTCACACTGCATGGAATGGGATTGAAGTCCTCGCGAGAGAAACGGATGACTTTTTGTAAAGGTTCAACCCACCATGAGTTGCCTTTAATGAAGAACACACATCCACCGTCGCTGGTAGGAAATACGGTCTGAGGATAGTAGTCCAGTTCGTCCCAAAGTTCAACCTTTCCAAGAATTTCCAACCCTATATTCACAAGATAGACGCATGGATAATATGGGTCAAGCCAACCCTCCGTATGGCATCTTGTAGAGACATAGACGGTACTGTCGTTCGCGTATGCCATTCCTCCATAGGCATAAAACAAAGTATCTGGCTTGTTGATTTCGACTCTCTCGATGATTTCTCCCTCATGGTTCATTTTCCCGATAAGCAAATGTGGTTTGTTGGCAGAAATATCCGTGTCCTCTTGATCTGCAACAAGCAACATCGCATTGGCATTATACCAATAACCCACGTAAGGGTGACTTATATGTTTACATTGCCATCCTGGCCCTGTTTCTGGAAAAGATATGTCGTCAATAAAAAAGTCATTCGTCAGATTGAAGTCGTAATCGAAATAAAGCAAAGACTGTACCCCTCCTTGTCCCGCACACACCGCAATGATTTGGTCGCTATACGGGTCGTTTATGAGTTTTTGGTTCTCGATTTGCTGTATGTAGCAAATCGGGTCGGGCGGGTCGGCCAACAGATACCGACAATTCAGGCTGTCTCCTGACTGGGTGAAGCGAAACAACACGCCCCTTGACTCGTAGCCGCCTTGATAATTGGGCATTTCCCGCCTTGCCGTTTTCAACAGGACGATGGTACCGTCGTCGTCCATAGCGGCGGCACCATCTGTGAATCCCAAGAAACCTTCTGCCACTTGTAGGGTTTGTTCTTTCACCACATTCAAGTCACCATCGAGAATCATGATCTTAAGTTCGCCCGAATCATTCAGTCGATTGTTCATAATCCGTCCCGAAACGAAATAACCGCCATCGTCCAAAGGGGTTAGGGTTTGCAAAACCAATTTTTTCCCCTCGGGGGCGGGGAAAGTGGTCGTTTCGTAATGCCCGTCGCCAAACACCCTAAAATAGGCTCCATAATTACCTGAATAACCCACAAGCTCCATGGTGTTGTCTTCGTTGATAAAGCCACTACTTATAGATACTGTGTCCGATAAAATGGTTTCCCATTGTTGTCCGTAACCCGTCGCCGCCATCACCATCAGGCAGCAAATCATCACAAATTGTTTTGTCGTTTTCATATTCGTATGATTTTGAAATTTTCAGCAAAACTACACCAACATCCCAACGCCTGTCATTCTACCACCACCAACCGCACATCGCTTTTGATCATGCCTTGCTCCATCAGCAGAAACACCCGCTTCGTCTTGTCTGAATTATAGCTTTGGGCAGCAATGCCAAATTCGCCCTTGCCGTCGATGACATTCACCGTTTCATTACCCTCTTGATCCAAGATGATCTCGCGGAGCTTGGTCTGCAACAGCCGCGGGTCTTGTGAGGCCGCAGCGTCTGTCTCAGAGTATTCATACTTGCTGCAAACCATCGAATAATAGCAAAGATTGCCCTGCAAGTCGAACACGGCATCATTGACGGTCTCTTGGGGACCGACAATGTTATTCCTATAGGGCTTTTTCCATAGCAGTTTTCCATCTGTATCGAACATGCTCAAGTTGCATCCTTTTTTCCCGAACCAATAATAAACACCCGTATGCGTGCTAATGGTTTCCGTATAGTCATACTCGCCTTTCACACAAACACGACCATCATTCATGAGAAAAGGATAAAAGTCTATCCAATGGACCTCGTTGTTTTTGTTCTTGCCTTCCTTGGCATTGATCAATACACCTACGTCTTCTTTTGTGAAAGGATACTCGTCAGAAGTGACGACAGCTTGTTCGTTCAAATCAAACAAGGTGACATACATTCCTGAAAGGGCAGCATTCCTGTTGAACAAAAACATCCAGTCACCGTATTTCTCCCCTTTCAGGGAACCCGTAACCCAAAGACGGTCGCCGTTCAATGTAAGTTCCGCACTCCCGATGTTGACGGGCAGGGGAAACGACATCAGCTCTTCACCGTCATTCGTCATGACCACGAGAGCCGCTACCGCCTTGTCTTTGGAGTCGGCGAGATAATAGCCCACCAAAACGACTTTGCCATCATCGGTAATGACATAATCATGGAAATGAAAATCCGTATCCCTGCTCCATAGTGTCGCATTCGTTGTATTATCCAACACTGCAATTTTCCATGTACCAGGAACTCCATTTTGGCATTCGTCCAATCGCACCAACGCACGATGGGATTGATTGGGCGAGGTCTTGGAGGAAACCGTAAGCATTTCCTTCAGCTTGACAGGATCCATGTTGCCGAAATGCCTTTTCCCATCTTCGAAAGGCGATAATCCGAGGTCTTCTGTCGAGGTCAGCGTCATGTCCGACTTTTTGAATGTGAGTTTTTCAAGACGATAGCCCTTAGCTTCATGCTTTACAGTAAGCACTTCGATATTCTCTCCATATATCCCGCCATAAATGAGCAAACGCATTGACATCTTACCCTTAAAATCTTTCTCGGTTTTAAGTGACAAATCGGTTTTGTCGAAACTAACGAGGGTGATTTTACTGTAATAATCAAAGAAATAATAACAGGACTCGTCCTCTCCAATATACAAGGCCTGATTGGTGAGTTTTACGCCTTTGGCCAACGGGCCTTGCTTGATAGTCGGCATTTGGGCGAATGAGACACAAGTGCAGAACACACTCAACAGAACAATGAGCCATGCCTTGATTTGTCCCTGCTTCAGCGGATTTGCTGTACCTTTTTGTTGATAATCCTTTTTCATTGTAGTTATCTATTTTGATTCAATTCAATAGTTCGTTGACAAAGGCCGTATTTATTTTGCAGAACGCACTGCTCTGACAGAACGACCGCCGCTGCGATAGCCATCGTTAAGCATGCTATAAGCACCCACGTCATAGTAGAATCCAAAATACCATGCATTCCGCTGATGGATCGTACGTGAGTTTGACCAATAATTACCACAGTTATCATTGAATTCGTTGCCCTTAAGGTAGCCAGCAGCGGGCAAAAAAATGCTGTTTCCGTTAGATCCTGTAAAACGCAAACCCTTCACTCCGTTTAGCGTCGTCCAATCCACTGAGCAATGGGAATAAAGCTCTATCCATTCACCAATGGCTGGTATACGCGCATCGCTACCCCAATTGACCGTGGCCGCGTCATCCTCCGATTGTAGTAGGGTCAAGTTATCAATACCGTTACAATTATACTCAAGGTCCTCGCAGTATTTTGATAAATACGGCCCGAAAATGTCACAACAATATCTGTATGTTTCCCAGTTATACCAAAACTTCGGATTTGTTTCTGCCCATGCAAAGTAATCCCCAAAGTCTTCAGGCGCATTGGCACCCACATTGCAAGTGGCCCAAAGCAAACCACTCGGCAATCCGAGGTCTACCCATTCGTTAGCCAACACGCTATAAATATACACAGTATCCATGTCCGTCAAAGGTGTGAATACACTTCCATCTTCACAAGTCAGTTCATGTCCATTGACATCAATATGGATGCCGTTAACAGATTGAATGTTATAATAAATTGTGCTGTCTTGTGCCCTATATTTGATAAAGAAATGCTTCTGGTTCTGGCCGAAACCAACCAAACCCATCAGTAGAATGACCACGAATAATGACGCTTGTTTCATCTTTTTATAAATTTTAAAGTTTGACTGTTGACACTAATAAGATAAAGAGTGTTAGAACTGAAGGAAGCCATATCGATGACGCAATCCTTGCAGTTCGGTTTGCTATACACCACTCTGCCCAACATATCAGAAACAATGACGTCTCCTCTTCCAGAGCCTCGCACATACAATTTGTCGCCGCAGATATAACTGCTATTGTCGTCTGCATCTTCATTCACAGCATTCTCGCCCTCAGAGAAATAATACTTAACGCCCTCTTCCATATAGAAGCCCAAGTCGTTCACGACCATGACAGAATCCTGAAAATGAATGTTGACACCATCAGATAATTCATAACTGACCAAAGAATTGTCAGGCATAACAAGGTTGAAGTATCTCAACGCATCTGTGTTTTGGGCTTGAAGCCCTTGGCCTCCCGCCATCAGCAGGAGCGCAAGCAGGGTGAAAATTCTAATTGCTTTCATCGTATCGTTATCTTGTTCGTGTAAATTATTCCATTGACATCCAAAATGCGCAGTAGGTAAACCCCTTCCGCCAAACCAGCCACATTGATTTCATTCGCATCGCGCAAGGTTTTCACCAACTGGCCAAAAGTGTTATAAACCTGCACTTCGGCGAGTTCAATGCCATTGATGTAAACATAGTCATTCGCAGGATTGGGCGAACAGGTTACAGCAGAATCGCTATCATTTTCTTCTATGGCATCGAA
>CAMUYT010000026.1 GCA_947164955.1 uncultured Bacteroidales bacterium | reverse complement strand
GGCCACCATGCCGAAAGAGGTGGAGGCCATCCTCAACAAGTACATGACCGACCCCATGAAGGTGGCCGTGGGCGAACGCAACTCAGGCACCGCCAACGTCGACCACATCTATTACATGATGGCTGCCAAGGACCGCTACTCGGTGCTGAAACGCATCATCGACTACACACCAGCCATCTACGGCATCATCTTCTGCCGCACCAAGCTCGAAACGCAAGAGATTGCCGACAACCTCATCCAAGACGGCTACAACGCCGCCGCGTTGCATGGCGACCTGTCGCAAGGCATGCGCGACAACGTGATGGACCACTTCCGCAAACGCTCGTTGCAACTGCTCGTCGCCACCGACGTGGCCGCGCGAGGCATCGACGTGAAGGAACTGACGCACATCATTAATTACAACCTTCCCGACGACATCGAGACCTATGTGCACCGCTCGGGCCGTACGGGTCGCGCCGACAAACGTGGCATCTGCCTCAGTCTCATTAATTTGCGCGAAAAGAGCAAAATCAAGAGAATCGAAAAGATCGTGGGACGTCCCTTCGAGAAAGGCATCATCCCCACCGGCAAGGAGGTCTGCGAGAAACAACTCTTCAACCACATCGACCGCATCGAGCATGTCGACATCAACCGCGAGGAGATCGACGACTACCTGCCCGTCGTGTTCCGCAAACTGGAGTGGATGAGCCGTGAGGAACTCATCACCCGCATGGTGGCGCTCAACTTCAACCGTTTCTTGGATTATTACAAGGATGCCGTCGACCTCAACGTCAACGAGCGCGACGAGAAGAAAGACAAGAAGGAGCGCAAGAAAGAACGCGAGCACCGCGACGAGACCATGAAGCGCCTCTATTTCGGCATGGGCAAGAACGACCACATCCTGCCGCAGAAAATCATCGGCAAGATCAACGACGTGACCCGCTCGAAGAACATCCCGATTGGCCGCATCGACCTCTTTGGCGACTATTCCTACGTCGACGTGGAAGAGAGCTTCGTTCCGATGATTCTGGAATGTTTCGCCGACCCGCACAGCAACCCGCGCGGCATCGTGGTGGAGGTGGCCAAGGACCAGCCCGACCGTAAGAAAAGCGGCGAAAAGAAGGACTTTGGCGAGAAGAAGGAACGCAAGGAACGCCGCGACCGTGATGAGTTCCGCGACGACCGTCGCGAAAAACGCGAACGCCGCGACGACGACTTCTTCGAGAAGAAATCGAAGAAGAATAAGAAAGACTTCGACGACGACAAACCCTACTACAAATCGGAACGCTCGCGCGACGGTCGCGAATGGCTCGACCCCGACTGGAAAGACCATTTGGACGACATCGAAGTCTTCATCGACGACGACGATCGTCCGAGCCGCAAGCAGCGCAACGTTGAGCGTGGCTTCGGCAGCAGCCGTGGTGGCTCGTCGAGAGGCAGCTCATCGCGTGGCGGTAGCTCAAGAGGTGGTTCGTCGAGAGGCTCCTCCTCGCGCGACTCAGGCCGTGGTCGCCGTGGCGCCAGCCGTTATGACGATGGCGATTACTATTCACCGCGCCGCCGTGGCGGAGGCCGTCGGAGATGATTTTTTAGTCACAAAACCGACAAAACCATCAAAACAATGGTCGTGGGAACAAGCAACGGCTCGCAACCGCTTGCCGTTGCCCCCCCCGACTAACGTCGGTTTTTAAAACACAATCGGTATGATAGATGGGCATCCGAAGGATGCGTCGGAAAGGAGCCGGTTGGCGACTTTCCCTGTTTAGCAAAAAGAGGTTTTGTAAGTTTTGTAGGTTTTGTGAAATTATAAAGGAATGGCAAAGTTTAAAACATGGATAAAAGCAGCCCGTCCGAGGACGGTGCTGCTCTCTTTTTCTGGAGTGCTTTTGGGCGGTTTTTTGGCAATTCCAAAGGTCCCTGAGCCTGTCGAAGGGCCGACCCCATGGCTGACAATCATTTTCTCTGCCCTCACCGCCATCCTGCTCCAAATCCTCTCCAACCTCGCCAATGACTACGGCGACTTCAAGAAAGGCACTGATAACGTGAAGCGCGTTGGCCCGCAACGAGAGATGCAAAGTGGCGCGATTACAGAGAGAGAGATGAAACACGGATTGGTTATCACTGCCCTGTTATGCCTGATTTCGGGAGCCTTGCTCATCGTTGTCTTCGCAGGCTTGACTTGGAAAGAATTGCTTGTGTTTGCCGCCTTGGGCATTGCCGCAGTGTTAGCCGCAGTGCTTTACACTTTGGGCAAACGGCCATACGGCTACCGTGGTCTGGGCGATTTGTATTGCTTCCTTTTCTTCGGTTGGGCAGCCGTGGCCGGAACCTTTTATTTGGCCACCAAATCGCTCGATTTCAGCGTTTTGTTGCCCGCCTCGGCCATGGGTTTCCTCTCCAATGCCGTACTCAACATCAACAACATGCGCGACTATGAGAACGACAAGGCCTCGGGCAAGAACAGCCTCGTGGTGAAATTAGGCCTAAAAAAGGCTTTCGTTTATCATTGCCTGCTCATCGGTGGGGCGTTCGTTTGCCTTACCGTTTATCTTGTCTTGAAACACGCTCCCGTTTATTCCTACATGTTCTTGTGGCTTTTCCTTCTGTTTTTCAAGGATTTGAAAGCCATAAAAAAGACCAAGCCTGAGCAGCTCGACCCGTTTTTGGGCCGTCAGGTCAGAAATACGTTTTTGTTGGTTGTGGTTTATGGAGTGTTGCTTGTGTTTTGATTTTTCCTTTTTTTCTAAAAACAATGCCACTATTCGAAATTGTTCTTATTTTTGCAGCCTAAACTTTTAATTCTTAATCACTATGAAGAAAACCCTACTTTTTGCATTCGCGTTGCTTTTTGCAACCGGAATGATGGCACAAAACCGTGCGGTTTTGCTGCAAGAATCGTTTGATGGCACTTCGATGCCCGCCGGCTGGAGCATCAATGGCCAAAACAACAACTGGTCGGTCTCGGCCACCAACAATGCGGGCGGACAACCCAACGAGATGCACCTCACCTGGAGCCCCCAGTTCAACGGCATGACCCGCCTCGTCAGCCCCGCTGTCGACCTCACGGGCGTGAGCAGCGTCGTCTTTTCGTTCAAGCACGCCTTGGATAACTATTCGGGTAGCAATACCATTGGTATCGCTACTTCGTCTGACGGCGGCTCCACCTGGAACCAAGGCTGGAGCCAAGGCTATAGCGCCAGCAACACTTACTCGGTGAGCCAAGAAATCACCACCCCCGACATGGGACAAGCCAACGTGCAATTCTGCATCTTCTTCAACGGCAGCTCCTACAACATCAACGACTGGTTCTTTGACGACATCATGGTCTTCACCCTCGAAAACCTTGACATCAGCCTCACCAATGCTACGATGAACGATTTTATCGGTAGCGGCGAAGCACAGTTTGGCATCGGCGTCTTCAATATGGGAACCACCGCCGTCACTTCGATTGAGGCTACCTATCAAGTGGAAGGCATGGAGCCCGTGACCGAACAGTTCACCGTCAACATCCCTTCGCTGGGCACGTCGACCCTGAACTTCACCACCCCCATGACACTGGCACCTGGTGCCTACAACGTGGACTACACCATCAACTTGGTCAACGGACAGGAGGATGACAATGCCGACAACAATGTGCTTGCCAAGGCTGTCAGCGTGGCCCTCGGCACCGCCCATCGTTATCCCATGATTGAGCACTTCTCGTCGTCGACCTGCGGCCCTTGCGTGCAACCCAACACGATGATGCACAACTTCTGCAACAACAACGAAGGCCGCTACACTTACACCAAGTACCAGATGAACTGGCCTGGCAACGGCGACCCGTACTACACCGAAGAAGCCGGCGTGCGCCGCAACTACTATTCGGTGAATGCCGTCCCGATGGCCTTCATGGATGGCGCAGGCCTGAACTTCAACACGGTGCAGACCCAATTCGACCAACACGCCGAATGGCCTGCCTTCTTCGACATCGCCGGTTCGTTTGCCGTTGAGGGCAACACCATCAGCGTGAAAGCCGACATCATGCCTTACGTTGAAGCTAACGCCCGTGTGTTCATCTCCGTCAACGAAAAGGAGACCCACGGCAATGTGGGCAGCAACGGTGAGACCTCGTTCCACCACATCTTCATGAAGATGTTGACCAGCACCCAAGGCGAAAACATCGACTTTGTCACTGGCGAAATCCAACACTTTGAGTACACGCAAGACCTGTCGTCGACCAACGTCGAGGAAATGAGCGACCTTGAAGTGGCCATCTGGATCCAAAACCAAGGTTCGAAAGAGGTTTACAACAGCCATTATGCCTTCGAATACACCGATGTGCACCCCTATCCTGTCGAGAACTTGACGTTGACCGAAGTCCCTGCCCCAAGAGGTTTGTTTACAGCTTCATGGGATGCTCCCGCCAACGGTACTCCTGTCGGATATGATGTTTATGTCAACGGTGAACTGATGGCCGAAAACATCACCGAAACCGAGTATTCGTTTGATGGTGAGTCAGGCCAATTCTATGCAGTGGGTGTGATCGCCAATTATGAGGGCGGCTTGAGTTCGGTCAAGGTCATGACCACCGTGTCGGGCGAACTGCAAGACATGGGTCTGTTGATCTCTGGCTCGCCCTATGTTGACTTGACTGTCGAGGAACCCACTGCCGAGCTGCATACCCTCAACGCCAACCATGCCACCATGGGCGACATCAATATCCTTTCCGTCGAAGAGGTGAACGATGACAATGTCCAATATCTGGAAATCAGCAGCGAGGAACTGCCTTATGCCTTGGCTTACGGCCAAGATTTCGTCATCTCCATTGCCCCGAAAGAGCAAAACGCCAAGAGCGTTGCTGAGACCAAGGTCGTCGTGACTTCGGATGCCGGTGTCGTTGAATATATCGTTTCGGTTGACGGCGAACTGCTGAGCGTCACTGAGCTTAGCTCGAAGGTCACGGTTTATCCCAACCCCGCCAACGGCAGCGTGTGCGTTGAGGCTGGCAACGGCATCGAAAGCATCAATGTCTACAATGTGCTGGGCACTTTGGTTGAAACTGTCAATGCCAACGGCAAGACCGTCAACGTGAACCTGAGCAACTACAGCGACGGTGTCTACTTCTTCAGCATCCGCCAAAACAACGGCACGGTGAACAACCAACGCGTCGTGGTGACCCACTGATGCTTGTTGAACCTATTACAAACAGGAAGGGACCCCACAGGTCCCTTTCTTTGTATAATCACATTTGAAGTCCCATTTTCCGTTGATTTGCTCCTTATTCTGAAATTGGAAAAGAATTTCTATCTTTGCAAGCATGAAATGGAGGATTTACATAGCAGTCATATGGTGCATGATGGTTCTTTCGTCCTGCTCCCCACCGACCCAGGTCGTTGAGCCTGCCGAAGGGCCATCTGAAGAGCTGTCCGCCATTGACAGCCTCATGTGGCGGCAGCCCGATATCGCCTTGGCCCAGCTGCAGCGGTTTGTGGTAAGCCCCGAGGCGGATAGCCTGGATGAGTTTAACGGGCATTACTGCCAGCTGCTGATTTCGGAGCTGCTTTATAAAAACGACTGGGGGCAAAGCAACCGCGAGGAACTGCTTCAAGCTGTGGCCTATTTCGACAGCCTCGTGCGAGAGGCTCCCCATCCCCCTTTGAAAGGGGGTGCCCAAAGGGCGGGGGATTCAAAAAAAATCTCCAACCTAACCCCCAACCTCGTCTTCCTTGCCGCCCGCGCCCACTACATCAACGGTGCAGGCTATTACGAAAAAGACAGCGTGGTGAACGCCTGTGCAGAATACCTGAAGGCGTTGGAGGTGATGGAGGAACATTTTGAAGAAAAGGAACGGGTAGGGAATATGGCGAAGTTTATGGCCTTAACCCATGGACGTCTTGGTGAAATGTTTGAGGAACAATTGTTGGCCGAGCCTGCCATTGCTTGCTATAAACAAGCATTGTCTTATTGCCGACGAGAGCCGACATCTAAATATGGGATACCTGTTTTGCTATATCATTTGGGGATACAATATGACATTGTTGACCAAAAAGACAGCGCTGCTTTCTATTATGATGAAGCATTAGCGAACATGCCTGATTTTGACAATCTCCATTATAGAGACCTCATGTCGAATAAAGCCATATTTGCCTTTTATAACTTGGACTATAGTTCGGATTCCGTTATTAATATTCTAAAACACTTAGTCACACTCTCGGCAGATGAAGAGGAAAGAACAACCAGATTATTGACCCTTGGCCATATATTATTTGAAGACAAGCAGTATGATTCTTCACGGGTGTATTTGGAAACCGTATTTGAACAACAAGAAGACATTACATCCAAGATGATAGCTGCGGAGAGATTAAGTAGCATATACCAAATGGAAGGGGATTCCATAAAAGCCCAAAAATATGCTTCGTTTCTCGTTGGCTTAACGATGTCGGAAATTGAAAAGAAAACAGAAGCATCGAAAGAGAATGAAATGTTCAAAGACTATTTGGCTCAAAAACAAAAGAAGCAGGCCGTAATTGAACGAGAAAAAGCCGTGAAGAGAGCCTTGTTGATAATCATTCCCATAGCCGCTGTAGTTGCTTTGGTTGTCTTCATTGATGCAAAACGCAGAAACAAGAAGCAGCTGAAGGAGCAACAAGCGGAAGCGAAAAAGCTGTTGGAAGAAAAGGACAAGCGGCACGCAGAAGTCCTTGAAGCCGAGCGACAAACCCACCGGATGGAGCAAGCCGCCATAGCGGGCCGGCTGAAACGGAGCAACCAGGAACTGCGCGAACTGAAGGGCCAGATCAAACACTTGGATGATTTGGCTGCAAAAACCGAAGTTGCCGCATCTTTCGATGAAGAACCTATATGCCGCCTCATCATGGAGCGGGTGAACGAAGGGCAGTTTAAGGCGAAAATAGATTGTGAGCTCTATAAGTCATACGCTTTGGACAAGCAGCAGCTATTGGACTTGCGTGTGGCTGCCGACCTTCACTTTAGCCAGTTAACGCTCCGTCTCAGGAAGACATACCCCAAACTCACCAATATTGATATTGACTATTGCTGCCTCTATCTGCTCAACCTGACCCACGCCGATGTTTCCGCGTTGATGCAACGCGCCTATAACACCGTGGTTGAGCGCGACAGCAAAATCCAGAAGATATTGGGCAGCGAAAAACCGCTTCCCGTTATCTTGATGGATATAGCTCATAATCCATCATCTACTTGATTGGCAAGATATTAAACAAAAATACCGAACCTTTCCGAACCATCATTTTCTTGCAAGGTTTTTAGAGCCCCAGTACTTTTGCATCGTGATTTTAAATCTAATACACGATGAAAAAACTTAATTATGACAATTATCAAATTCTGCACCGCGTTTATGTTTTGTATGCTACACGTGAATGGAGAAACGATAATGGCACATATCCCATCCCAATAGATGGTGACGAAAACTAAACGAGCGTATGAGGAAAAAACAGAACAAGAATATTTCAAAAAACGCAGCATTTCTCATTCTTTTGTTCTTTTTTGGGATGAGAACGCAAGCGCAACAATATCCACAGGGCCTTGAAGAAATCAGGTCAATTGGAGACACTGCGATAATGACCATGACCTTTGTCAGTGAACATGAACTGTTAGCATTGGCATATAAGTTGAATGATGACCACGTCTCAACGCTCTTTCTGCAAAAAATGCGTGATGACGGAGAATTGCTGTCAAGTATGAAGATCTTGGAGAACGAGGTTCAGGACAATAAGTTCTTTACTCCAATCACTGAGATTTATTTGCCAGAAAACGCGGACCCGTTTTTCTTCTTACTATGTCGGGAGCCAGAAAGCGACACATGCACATTCCACAAAGCGGTCATACACGACGACATGAGCCTCACATTGCTGGATTATGACTGGATTGGCAATCATCTTCCCCTGGGAACATATGGGCATATTATGGAAAAGACAGCATATTCCATCGTTAACAAAGATGACTGCGTCATATTGACGTACAATACGGATAACGACAGCATCAGGATGGTGAGGTTTGATGGCGAAGGCAATGTGCTCGCCGAACGATGTTTTGAGACTCATATGGAAGGGTATCATTCTACGCTCACCACACCAGACTCACTCGGATTCAGAGTCATCAGAATGCGTACAGATGGACATTATGGTTATAGTTGCTTTACCTTCGACACGAATCTACTCATTATAGATACGATTCTGAATGTAGACCAATTATCGTATCCTCCCGTGTCGTGCAGCGATATGGCATATTTTCGTGTCAATCCCTATAGCGGGAAGACCTACTCAATAAACAAGTGGTTTGTGCCTGCTTACAATGGCAATCCTGAAATCTATCAGGATATTCTGATGTCAGTCTATGACCAAAATATGGTGCAATCCAATTATTGTTGGGGCATACACACTCCAACAGTAAACCAAGCAGGATTTCAATTCACGATTAGTTTCGGCTCAACAGATGATGTATATATGGCTGGAGGAATGGATGGCATAATACCTCACAATTTATATGTTGCCTACCTAGACCAAGACCTCAACAAAATCGGAGAGGTGTATTATATTCATCCGTCAAAGTATCTCATTGCGAGAAGCATTGTCGCTTGTCCTGGAGGGGGGTGTCTGGTTTATTGCAACGGAGTTGATGACAATACCCACACTACGGAGAATTGTATTTACAAAATTTCCATTTCAGATTTTCTGAGCATAAAAGATATGCATCACCATGGTTTATCCATGGTCACGGCTTATCCCAACCCTGCCCAAGACCAGCTTCGCCTGCAGTACTCGCCCGACGTGGAGCCGACTAAAATCGAGCTCTATGACCTGCAAGGGCGCCTCGTGCGCAGCCAAGGCTCAGGCCTCGAAAGCCTCAGCCTGCAAGGCCTCGCCCCAGGGCAATACGTGATGAAAGTCACCTTGACGGACGGAACGGCTTACTCGGACAAGGTGGTGAAGGAATAGAAATGCTGTTTCATTTTTCTTGTTCCAGTGGAATGCAAATCTGATGGGACCGGTTGAAGGTGTTCATCAACAACACGAAAGGAACCTCGAAATGTCGGGGTTCCTTTCTTTTTTGGGTTGGCTCGCGGCTCAGTCGTTATCCTTGTACTTGAAATATAGGATTAAGTCGAACGCCACGAGGCAGAAGTTCAGCACATAGAACCAGATGACGTAATCGACCTGGTGGTTGACGAACTTGTTGATGATGCCAAAGATGTAGCCCAACAGGATGAAGCCCATGAAGATGGGGCTCTTGCCCTTGGTGACCTTCGTCCGCAACGCCTTGGCGATGCTGATCGGCCAACTGACGGCGAAGCAGAGGAGGAAAAGGATTTCGAAGATTTTCATTGGTGGTTTGTTTTGTGTGGGGATAAAAACATTACGCCTTGACCGTCATTGCGGGCTTGACCCGCAATCTCCCATACGCAAAGGATTAGTCTTCGCGTTTGGGAGATGGCGGATGTTCCTCCGCCATGACGGTAAAGGCGTTGGTTTAGTCGTTCTGTTTTATCAGTCGCCCAGCGTGGCCACCATGACGGCCTTGATGGTGTGCATACGGTTCTCGGCCTCGTCGAAGACGATGCTGTTCTTGCCTTCGAAGACCTCTTCGGTCACCTCGATGCCGTCCAAGCCGAATTGTTCGTGAACGTCGCGACCCACCTTGGTCTCCAGGTTGTGGTAAGCAGGCAGGCAGTGCATGAACTTGCAGTTCGGGTTGCCGGTCATGTCCATCATCGCTTGGTTCACTTGGTAAGGCATAAGGAGGTCGATGCGTTGTTTCCAAACCTCGGCGGGTTCGCCCATCGATACCCAAACGTCGGTGTAGAGGAAGTCGCAGCCTTTGACGCCTTTCTTCACGTCGTCGGTCACGGTCACTTTGGCGCCCGTTTCCTTGGCGATTTCCTTGCAAGTGGCGATGAGTTTCTTGTCGGGTTGCAGTTCCTTGGGAGCCACGATGCGGACGTCCATGCCCATCTTGGCGCCACCCACCATCAGTGAGTTGCCCATGTTGAAGCGGGCGTCGCCGCAGTAGGCGAAGGTCACTTGGTTGAGGGGCTTGTCGCTGTGTTCCTGCATGGTGAGGAAGTCGGCGAGGATCTGCGTGGGGTGGAACTCGTTGGTCAGGCCGTTCCACACCGGCACGCCAGCGTATTTGGCCAGTTCTTCAACGATGTCTTGGCCGAAGCCACGATACTCGATACCATCGAACATACGACCCAGGACGCGGGCGGTGTCGGCCATCGATTCCTTGATGCCGATTTGCGAGCCGGTGGGGCCGAGGTAGGTGACGTGGGCACCCTGGTCCTTGGCGGCGACTTCGAAGGCGCAACGGGTGCGAGTCGAGGTCTTTTCGAAGATCAGGGCGATGTTCTTGCCCGTGAGGTGCGGTTGTTCGGTGCCTGCATACTTGGCGGCCTTCAGGTCGGCGGCCAGTTTCAGGAAGAACTTGATCTCTTCCGGAGTGAAGTCCAAAAGCTTCAGGAAGTTTCTGTTTCTGAGGTTAAAAGCCATTTTTTATCGATTTAAAGATTTAAGATTTAAAGATTCAAGATTCGTTCGACTATGGCTGTTAGCCAATGGCACGCTTCTCCTCCAAGGGGTCATTGCGGACTTGATCCGCAATCTCCTCCGATGGCAAAGCGAGCCATAAGCCATTGGCTATAGGTCATAGTCACAAAAATCGCTGCAAAATTAGTCTTTTTTCTTGTACCATTCAATTTTTTGTGTCGCAAACATGGCAATTCCCAGAATTATGAAGAGGCCGACACTTCCCACGAGTAGGGCATAGCTCTCCAATTGCAGCAAGACATAGACGAACACATACAACACAGCCAACAGTGCACCTATGCCCAATGCCGTTTTCTTGTCTTTTGTGACAGAAGCCATAAAAAGAACGATCATCCCAATGGTCATCACGCTGGCAATGAGATAGGAAAGGCCGAAATTGATATGCTCGGAGAACGACAGCAGCAGGGTGTAAAACACAATGAGTGCGATGCCGATGAGTAGATATTGAATCGGATGGATAGGCGTTGCCTTCTGCATTTCCACAAAGAACACAGCTGCAAAAGTAAGTAGGATGATAAGGAACGCGTATTTCACGGCACGTTCGGTTTGTTGGTATTGCTCCACAGGCACTTTCAGTTGTACACCAAAAGTCGAGTTGTTGAAATCCGATGTGCCATATTGGTAACTTCCTATGAAAGAAGCGTCGAGAACCTGTGGATAGTCGCGGTTGATGGCCAACACTTTCCATTCGGCCTGGAAGCCCGTGTCGGTCACCTGACGCTCGTCGGGCAGGTAATAACCGTTGAAACTCGGAGTGATGCAGTCCGAGGTCAGATTGACCGTTGTGGTTTGCCCGACAGGCGCGAACATAAGGTCTCCTGATCCTTTGAAAGGCAGCACCAGCGAGAAGGCAAAGGTTTCGCCTTCTTGAAGACGCGAAAGGTCTACCTCGCAGGAGAGGCCTTTCAGGTTGCCCGTTTCAGCTACCATGTCGTATGTCGTCCCATTCAGGTTGAGTGCTACGTTGTCGCTCAACCCTCTCAGGTTGGGCAGGCCAACTATGATTTTGGCTTTCTCGAAACACCATTCATGCCGTTCCTGCATTTTCTCGAAGTCTTTAGGCAACTTGAACTGTCCCGTAAGGTCAAGAGCGGTTTCATACACGGTGAAGTCGTAGATGCCGCGTTTCAAGTGTTTGGTCTTCACATCGCCTTTCACATCCAGTTGCTCAGGCAACACAATCTTGGTGTGAGTTTCTTTTTTGTTGTCTTTCTCCTCGGAATAATAGACCTTGATTAATGGCCCTGTGACGGTTTGCGGCCCAGCCCAATTCTCGAAGACTTCGCTTTCGGCATTGCTTTCGGTGGATTGCCGTTCCGAAACCAAATTGCGGATCAAGGCTTGTGGAATGAGAAAAGCCACGCACATGCCGGCGATAAGCAAAAGCTTCAACCCCGGACGGGCTTTCTTTTCGTTTTGTCTCTTGTTTTCGTTGCTCTGGGCTCCTTCTTTTTGGGTTCCCAGGATGTCCATGTTTTCTTGTGTTGTCATGATGTTTAGTTTTTAGATTTATTTTTTAAAAGTACTTTGAATTTCAAAGTTAATGCATAAAAAAAAGAGTTTTTCCTATTGTTGGCTATTGACAAACGAGGCAAGGGCTTGGATATGAGCCGAAAACGCAGCCCTTCCCAAATCAGTGATGGCATAACTCGTGTTGGGTTTACGTCCGACAAAGCGTTTTTCGCAGCGGATGTAGCCCAAGTCTTCGAGACTGCGGGCATGGCTGGCGAGGTTGCCATCGGTGAGTTCGAGCAGCGACTTCATCGTGGTAAAGTCGACCGATTCGTTGGCCATCAACACCGACATGATGCCAAGCCTGATCTTGCTTTCGAAAGCCTTGTTCAAACCGTCCAAGTTGGCAATCATGGCTTACTTGCTCCTTTCGTATTTTATCATGAAGAGGATCCCGAAAACGATGTGCAGCAACCCGAAACCGAGAAACCAAGTCAGCAGGGCATAATCGACCATGAAACAGTCGATGAGACCCAATACCAATTCCGCAAAGCCCAAATAGCGCAACTCGTGATAACTGAAATGGCTGCAATTGATAAGTGCCAAGCCATAGAAAATCAGTGTGATGGAGGAAACGAGGCCGTAATGATGCTGCGTAAGCAAAGCAATGCAAAGCAAGCCACCGGCTACCATGGGGATGAAGAAATTGAACAACAGTCGGCGCATGGTCGCATCAAAGGTGAAGCGTAAGTTGAGGCGCTTTGCCCTCAGATAGGACATGGCAAACACTGTCGCAAAAGCCACGACCAACAAGGCAATGGCGATGATGGCGGTGGTTCGCCACTTGTCTGGCGTATTGATATGATAGTCGCCCATGAAGGAATAGATGTAAGCCGAGACCAACGAGGCCAAAACACCTATAATGACAATCGACAACCCGCTGATTGCCTTGAATTTGGATGAACGTTCCATCATCTCCTTGATGTCGTTCAATGTATTGAGAGCTTCCTTGTTTTCCATTATTATAAAAGTACTTTGCGCTGCAAAGTTACAACTTTTGTTTTACATGGCAAGCATTTTTCGGAAAAAAATTATCTTTGCACCATGATTATCCTCGACAATGTCGTCGTGACCGACGAATTCCTGAATGCCCAGTTTTGTTGCAGCCTGCCGCGCTGCAAAGGCTGGTGCTGTGTGGCCGGCGATGCTGGTGCACCTCTCGAAGCCTCTGAAATAGAGCAAATTGAAGACAACTTCGAAGCCATCAAGCCGTTTATGCGGCTCGAAGGCATCAAGGTGGTGGAAGACAATGACGTATACGACTACGACGAGACAGGCGAGCTCGTCACGCCCTTGGTGAACGGTGAGGAGTGCGCTTTCGTCTACTTTCACGAGAACGGCACGGCCCTCTGCGCCATCGAAAAAGCCTACTTGGAAGGCAAATGCGACTTCTGGAAACCCATTTCGTGCCATCTCTATCCCATCCGCTTGGTGGAGAAAGACGGCTTCACGCACATCCTCTACCACGAATGGAGCGTGTGTGTGCCCGCCAAGCGCAAAGGCGAGAAGGAAGGCATCCCGTTGTGGAAGTTCCTTCGTGCTCCGATGATTCGGAAATTCGGTGAGGATTGGTATAATCGGTTGGAAAAGATGATGCAGAAGTAAATAGACACCACTGCAAAAATCAGAACTGGAAATAGATAAACGCCTGTAAATCGGCCGTAATGAATTGGTAGATTACGAAGACGATGAGGGCGCAAACGATCACCATCAGGGGTGTGGGCATCTTGGCAAACCAAATGCGATAACGGCGTTTGAAGTTCTCGGGAAGCCAGTGTATCACCATACCTATCACGATGAGGATGAACACGTTCCAGTAGTGCATCGTTATATCGGGAATCTTGCTCAAGTCCCAATGGCTACCCATCTGGTTGACCATGTTTTTGGCGGTGTTCCAAGCGGTTTCGTTGGCCACGGCGGGGTCGAGGTTGGAACCGCTGCGGAAGAAGAGTCGCGTAAAGGTGATGAAGGTAAAGGTTTGAAACACAGCCCATGCGTCTTGCAGCCATTGCCAAGGCTTCTTGCCACCGAAGAGGTTGTAGAGCATCCGTATCATATTGCCCGACAACACGATAGAGCACCACACAAAGAGCACGTTGAACACGGGCTGGGGCACAAAGACGCAGAGCACGCGCAACATGAAGGTGACCGCCAATATGAATAGGGTGCGGCCGTAGATGCTCCAGTCTTTCCAAAAGTGGTAGAAGATCATGCCGATGCCGTTCAAACCACCCCAAATCATAAAATTCCACGAGGCACCGTGCCAAAGTCCACCGAGCAACATGGTGTCCATCCTATTGATCTCGGTGTTGATTTTGTTGCGTTTCTCAGGTTTGAAGAGGGCCACAAGGGCCAACACTAAGGCGACGACTCCTACACCTAAGCCGACCCACCAACTACCCGAGAGGAACACCGCGATGGCCGCAATAACCACGATAATGCAGTAGGTGCCGAAAGTGGCGTTGCGGTTGCCGCCCAGTGGGATATAGAGGTAGTCTTGCAGCCAGCGCGATAGGGAGATGTGCCAACGTTTCCAGAATTCGCCTGGATTCTTGGCTTTATAGGGGGAATTGAAGTTCTTGGGCAGGTAGAAACCCATCAGCATGGCCACGCCGATGGCGATGTCGGTGTAGCCCGAGAAGTCGGCATAGACTTGCAACGAATAGCCGAACAAGGCCATCAGGTTCTCGAATCCAGTGTAGAGTAGGGGTTGCTCAAACACGCGGTCGATGAAATTGACGGCGATATAGTCGCTCAGGACGATTTTTTTCACCAAGCCGTTCATGATCCAGAAGACGGCGATGCCAAACTGCTTGCGGCTGAGGAAATATTTCTTGTGCAGCTGTGGGATGAACTCGTTGGCTCTCACGATGGGACCTGCCACCAGTTGCGGGAAGAAACTGACGTAGAAACCGAAGTCGAAGATGTTGCGCACCGGCGCGATGCGCTTGCGGTAGACATCCATGATGTAGCTAATCGCCTGGAAGGTGTAGAACGAAATGCCTACGGGTAGCAGGATGGTGTCGACACTGAAACGGTTGTCGCCTGTAATCTGGTTGCCCACCCACGAGAACACATCGAATACGCGGAACTCAAAGCCTGTCAGGTCGTTGAGAACATCGGTGAGGAAATAGGCGTATTTGAAATAGAACAAGGTCGATAGGTTGACGATGACACTAATGGCCAACACGAGGTTGCGGCTACCGTCTTTTTTTCGCGTATGCAACCATTTGGCAGCAAAGAAATTGAATAAGGTGATGAATATCAGTATCAGCGTGAATAGTCCACTGGTCTTGTAGTAGAAAAACAAGCTGACGAAAAACAGGAAGGTGTTGCGCAGCAGGCATTTGTTTTTGAACAGGCAGAAGAAGGCAAACACCACGGCGAAAAACGCCCAGAAATAGAATTGGGTGAACAACAACGGGTGGGCCTTGTCGAACGAGAAGACCTTTTCGATGAAATCCAATGCTATCTCGTGGCTGAATGTCATTCTTCAGTGTTTTTGTTGGTGTGCTTGATGTAGTCGGTAATCAAGGCGTTATAGAGCAAGTCGCCCAGCAGCATGTAGCCTTCGTTGGTGAAGTGCACCTTGTCTTTCTTGGCCAGGCCTGCCCGCTCCCATTCTTGCATCGAGCGCAAGCCGCCCATGATGTCGAACTGGTCCCACACAGCAGCACCATACTGCCGACCCATTTCCATGAAGGCGTCTTCCACGACTTTCCCGTTGTGGTTGACTTCGTAGCGGGTCTTCCTCTTGACTTTGATGCGCTTGAAGCTGTCGTTGTTGGTCATGAAAAGCAAGGCACAATCGGGGTTGACGCGTTGGATGATTTCAATAAGAGCGTCGTAGTTGTCCATGAAGCTTTCTTTGGTGAAGTCTTTCTCTGACGCGTCATTGATGCCGATGCCGAAAATGATGAGGTCGGGACGGATGAGCTCAAGGTCGCGCTCAAAGTCGTCACAGCGCAGATACGACGGTACGCTGGCCCCGTTGACGCCTACGCCGTGCACGCTGATGCCTGGCGTGTCGTTTTCGAGCAGTACGCCCGTCAGCGTGAACTCGCCTGGCACCGAGTCGAACAGGATGCAGATGGAGTCGGTGTAGGAGGGCAGGGTGTAGACATAGGCCGACTTCCATTCGTCGTATTGTCCTCTGATCACTGCACCTTCGCTGTAACCGACCACAGGCACCACATTGCCGGTCTCCGAATAGCCGAGCAGCGTCACCTTGTTGAACGTGAAGTCGCGGGTGAGCGCGGTGGGGTTCTTGGCGCGTGTCATGATGCTCACAGTGGCCGTGGGGTCGCTCGTAGTGATGGCTGCCCCAGCCAGCCCCATGCGCTTGTCGGTGTCTCTGACAACGGCGTTGCGGCAATAGCTCCATTTTCCTGTCGAGCGGACGAGGTAGTGTGAGGGATTGTTGGTGCCACCTGCCGAGAAGGGGAAGACGAAGGTCTGCGTTCCGCTCAGGTTGGGGCAGATGCTCAGCAAGTCGTCTCTGAACTGTTGGGTGAACACGCCTGCCTGCACATGTGAGCCACCGATATGCATGATGCTCACATGACCCTCGCCACGGGTGACCACCGAATCGAGTTTCGCATAGAAGCGTTGCATGGTGCTGTCGTTGCCAGGGTATTGGAGTTCGTTGCGGTTGAAATGGGCAAACGAATAATTCGGTATGGGCCGCAGCGCGGGTGATGTTTGGGCCGATAACGCCCAACTGCCCAATGTCAGCAATATGATGAATAGGGTCTTTCTCATGGTTTCTTTATGGCGAAGGAAGGTTGGTAGGTGGGCAGTTTGATGCGTCCTGCTGTGCGGATGGAGTCTTGGGTGCGGTCGAGGTTGATGAACTCGATGACCTTCTCGCTGGGTACGTGCTGGCGAAGTTTGTAGAAGTCGTAATAGGTGGTGAACGACTTGGCTAGGCTCGACCCGATTTCTTGCGCGCCACGGAAGGTGAAGTGGACATAGTCGGGGCCAGCCATGGGCGGATTGTGGCGCACCCATTGTGCCATCGAGCCCTCGCCTCCCATCACGTTAAACATGTCCCAATAGGCCACCTCGTTGCGTAGTGCCATGGCACGAAGCGAGTCGTTGAGTTCGGGCAGACCTTTCCAGGTGCCCATCTTGCCATTATAGCTCTTGCCCATGTCGGCAGGACCGATGAAGAGGAACGTTGCCTCGGGTGCCGTTTCCTTCAGGTATTGGATTTGGCTCTCGAGTTCGGCAATATAAGGCGATATGAACTTGAGCGAGGTGATGCCTGGCATACGGTTGCCGCCAAACTGCATGATGATGAGCTTGGTGTCGAGTAGGTCGAAGGATTGGCGCATGGTGGCTTCGTCGAGTCGGGTGAAGATGTTGCCGGCGCAACCCCGCAGGGCCACATTGTCGAGGGCTACTCCAGGTTCGCCATCGAGAAGTACGGCGTAGATTTCGGCATTGCCTTTGAAACTGATGGTGCCGCGTTTCACGTTGGCGGGCAGGATCCAAGTGACGAGCGACACCGCGTCATTGGCAGGAAGCACCTTGGCCTCTGGGGCGATGGTGTCGCAGCGCAACGTGGCACTGAAGCCTTCGCTGTTTTTGCCTAATAGCACCGACACGGTCGAGATCTCCTTCGCCTTGGCGAAGGCTTGTGAATGGTGCGTCTGGTTGAACGTAATGCTACCGCTACCTATCACCTGGCCATATTGTGCCATCACCCCATAACGGTTGTGTGCAGCACGCGCGGCATCGCCATATACCATGTAACGGGTGAGCCCAGAGGCATGTTGCGACACCGAGATGGTGGCCACAGGTTGTACGGCGGGAATCATGTTCGGTCCCGATCCACCAAAGAGCTCTTGCAGTTTCTGGCGCAACACCGACGAGATGCGGTCCATCTCAATCTGTGAGTCGCCATAATGCATGATGCGGTAGGTTTTGCCTTCGTCTTGTGCGTTTTCGAGCTGGCCAAACAGGGTGTCGAAGTAAGTATAGTCATCGTCGGGCAGGTAGATGCGATTGGGGTTCTCCTTGAGGTATTCGCGGAAGAAACGCATGCTGTCCAAGAGATTGTCGGAAACAGTCATCTCGAAGCTACGGGTCACCTTGTTGAGAACGGCATCGACGTCGACTTCGGCTTGGGCGGGGGCCACGTCTTCGGCGTAAGAAGGGAAGCGAAGTGTGCGGTTGCCTACGGCCAGGCCCTCGGCGGGGAAGAAATACCAAGCCACGCCCAGCAGGAGCATCACAGCAATGATAAATATCAGCGTACGTATGGGTTTCATTACTTGAATTGCGGTTTACGAAACGAGCGGCAAAAATACGGAAAATCTGCATTTCGCGCCCAAATTTATTATTTTTGCACCCTCAAAACATAGGGAATGGAACAAATTGACAGGACTAAAGAGTTAGAAACCAAGAATATAGGTGCGTTATTGTGGGCTTATGCGCTCCCCAGCATCATCAGTCATATCATCGCTTCGATCTATAACATCGTCGACCGCGTGTTTCTCGGCCAGTATGTGGGTGCGCTCGCCATTGCAGGCTTGGCCATCACCATGCCCATCATGAACATCATCCACGCTTTCGGTTCGTTGGTGGGGGCAGGTTCGGCGGCACGAATGTCCATCATCTTGGGCAAGAAAGATTATAAATGGGCCGAGGACATCCTCGGCAACAGCTTGTTGCTCACTTTCTTTTTTGGCTTCCTTTTCGTCACGGGAGGCTATCTCTTTATGGACCGTATCCTGGAGGCTTTTGGTGCCTCGGCGGACACCATCGCCTATGCCCGCGAATATATGAACATCGTGCTCCCTGGCATGTTCATGACCACGCTCTCGTTCAACCTCACAGGCCTGATGCGTGCCACAGGCTATCCAAAGAAGTCGATGTGGATCATGGCGGGCGGCGCCATCCTTAATATCTTCTTGGACGCACTGTTCATCTATGTCCTCGACTGGGGCATCGCTGGCGCGGCCTGGGCCACCACCATCTCGATGTCGTGCACGGGTGTGCTCGCTGTATGGCATTTCCTGCAAAAGTCGTCGTTCATCCGTTTCCGCCGTCATGCTTGGAAACCAAAACTCTATATCTTCCGCAACATTTTGATGATAGGTATGAGTCCATTCTCGATGAACTTGGCTGCCTCACTTGTGGTGGCGCTGCTTAATAACCAGCTGCTCCGCTATGGTGGCGATTTGGCTGTGGGTGCCTATGGCTTGGTCAACACCTTTGGCAGCCTCAGCGTGATGCTCATGGTGGGCCTTTGCCAGGGCATGCAGCCTATTGCGGGCTACAACTATGGCGCGGGACATCCGCTCCGACTGAAGGAGGTGTATAGGCTAACGATGAAACTCAACGTGATTATTGGCTTCGTTGGGGCTTTGTTGGCCTTGGTGCTGCCTCATGCCATGCTGCGGCTTTTCACCAAGGAAGAGGAGTTGATACAGATTGGCATTCCCGCGATGCGTTTCATGATGGTGATGTTCCCCTTGGTGGGCTTCACCATCACCAACTCCAACTTCTTCCAAAGCATCGACAAGCCTTGGATCGCCATTGTCACCAGCCTCTCGCGCCAGGTGCTCTTCCTCACCCCGATGATCTACATCATCCCGCCTTTGTTCGTCAATGCAGGTGTGGCAGGCTTGACGGGTGTTTGGGCTTCGATGACCATCTCCGATTTCCTCGGTGCGGTGCTGGCCTTCGTCTTGATGCTCTCGCAACGCCACGTTTTTAGACCCTCAAATAGCTAAGGCCCCTGAGCTTGTCGAAGGGCCGACCACACAATGGACATCAAGAACGCCATAACGACTCCTACCAACACACACATCACCGACTCGGTCACGGTGAAGACCAAGTCCGACATGCGCCATTTTTTGACACAGATTCGTGAGTCGGTGTCGCCCGACATGGCCGTTTGCCAGCGCGATTTGGAGTCGCAGGTGCGTGAATGGCGCTCCCACAACCTTTTCTATCAGCTCCATGTGTTCCGCAGCCGCACGCGCGACGTCGACCTTGAGCTGAAACAGACCTGGTGGCGTGAGCTCTTTTGCCGCGTGGTGAGTTTCTTTTATTTTTGGGATTAAAAGAAAAACACCTATTTTTGCAGGCAAATCAACATTTAAATACCTATGAAACGATTCCGTTTGTTGACCACCTTGCTGGTCCTTTTCCCTGCCTTCCTCTTTGCAGGCGAGGGCATGTGGATTCCCATGTTGCTGCAATACAACGAGAAAGAAATGCAAGCCATGGGTATGAAAATCACGGCTGAAGACATCTACAGCATCAACCACAGCAGTTTGAAAGACGCCATCGTGCTCTTCGGTGGCGGCTGCACGGGCGAGCTCGTCAGCGACCAAGGCCTGCTGCTCACCAACCACCACTGCGGCTACGACTACATCCAAAAACACAGCTCCGTGGAGCACGACTACCTCACCAACGGCTTCTGGGCCATGAATAGGGGAGAGGAGCTGCCTTGCCCGGGCCTTAGCGTCATCTTCCTCCGCGAGATGCGCGACGTGACCGAGCAGGTGCTCGAAGGCGTCACCATCGACATGTCCGAAGAAGAACGTCAGGCCAAGATCGATGAAAACACGAAGAGACTCATCGCCCATTTTGAAAAAGAAAGTCCCTACAAGGTCAGTATCAAGCCGTTCTTCTTGGGCAACGAATATTATGCGCTGTTCAATGAGACCTACACGGACGTGCGTCTCGTGGGTTGTCCGCCGAGCAACATCGGCAAGTTTGGTGGCGACACCGACAACTGGGTGTGGCCTCGCCACACGGGCGACTTCAGCGTGTTTC
>CAMUYT010000025.1 GCA_947164955.1 uncultured Bacteroidales bacterium | reverse complement strand
TTGGAATTGTTGGGTTGGATGTCGGATTGTTATGGCGGCAAAAATAGGGAATTTTGGAGCATGAGTAATTGTTTTTTGCCCAAATAGGGAATTTTGGAGCATGAGTAATTGTTTTTTGCCCATGGAGTACATCATTTCGTGAAAAACCCCTACCTTTGCAGCCGAATTTAGAATGCTTGGTAGAGCTTGTACTCCGTAAAGAAAATGTCAAACAACAAACAAAACGGAAAGCTCTCCTCCGCGATTCTTTCCATCTCCCTTCTCACCGTGATGGCGGGTGCCGCCGTCGCCCCTGCCTTGGGCGTCATCCGCGACCATTTTGCCGGTATGCCCGACATGCTGTTGCAGCTCATCATCAGCCTGCCAGCCTTGCTCATCATCGTCACCAACATGTTTTTCCCGTGGTTGTGTTCGCGTTTCAAAACCAGAACATTAGCCCTCTCAGGACTCGTGTTGTATGTCGTTGCCGGAGCAGGGTGTTTCTTCGTCAACAACCTTACCTTACTACTTGTGCTTCGTGCCTTGCTCGGCGTGAGCGTTGGCGTGATGATGCCGCTCTCCACGGGCTTGTTGGCCTATTACTATCCCCCTGAGCGCCAGGCCTCGTTGATGGGCCTTTCGGCGGCCATGAACCAGATGGGCGGCGTGGTGGCCACCTTGCTCGCCGGACTTTTGGCCAACATCGGGTGGAACTATGCCTTCTTGGTGTATCTGTTAGGTTTGATTGCGGTTGTGTTAGTGCTAATGTATCTGCCCAACGAGCGTTTGGGAGGTGGCAACAGGCCGTCGCTTAGGCTTTTGAAGCAGTTCCACCCCTCCGTAGTCGGCATGTTCCTGGTGATGATCCTGTTCTTCATCTACCCAACCCGTTTTGCCATCAGCGCCCATGCAGGAACCTCGCTTTCCAACACTGCCATCACGCTTATCATGGTCGGCCTTGACTTGGTGGCTTTCCTCATCGGTCTATTGTTTGGCCGCATGATGCGGAATCTCCGCTATGCGATGAAATACATCCCGCCTGTCGGGTTCATCGTTGGCTATCTCTTCCTTTCGTTAGGCTCAAGCTTGCAGCTATTGCTGCTCGGTTCGGCCTTAATCGGCATTGCCAACGGCATCGGTGTGCCTTACCTCAACACCATTGCCTCGATGAAGGCTGGCAAAGAGGCGGCCTCCACCGTGATGCCTTTGCTCTCCATCGCCTTGTATCTTGGGCAGTTCCTGTCACCGTTGTTGGTGATGCCCTTGAGCAATCTCTGTTTTGGCCAAGCAGACTTGTTGTCGCCGTTCAAGGCGGGCGTCATCATCGGTTTCGTTTATATGATTCAGGCTTTCCTGACGAGAAAGAAGCAGGTTGTGGAAGAAGCGAAGCAATAGTTTGCAGTGTAAGCGGAAAAAATGCTACCTTTGCAGCGTTAAAAAACGAAATGAAATGAAGAAATTGAACACATTAACGATGGTGGTTCTCCTTTTGGGAAGCCTTTTGACGATTACCTCATGCGAAACCAAAAAGAACTTGAGCGACAACAGCCACCAAAAAAAGGGCAAAAACATGGTTTCGGAGCTGTCAAAAAGGATGGAACTCGTTGTCGTAGAAGAAGAAAACAGCAATGAACGGTTGGAGATCTTTTCCATGGAACAAGACGAGGGCGTTGCCTATTACCTTTCCGTTGGATACTTGGGAATGGGCGACGATTTCATACAAGTCTATGTCGATCCCTTTCACGAGCTTTTCATCCCGTTAGGTTCCACGCTCGATGAGGCAGAGACTGTCTTACAACAGATTAAAGACTTTTACAAACAGCCCCAAGGTGCCACGATGGAAATCATGGGATGCTTCAACAAATACATTCCCGACGACGACCTCGAAGCCGTGACCCTCACCCGCAACCGTCTGCTTCTGAGCAATCAGATTCGGT
The DNA here is from genome assembly GCA_947164955.1 of uncultured Bacteroidales bacterium. GTDB lineage: Bacteria > Bacteroidota > Bacteroidia > Bacteroidales > F082 > Limimorpha. The sequence continues at coordinate 19,138 of CAMUYT010000025.1, read as the reverse complement.
TCAGCATCGAACGCGAGGACGAACTCCGTGCCACATTCGTTGAACGCTCAAGCTTCAATTCCTTGATGTCGTCGCTCAAGTTTTACCGCAAAATGCACCCGAGAAAGCCATAACCATGTACAGCCTAAAATACAAAGTAACCACCAGCACTTGCGACACCGAGGGAAGGCTGAAACTCTACTCGGCCCTGCAAATGATGCAGGACTGCTCGGAGATGTGGCTCGAAAGCGAACCTGTGGTGAAGGAATACTTTCGCCGCGAAAACATGGCGCAACTGCTGGCTTCGCGCCAAGTGGAAATCATACGTGTCCCGACTTTCAAGGAAGCACTGACCGTGACGACATCGGTTTATGAGATGAAACCCATGTACGGTTTCCGCAACACTTTTATCTATGATGCCGAGGGCAAGCCGTGCTACCGCACCTGGAGCATGGGGGCCTTCGTCGACATGAGCAACGGCAAACTGAAGCGCGTTGACGACTCGGTGGCCCAAAGCCTGCTCATCGAGCCAAAGCAAGAGATGAACTACCGCGACCGACGAATCATCCTGCCGAAAAGCGAAGGCCAAGCGGCTGACTCTATCAAAGTGATGCGCGCCGACATCGACTACAACCGCCACGTCAACAACGCCAACTACATCCGCATGGCGATGGAGCTTCTGCCCGACGATTTCATCGTCACAGGAATGCGCGTGGAATACCGCGTGGCGGCCAAACTGGGTGACACACTGTTGCCCACGGTTTATGAAATCGAGAACGGCTTCATCGTGGCACTTTCCATCGGCAAAGAGGCGAGCGCCATGGTGGAGTTTACGACATAGAATTGTATTTTTCCATCCCGATTTTAACGCCCATGAACAAAGTAAAAATAACCGCCATTCGCCAGACTGTTTATCCCGACCTCATGGCAAAGTACGAGAACCCGATTGAGCACGCGTGTGATCTCCAAATCGGGCAAAGTTGGATTTCCACCGACGGACAATGTCCCGAAGGAATGTGCGCTTCGGCATGGTCGTCGATGCAGCAGTTTGTAGAAGCATTGGCCAAAGGCGAAGGCAACTTTTTCGACGGGTGGATGCAGAACCCAATGTCGGCGATGATCAGTTGCAACGACGGCTTTCGCCCAATGAGTTTCTACATCGAAATCGTTGAAGATTAAATGAGACAAACGTTTTTATTTTGAACAAAATGCATACCTACCATCACGAAGTAAGATATTACGAATGCGACCGCATGGGCATCACGCACCATTCCAACTATGTGCGTATCATGGAGGAAGCCCGTGTCGACTATCTCGACCAATTAGGCTATGGCTTCGACAAGATTGAGGCCGAAGGCGTCGTGTCGCCCGTCATCTCCATTGAATGCAACTACAAACACCCGACCACCTTCAAGGACATCATTGACGTGAATGTCAGCATCGGCAAGTTTTCCGAAGTGAAATTTGAGTTCTTGTATGAGATGCGCCATGGCGACAAGGTGGTTTGTACAGGAAAAAGCCTACATTGCTTCAGTGAAAACGGGCATATCGTGGCCATCTCCAAGCGGCTTCCAGGACTTTATGCAGCCATTTGCGCCCAAAACGACGCACCTAATAATCAATAAACAAACTATGAGATACTATATAGTTGACGCCTTCACCGACCAACTTTTCGGAGGCAACCCCGCTGGCGTGGCGCTTCTCGATGGCGACACTTTCCCCGACGATGAGCTGATGCTCAAAATCGCTGCCGAGTTGCGCTATTCCGAGACGGCGTTCATCCGTCGGCATTCGGAGAAGGAGTTCACCATTCGCTATTTCACCCCTAAGGCCGAAGTAGAGTTGTGTGGTCATGCCACCATCGCTTCTTTCGCATTGCTTCATCACAAAGGTCTGGCTTCAGGGCGTTGCCTCTGCCACACTTTGGCTGGCGACCTTGTCATCGATGCCGGTGAACGCGTGATGATGCAGATGGCTCAGCCGCGCATCGCAGCAACCATCGAAAACACAGTAGAGATATACGAAGCACTAGGTTTGAAAGGCTACACGCCTACCCTGCCCATCCAAGTCTCTTACTCGGGTCTGCCCGATTTCATGATACAAATCCCCGACGTGGCCACCTTGCAAGCCTTGAAACCCAACATGGAGGCCATCACTGCCATCACCAAACGCTACGAGGCGGTTAGTTTCCATGTGTTTGCCTTCACTAACGACGGCTACACGGCGCATGTGCGCGACTTCGCGCCCTTGTTCGGCGTTCCTGAAGAATCTGCCACTGGCACCGCCAATGCCGCCTTGACGTATTATCTGCAACAAAATGGCTGCCTTGGCGCCGAAGCCGAATGTGCCTTCCTCCAAGGCGAAGCCATGGGACGGCCTTCGGTAATCGCCACACGCATCCATGCCGATGGCAGCACCTTTGTCGGAGGCACCGCGACCATCGTGGCTGAGGGAAATTTGCTCGTATGATTGTGGTAGCGCCTATTTTACTTTGATCTTTCCTCCCTGTCGCATCGTGGCGTCCCACCAGCGGGCGGGCATGAGGGCGTGGGCAAGCCGGCCGATGATCGAGAAACGACCTCGGCAATAACGCGCCTTGGGATGGCGACTGTTGACAGCCTGGCTGATGGCTTTGGTGATGACTTGAGGCGACGACAGCAAGTTGGTCTTGTAAAACCAATCCATATTGTCGGCCCATTGTGTTCCAACCGTTTCGTAGGCTGAGCCTGCCGACGATTCTTTCAAGTGCTTGGCGGCAATGATACCCCAATCGGTCTTGATGGCACCAGGCTCAATCATCACCACATCGATGCCAAAAGGCTTCATCTCCATACGAAGGGCATCACTGAAAGCTTCAACGGAGTATTTCGTCACGTTGTACCAACCGCCCATGTAGAACACCATCTTACCCGCAATGGACGAGGTGTTGATGATACGGCCACTCCCCTGCTTTCGCATATGTGGTAGCACCAGTTGCGTCAGTCGCGCCAAGCCAAAAACGTTGACCTCCAGTTGTCGGCGCGCATCTTCCATAGGAACGGTCTCGATGGCGCCGAAGAAACCATAGCCAGCATTGTTGACCAACACGTCGATACGGCCTTCAGACTGAATGACCGTCCTGACGCCTTCCTGCATCGATTCCTCATCCGTGACATCCATCCTGATGACTTGTACGCCCAGCGATTTCAAGGGCTCCATCCGTTCCATGCGACGCGCAGCGGCATACACGCGGTGACCTTGTCTTGCCAATGTCTCAGCCGCATCATATCCGATGCCACTACTGGCCCCCGTAATCAATATTACTTTATTGTCTTTCATTATTCATGCATTTTAAAACCTATACACCAACAAGCCTTTCAGCGCCCAATCGTGGAAAACGCCTTTGTAGCCAAGCCCTTCCAGGAGATCATAGACCTCAACCTGACTGGCATTGAAGGCATCGCGACTACGAAAATAGAATCGGTTGTAGATAAATTGTGCCGAGAAGAAGAAACGGTCATAAGTGAAGCCAAGGGCTGCGCTCCCGATATAATTGGGGACAGGACGGCAGAGCACCTTGGAAACGTTTTCGCCTGAATAGCGATGGCCTTCTTCGTCATATTCGTATTCGTAAGACACGGTTTTCAAGTAGTTGAAAACAGTAAGCACAGGCATGGCTGTCAAATTAATGGTGAGGTTACGCAGACCTTTGTCTCGAAAGTCTGTGGGATCGCGGTGCCACAGCACAAAGTTGACCGAATAACCGCCTCCCACCGAAGCTTGCATGGTCGAGAAACAATCCAACAGGTTGTAGGAATCGAAAGCCGCATCAGGCGAATTGTAGACACTGCCCTGCATATAACGCGCCGCCGCAATCCAGGAGCCCGTTGTACGACGCTGAATCAAGCCGATCTTATAAGCGGCCGGATAGGCGAAACGCTTGTTGTTGAACACATAATAACCGTCGATAGTAAAGCTTTTCAGCGTGGCTACCTCATCTGTTACGATTTCGTCATGGAAATAATCATCGGCTCCTTCGTGTCCTAAGGTCAATGATGAGACAAATGGATTGGTGATGCTGAAATAGTTGAATCGTAAGCCCCATGTGCGTCGCATCAAATCCAGGCCAAACGACAGCTTTCGTTGTGCGCTACGTCGGCCCAACTCAAAAGAGTAGCTCAATGCCAAGCTCCCGTATTCCACGTCAAATCCAGCCTTTTTACAAAGGTTCTCACTGAGGCTGTACTGCGACAAGCCATCAGTGCCGTCGTCAAAGCTGAAATTGACATCAACGTCGAAGCCAGCCTTCTGCCCCGAACTGATCAAACCCAAGGCAAAACCAGGCTTTGGTTGGTAGATACGCGTTGTGTCGACATCTGCACGCTTGGTAAGCAATCTATTAATTCTTTCCAAGGATGAGGCCTCCTGTGCATGTGTCACCGATACCGCGAAGATGACAATCAAAAAAAAGATGTGTTTTCGCATAACGTGCAAAAATACGGACATTTTGTAGACTTCCGCAAAAAAACAACGGATTTTTATGTAATTTTGCACGCTAAATGGGAGACCATCTGTCATATTCATTATCTTATTGTAATTCAGATTATTAATGCATAAATTATTCATACCGATATATCATTATTTCAGCAAGCACAAGGTGCTGATGTACCTGATCATGCTCGTTTCAGCAGTCGTTTTCCTCTTTTTTGGTCTACAACTCCACTATGAAGAGGACATCACCAAGCTGCTCCCCGAGTCGAGTGTAGAGAGTCAACTGGCCTTCAGCTCCATCGAACTCAAAGACAAAATCTATATCCAAGTGACCTCTGCCAACGAACCCTTGTCGCCAGAAATATTGGCAGAACGGACCGATGAGTTCATCGACTTATTGTACGACAAGGACTCATCGAACAGGTTTATTTCGAACGTCTTATATCGGATTGAGCCCGAGATGGGCATCAACGCCTTGGATTTCGTGTTGAGCCACCTGCCATCGTTTATCGACACAACGGCCTATCATGAGTTCGACAAAGCCATGGAACCGGAAGCCGTGGAAAAGCAGATGTGGGTCAATTATGGACTGATGATGGAGGACGAGACGGGCGACATCACCCAAGCCATTGCCTACGACCCTCTCAACCTCAGAGGTCCCATCCTGGGCGATGCCATTGAAGGTGCCGTTGGCAATTTCAACATCATCGACGGTCATCTCTTCTGTCCCGATAGCACGGTAGCCCTTGCCTATCTTGCTCCAGCCTTCAAATCACTCGACTCATGGGCCTCTACCGAATTCAGCCACATGCTTTCGAAAGCGCAAAAAGAGTTTGAGGCTGGTCATCCCGACGTGAAGGTACATGTCCATGGCGACCCCATTGGCAGCGTTTCCAATGCCGGACGCATCCGCAGCGATTTGGTCGTGACCGTCGGCATCTCCCTCATCTTGATTTTGATTCTGATGGGCTTGTGTTTCAGAAGCTTCTCTTTCATTTGGAAGCTGTTGTTACCTATCCTCTATGGCGTTGCTTTCTCGATGGCGTGCATCTACTGGATCAAAGGCGGCATGTCGCTCATGGCGCTTGGATTGGGTGCTATCGTGCTTGGTGTCGCCATCAGCTACAGCCTCCATGTGCTCATACATCATTTCTTTGTTGGCGACCCCGAGAAATTGCTATCGGATGAGTCGACGCCCGTTTTCCTGGGTTGCATCACTACGGTAGGCGCCTTCTGCAGCTTGCTCTTCACCGATAGCGACCTGCTTCGCGACTTTGGCATGTTCGCCTCGTTTGCCCTGCTGGGCAGCACTTTGTTCGCGCTTATCTTCCTTCCCCATTTCCTTCCCAGAAGAAACGCCGATGCCGACAACAAGACTTTCCGTCGCATTTCACGCCTCAACAACCTACCCTTCGACCGCAAGCCTTGGTTCCTGGCCTTCATCGTCATCGTTGTCGTCATTGGCATCATATTCTCTCCTAAAGTGAAGTTCGACAGCGATTTACGCAATCTCGACTACAACTCGCCAGCCGAGGTGGAGGCTGAAAGCCTGTTCAACGAGAAAAACAACGACGGATTCTTCCACCTCTATTTTGCCACCGTCAGCACGGATATCGATGAGGCACTGGAAGCCGACAAGACCCTTATGGTCAAGTTGGATTCGTTGAAACAGCTAGGCCTTGTGCACAACTATACCGACTTCATTCCCAAACTCTTTGTAACACAAGCCGACCAAGAACAACGCATTGCTGCCTGGAACGCCTACTGGACCGAAGAGAGGAAAAACGAAGCCATCCAGTTGGTTGACAAAGGTGCACATGATTTCGGTCTCGACCCGATGATGTTCTATGACTTTAAGGAACTCCTCAATGCCGACTACGAAGCCGCTTCGCTGATGGAAAGCGGCGTGGTGCCTCCCAACCTCTTAGGCAACTTCATCGAATGCAATGCCGACAGCCAATATATGGTGTTCACCGATGTCTCCATGACTTTCGACGAAAAGGACATTGTAACCGACGCCTTAGTACTCAATCCCAAGACCTTCGTGCTTGAGCCCTTCTATTATTGCAAGAGCATGGTGGAGGTCATCAACGACGACTTCAACATCGCTGTCTGGATTTCATCGCTGTTCGTACTCATCATCCTGTTGGTTTCATTCCGCAATCTCATCACGGCATTACTGGCTTTCCTACCGATGGTGCTCAGTTGGTTCATGGTGCAAGGCTATATGGCCCTCATTGGCCTGGAATTCAACCTCATCAACATCATCATCTCCACCTTCATTTTCGGCGTCGGCGTCGACTATAGCATCTTCATCACAGAAGGACTGCTCAAACAAGCACGGACTGGCGACCGTAACGTACTCACATGGCACAAGGTGGCCATCTTCTTCTCCGCCGTCATCCTGGTCATTGTCGTTAGCTCACTCCTCTTCGCCGTTCATCCTGCCATCCGCTCCATCGGTCTTAGCACCCTCATCGGCATGGCTTCCACCATCATGATCTCCTATTCGCTCCTGCCCTTTGCCTTCTGGCAGCTGATGAAAATCCCTGCCTACAAGCGAAGCGTGATGAAAAAGAAAAAAGCCGACGATGATGGAACAGTTTTTGCAGATTAGTTTGTTGTGGCCCACCACAAATAGGCCAGTTTTATTTAATTTACTGAAATGAAGCATTTTACATTGATTCTTATCGCCATGCTGACCACCATCTCAGCATTTGCACAACAAAAGATTGACGCCGATTTCACTCAGACCAAATTAATGAAAATATCGGGAAAGACCACCAACAAAACAGGACACATCCTGTTTGATGGGAACGACCAACTGAGCATGAACTACACTCAGCCTGAAGGCGATTATTTCATCGTGAACGGCATGATGGTGAAGATGAACATGGACGGCAAGAAGGCCGAACTTGATGCCGAAAAAGTCAAATTGGTCAAGTTGCAACGCTCTACCCTACTCAACTGTCTTGCAGGCAATTGGGAACAAGCTGCGACTGACAACAACGCAGAGTTGGAAGTCACGGAAAGCAAGGGCCTTAAGACCGTTGCCATCACCGCGAAAGGCAAAGTGCCCAAAGGAGGATATCGTTCGGTCGTGCTAACCTACCGCATCTCCGACGGAGCCATGGTCAAAATGGTGCTTGAAGAAGCCATCGGCATCGTCAACACCTATGAAATAATCAAATGATGCTTTTCTTGTAAGCCCTACGGCGCATGAAAGGCACCGTCTTGTATTCGCCGAAGAGCGACTGTACCTTGTAGTTCTCCTCCAACTGCGGATTCATGATGATGGTGTTGATGCCCCGGGCAATGCAATTCTCATGTAGATACTTGAACAACAGCACTGGCACACCGCATTGCTGATATTCGGGCATAACGCCCATAATCAAAGCCTCCAGCGTGTCATTCTTCTTCAAGGCTTTCAGGATGTTGATGAAACCAAAGGGGAAAAGACGGCCGTTGCTTTTCTTCACCGCCCTCGACAGTGAAGGCACGCAGAACAGGAAACCCACAGGCTTGTCTTGGTCGCTGACGGCCACAGCCACAAAGTCTTTGTCCAAGATGGGGACGTAGGTCTTCAAATAGGCTTCAATCTGCTTGTCGGTCAAAGGCGAAAAACCATGCAGAGGAGCAAAAGCTTCGTTGTACATGTGGAAAATCTCCATGCCATAACGTTTCGACATTTCCTTCATGCTGTGTGGTTTGACGACATGTACCTTAAAACGTTCCTCAATGAGGTGGGTGAATTGGAACATCTGAGGCAACTCCTTGCTCACTTCAAGTGTCCGTTGTGTCCAGTCGACGTCCTTGATGAAGCCAATCCTTTCAAGCATCTCGCCATAATAAGGGAAGTTGTAGAGGCAGGTGAATGGGCTTAGATGTTCGAAACCCTCAACGAGCAAGCCTTCCTTATCCATGTCAGTAAAACCCCAAGGGCCTCGCATCTCCGTGCGTCCATGTTGACGCCCCCAGTTGGCAACGGTGTCGATCAAGGCACGAAGCACTTCCTCGTCCTCGACAAAATCAAGCCAACCGAAGCGGACAATCTTCTTGTCGTCGTCGGCTTTGTGGTTGATGATGGCAGCCACGCGCCCCACTATCTCATTGTCGCGATAAGCAAGATAACAAGCCGATTCGCAGAAGTCGTAGGCGCCATTCTTCTCAGGGTTGAAGGTGTCGTATTCGTCACCTTCCAATGCGGGAACCCAATTCTCGCAGTTCTTGTAAAGGTCTAAGGGGAAAGTCACAAACGCCTTCAGCTGCTTGTGACTTTCCACCTGTACGATATTGATTGCCATAAGTTAACGTGTTGTGTTTGCACCAATATAATCGAGCACCTCGCCCACTGTTACAAACTTCGGGTTGCCTTCAAACTTGAACCCGAATTTGTTTTCGATGGCAAGGCTCAGCAGCAAGATGGTCAGGGAGTCGAGACCCACGTCACGAACAAGCTGCGAGTCGTCATTGATGGCCGAAAGGTCACTGGAAGGCTTGATCTGCTTAAGGATATCCTTCACTTCTTCAAAAATAGCTTCTCTTTGCATGACGTATCTTATTGGTTACGTGAAACTTTCATCGCGCCCGTGCGCTTGAAGTCTTCACGGCGAACCGTGACTTTACTGACTTGGTGCGTGGTGGGCAACGTGGCGTTGACCTTGCCGACGAGATTCTTGAAGTAGGCTTCCACCTCATTCCAGTCGTCGCCAAACTCCTCCATACGAGGCAAAATCTCGATGGCGATGATGCCACGGCCGTCCACTTCTTCTTCCCTGACGAGGCAATCGCGAACCTTAAGGTCCTGGTAAAAAGGCTCTTCGATGCTCTCAGGACTGACGTTCTCGCCATTGGAGAGGATAATAAGGTTCTTGATACGGCCAACGATATACATATAGCCGTCTTCATCGAAGCGCACGAGGTCGCCGGTCTTGAGCCAGCCGTCTTCGGTCAACGTCTCAGCGGTTTTTTCGGGGTCGCCATAATAGCCGAGGAACACATTGTCGCCACGGAACCACAGTTCGCCGTCGACCACCTTGGCTTCTTGTTCAGGATAGAGCTTGCCAACAGAGGTCGGATGTGTCAGCACGTCGATGTTGCCCGTTGTGAGGTTGGCGCCTTCTGTCATTCCATAGCCTTCGAAGAGCTGGATGCCCAATTCGTCGAACTCCTTGATGAGTTTCGGAGGCACGTTTGCTGCACCTGAAATGATAAATCCGAGCTGACCGCCAAGGAAGGGCTTGCCGTACATCTTGACAAGGCCAAGCAGGATCTCGCAAATGCCAGGAACGGCCACGAGACAAGTCGGCTTGATGACAGGGAATTTGGTGATGGTTTCCTTGGTATTACCAGCCGAGAACCATACACCACCTTCAAACAACACTGAAAGCGTGCTGCGGATGAGGCCGAACACGTGGCTGAGTGGCAACACACAGGCATAACGATGATGGCCAAGCTGACTGCCAGGAGCGTAAACGCCATTGAGGGCACCACGCATGAGGGCACGGTGCGGCAGGACGGCACCCTTAGGTGCGCCAGTGGTGCCTCCAGTGAAGAAAATGGCCGCTGGGTCATTCTTGTCGACGGTGGCTACTGGAGCGGTGTGGTCGGCACAATCGGTGATGGCAATGGCCTTGCAAGGCACACCGGCCACAGCCTCGGCAAAGTCCTTGCCGTAGGCAATCACCTTCACACCGAACTTCATGCAGCAGCCAACCACGGCTTGCGGGGGCAACTGCGAGGGCAAGTTGATGGCCACAAAGCCTGCCGATGTTGCGGCAAGAAACATTTCGACGGCCTCGACAGTGGTATTGTCCAAAATAGCCACCTTGTCGCCTTTTTGCAGGCCAAGGTCGCAGAGCAGAGCGCGTTTGCGCGCCACTGTGTCGCACACTTGCTTGTAATTATAGGTATTTACCGTGTCGGAAAGGCAGGGCAAATCGGCCCATTTCTGTTCGATCCATGTCACAAATTCCGAAAGCGTCGGGATGTACTTCAACTGCGCGAGCTCATCGGCAGGAAGCATACTGGGAAAGTACTCGTTGTTAATCATAAAACTAAGTTTTGTCGTTTTCAAAAAGAAAGGACAAAAATAGGAAAAAAAAAGACTGCCTCAAAAAAAATCCGCTTTTCCCACATCAAAATCGAGGTAGAGGCGCTATTCCTTCACAGGAAAAGCCTCATACAAGATGTCGTGCAACGCCGTCCTGGTGTTGAGCCGAGCCAGTTTGTTTGGGTCGGTATTGGGATATACACGATTGGAAAGGAACACGATAACCGTCTGATTAGAAGGGTCGGCCCACACGAAAGTGCCCGTAAATCCAGTATGGCCAAAGCCTTTCATCGAGCCCGACTTAGAAGCCGTTGCCGAGCCTTTCTTGTTGAGGGGAAGCTTGTCGAAACCGATGCCTCTGCGGTTGTCGTTGCTGGCGGCAAACGGTGCCTTGACGAAATAACGCACCGTCTCAGGCTTCAGGTATTGCACTCCGTTGTATTTGCCCTCGTCAAGCAACATCTGCATCAACACGGCCAAGTCGTGGGCGTTGGAGAACAGACCTGCATGGCCTGCCACACCGCCAAACATGGCTGCGGCCTGGTCGTGCACATCCCCCCACACCAATTGCATCCGGAACACAGTGTCGTTCTCGGTAGGCGCTATCTGATCACGTGTAAAATGGTTCAAAGGCTGATAACAGATATGCGACAGGTTCATGGGGAAATAAAACTTCTCGTTCAGATAGTCCTCAATGCTTTGGTTGGTAATCTGTTTCACAATCTTAGGCATATAGTAAAAGCCCATGTCACTGTATAGATACTTCTTCTTGCCTAGCGGCGTTTTGGAGACCGAATCGAAGATGCGGTCGGAATAATCATTAATGAGATAAAGGTTTTCAGCCACCCTGATATTGTGGTTCTCGTCCAAGGCATCGCTATAATACGCTTCCATCGGGCCATCCTCGTTCACCGTCACCTTATAGAAAGGCACCCATGCCTTCAGACCTGCCTGATGGGTCATGATGTCGATGAGTTTCAACTTGCCATGCGACTTGCCTTTCAGGTAGGGAAAGAAATCCGCCAACGTCTTGTTCAAGTCGATCAACCCATCGTCGTAAAGCTTCATGATTGCCAAGGTAGATGCAAAGATTTTTGTGCATGAGGCGATGTCGTACAAGTCGTCGGGCTGCACTTTGTGTCCACCGCCATAGGTGAAATAGCCAAAACACTTGTCATAAACCACCTTGCCGTCTTTCAAGGCCATCAGCTGGCAGCCTGGATAAGCCCCTTTCCTAATGCCCAGACGGGCCACAGAGTCCAACTTGGCTTCATATTTCTTGGGCAAATCGCCCGCAGGGATCGATGCAGCGGCTTCGTTTCTAACTGGCTGTATGGAATTTGCCGGCATTTCCTTTGAAGGTAAGATATGCGGCTTTTTCTCCGGCATCATCGCCACAATGCCATCGCCACAACTAAACTTGTTCACCGAAACGGGCAATGTGCCTTTGGCTTCCAACTCCCCTGCAAGCAAACGCACAACGGCATCCACGGCCGGCACCTCGTCCTGATAGGCCACCACCAAGCCCTTGACGCTATTGTTGATGCGGAACATGTCCAAGGCATAAGGGCAAGCAAACAAATTGAGAATCACGTCGTTCTGGGCCACCAAACGGTTGAAGAACTTAACGGTCTCACTGTTGATGCCATAGTTCTTGTTGGCGAACATCGTGGTTTTCTCGATATTGACCACTACGAGGTCATATTTCTCAAGACGCGTCAACCAATCGGCAGACTTCGCCGAGATGCCATCTTTCGTGACCACAAACGAGGTGGTATTGAATCCACGGGCAACCAATCCCTCATTGACGTCGTTTTTTGTGTTGCCGATGGTGACTACGGCAATCTTTTTGTTGTTTACCAACGGAATAACTTGGTCCTCATTGCGGAGCATAGTGACGGCTGCGTCATACAGTTCCTGACGCAATTCGATGTACGATTTCTTCTTCAAGTCATTCATCAGATTTGCGGTGGAGACAGGGCGATAATGATTCAAGCCTGCGCGGTATTTATATCGAAGGATTTTCTTGCAACTCTCTTCAAGTCGGGCAGCGGCAATAGGGTCACGCTCAGCAGCCGATTTGATGGTCTTGATGGCAAAAGGCACATTGGTAGGCAAAATCAACACATCGTTACCCGCCATAAACGCGACGTAAGGGACGCTGTCCTGACGCACTTTTTCGGATACACCCTTCATATCGAGGCCATCCGTGAAAATCAAGCCTTCAAAGCCCATCTCGTCTTTCAGCAAATCCGTCACCACGCCATGCGACAGCGAAGAAGAGGTATTTTTCACCTTCTCGATAGCAGGGAAATACAAATGACCTACCATGGCACCATTCACGCCCTGTGAAATCATATGGCGGAACGGGGCCAACTCAATGTCGCGCACCTCGTCCATCGTTCTTGTAACCGTCGGAAGTGTCATGTGCGAATCGGTTGCGGTATTGCCATGGCCAGGAAAATGTTTCATACTAGTAATCAATCCTTTACTTTGCATTCCAAGCGCATAGGCAGCACCTTTTTCGCCCACTTTTTGAGGGTCTTCGCCAAAGCTACGCATACCGATGATCGGATTGGCGGCATTGGAGTTGACGTCGACCACGGGCGCAAAATTGACATGAATGCCCATTCGCTGGCATTGCTCAGCCACCTGCTGACCCATCTCGTATATCAGCTCATCGTCTTCGATGGCGCCTAAGGTCATCTGATAGGGATAAGACATGGTCTTCTTCACACGCATCGCCAAACCCCATTCCGCATCAATGGAGACCATCAACGGGGTCTTTGCCAAGGCTTGCCATGCGTTGGTTTGGTTCACTTGTGACTCAGCGTCAGCACGGAAAAAACAAACTCCACCTATATTATATTGCTTGATATACTTCGCCACATCCTCATAAAACGGCTTATCGGGTTGATTGGCTCGCATACATATCAGCTGAGCCACGCGTTGTTCCATTGTCAAGCTATTATACACCGAGTCCACCCAACGTGACTCTGCATCCTGGGCAAAACACTGACCAGCCATCAAAGTAAGGCTGACAACAAGTAAAGAAAAAGAGTTTCGAAGATTCATATTATACTATATTTCAATGATTTTAACTAATTTATTTCAACCATTCCTTTAATTCATGCCAATCATAAGGCTTGCACACAATCATTCGATCTTTGTCCAAAACGAAAACCGTTGGCGTGGAGCTGATATGGTAATCCAAAAAAGGTTTACTCTCCCAACGCAAGGCATCATAGAAATGATATCCGTCAAGACGTAACTTTCTCACCGAGCGAATTGCATCGTCCTCATTCTCCGCCAACGCAAAGGTAACCAACTCATAATCAGACTTCAAATCCAGATTCTTTCGAATGGCGGTCAAGAAATCATGGCAATATTCGCAATCAGTAGACCAGAATACGATGATAACATTCTCCGCATCCGAGTCATACAGCCGATACGGCTTCCCATTGATCGTGACGCCTGAAACATCAGGTGCTTTGGTTCCCACCCGAACCTTTTGATAAGGTTCGGTGATAGAGTCCAAACGCAAGCCCTCAGCAAGTTGAATTTCTCCTTCAAATAGCATAGGATAATTCAACAGATAATCAACAACTTGTTCTCTGCCAAGATTCGAGTACCCATTCAGCATGAACTCGAGAATAAACTCATACACCTTCATGTTAACCTTGGCCTTTCCGAGCAGGTTTCCTATAGTGACAATCGAAAGGCTATCGAAACGAGCCATATCCCCATCCTCAGTGAGAAGGAAAAGCTGCTCCACCATCCGATTACGGAAATCCGAGGAGGTAACCAAAGTCGTATCCCTGAAATCGACATCGTCCCACTCGTTTCCATTAGTGACATACTGGGCTTTCATCGACAACGATGCGAAGGACATAAACAATAATAAGACTATTATATGTATATTTTTGACAATCAATTTATTAGATAATATTATTACAAGTCCAACTTCAATTGAATAGCCATATTGAAAGTCATACGATGCAATGGCGTTGTGCCATAATCGGCGATGGCTTGTTTGTGTTCGCGTGTGGGATAGCCCTTGTTCTTTTTCCAATTGTAAACGGGATATTGTTCTGCATATTGTGCCATCATCATATCGCGTGTGGTTTTTGCCAAGATGGATGCTGCAGCGATGGACTGGTATTTGGCATCGCCGCCAACGATACAGACATGCTTCAACTCTTTATAAGGATTGAACCTATTGCCATCTATCAGCAGCAATTCCGGCCGAAGTGTTAGTTGATCTAAAGCCCGGTGCATCGCTAGGAATGAAGCATTTAAGATATTGATTTCGTCTATCTCTTGTGCAGTGACAATGCCAATGCCATACGACAAAGCCTCTTGCATTACCATCTCACGCAGTTTCATCCGCTTCTTCTCCGTAAGTTGCTTGGAATCATTAAGTTCAGGATAGTCGGCGGCATTGCGAAAGATGACTGCAGCGGCCACCACGGGACCCGCCAAGCAGCCACGTCCAGCCTCATCGCAACCAGCTTCCACCAAATCCGAATAATGCGTCAACAATCCCATGTTTTACAGAAGCTTAAAGTAATAATGGTTGGAAAAAACCAACAGCAGAAACACCACCAAAAACAAATCTGCCCAACTTGTGTTGCTGATGTAGGAAAACGCGTAGGAAACAAGTATGGCCAAAACGACGAATATCAACCCTTGCATCATCACGTTGCCACCTAAGAACAAAAGCAAAAGAGCAAAAACGGCCAACATATAGGTCATCGAAATCTTCGTTCTGACCGCAATCGTCTTTTCGAAAGCAGCATTACTACTTCCAAAAAGAAGAAATACTGTCGATAAAACTAAAGCGCTCAACAAAAAGACAATCTTTAAGTTAAAGCCTTCTACCGAGAATTTAATTGAAGTGAAATAATCGAAATAGCCATGCAAAATAGGGCGCAAATCGCTAAACAAAAACGCGCCGGCGAAATAAACAAAATAGACGAAAAGGAAGCCAAAACCGGGGATCAGCTGCAAACGCAGCGTCCCTTTCTTTGCAATAGGCAGGGCTATGAAGACCCATAGCATCAAAAGGATGGAGGGGAAATAGCACATCGAAGCCAATGCAATTGACGCTCCTGCTTTCAACAGGTTCATCTCTGGCTTTTGAAGCTGATAGATTTCAAACAAATTACTGATTGCCATTAAAATAAACAACACAGAAAGTGCAAATGGATAGAAATTTGTTTGCGTCTGGGTAAGACTCATTAGCAACACAAAAACAAATGCCCCCATGACACTGACCTTGCCAACAATTTGGTTTTTCACCATCATGGAATTGAACAACAGCGTCTCTATCACCAATAAGATAAAAGCGAAAGCATGTTGTGCAAGCGATGAGAAACTCAACAGCCGGTCGATGACATTAAAAATAGGAATTACAGGCTCGCCTAAACCCATGGTACCTTTGCCTGCCGCAAACGCAGGAATCCACAAGGCAATCGCCATTAGTGCAATCACCACATACTGAATGGCATAGCTCTGTCTGAAAAACTTTATCATTGCATTCGCATCAAATCTAGTCCAATGTCGTGACGGAAGTTAGCGCCTTCAAAATGGATCTTTTCCACTTCACGATAAGCGAGGTCCCTCGCCTCTTTAATGGAATGACCATGGGCTGTCACCGCGATGACCCTACCGCCAGCCGTAACCACCTCCTCATCCGCATCAAAAGCCGTACCCGCATGGAAAGCAACCACCTCCTTTAAGCTATCCAATCCGCTCATTTTCATACCTTTTTTATAGGCTTCTGGATAGCCTCCCGACACCATCATGACCGTGACGGCTGTCATCGCACTCTTTGCATAATGGACCTCATCAAGGCGACCATCTGCGCAAGCGTCCAACAAATCGGCGAAATCCCCTTCGATACGCGTCATCACCGCCTCCGTCTCAGGGTCGCCCATACGAACATTGTACTCAATGACGTATGGATCGCCGCCATCATTCATCAAGCCTAAGAAGATGAAGCCTTTATAGTCGATATTCTCAGCTTTCAAACCTTTCAAAGTAGGCTTCACGATACGTTCTTCCACCCTATTCAGGAACTCAGGCGTACAGAACGGAACAGGTGAAACAGCACCCATGCCTCCCGTATTCAAGCCCGTGTCGCCATCACCAATACGCTTGTAGTCCTTGGCTTCGGGTAGCAAAACATAATGCTCACCGTCGGTCAAGACAAAGACTGAGACCTCGATACCTTTCAGGAACTCCTCAATGACCACCGTAGCCGAAGCCGCACCAAATTTGCCGTCGAGCATTTTGGACAATTCGTCTTTTGCTTCATGCAAATCATTGAGAATCAGAACTCCTTTACCTGCAGCCAGACCGTCAGCCTTCAAAACATAGGGTGCCTTGACACTTTCGAGGAACCTGTATCCTTCTTCCAAATTCGCCTTGTTGACCTTAAAACATTTGGCCGTCGGGATTCCATATTTCTCCATGAAGTCCTTGGCAAAAGCTTTAGAGCCTTCCAATTGGGCACCCCGTTGGTCGGGACCTATGATTTTCACTGCCTTCAGCGCCTCGTCATTCTTGAAAAAATCAACAATGCCGTCAACCAGAGGCTGTTCCGGGCCCACGACGACCATATTAATCTGTTCCTTTAAGCAAAACTGTTTTATTGCTTCAAAATCAGAAATTTTCAGATTGACATTACTGCCTACTTGAGCCGTTCCTGCATTACCAGGTGCGATGAAAACACGTGTACCATCGCTCTGAGCCAATTTCCAGGCCAACGCATGTTCGCGACCACCAGATCCTAGCACCAACACCCTTCTTTCCACTGTTGTAATATGTTGGCCTTGCAGGTCTTTCCAATTCAAGGTCTCTTTTGTATTATCTGCGGGATACATTACTATTTTAGCCATAATAATCAGTTTTTGTTGTTTATTGCTTTCATCAAACAGTTCCAAATGTCGTTGGCCGCTTTGTCCCACGAGAAGTCCTGGGCGCGTTCGCGGCCTTTTTCTATCAAGTCCTCACGCACGTTCTCGTCGAGCATCTCCGTCATGCCTTCTGCAATCGAAGCCTCGCTGAACGGGTTGACAAGCAAAGCGGCGGCGTCGGCCACTTCGGGCATGGAGGTCACATTGGAGGTGATCACCGGCGTCTCGCAACGGAACGCCTCCAAGATCGGGATGCCAAAGCCCTCGAAATAAGACACATACACTGATGCCGATGCCGCCGCTGTCACCAGGTGCAAATCCTCGGCACTCAAACGTCCGGCAAAGACCACATCGTCCTTGAACCGCATTGCGCTGTAGGCCTTCTCAATCGGCTCTGACCACCAACGCTTCTCCCCTACAATCAGCAACTTGACATGAGCAGGGGTTTGGCTTTTGAACAAGTCAAAAGCCGTGAACAAGCGGGCCAGATTCTTGCGCGGATGCAACGAGCCGACAAACATGAAATAAGGGCTTCCTCCCGTGTATTTCGCCCTCACCGCTACCTTCTCTTCATCGGAAATCGGTGCAAACTTCTCATTCACACCGTTATAGGCCACATCTATCTTCTCGGGTTCTATGCCGTAACAGTCCATGATGTCCTGTTTCGAAAACTCCGAAACCGTCACGATGCGCTTGGCTTTACGGGCAAATTTCGGAAAATATTTCCTATAGTGCCACAGATGGATCTTCGGCATGTCCTTCGGGAAATGCTCAAAGTTAAGATCATGGAACTGAGCCACTTGAGGAACATCTGAGCGAAGACTCAGATAGCCATCGGGCGAAAAAAACAAGTCGGGCTTGATTTGCTTCAAGGCCTTAGCCACCGAAAACTCAAAGAACCAAATGAAAAGGAACGGGTGACGCGCCTGTGGAAACAACACTACAGGCTTCACATTGTCGGCGAAGATAAACATCGGATCGGGCTCGCGGTCGAAGAGGAAATAAAACTCCACTTCGGGATGGGCCTTCACCATGCGACGCAAGGTCTCATACGCAACCCACCCAATGCCTTCAAGCTTGTCTTTCAGCAACAAACGTGTATTTACTGCAATTCTCATGTCAGAGCACCATCAATAACGATAGATGTCGGACTTGTAGGGGCCCTCGACAGGAACGCCGATGTAATCGGCCTGCTTCTGCGTGAGTTTGGTCAGCTTCACGCCAATCTTCTCAAGGTGCAGGCGAGCCACTTCCTCGTCCAAATACTTGGGCAGGCAGTAGACACCTACTTTATATTGTCCGCGCTTCTCCCAAAGGTCCATTTGGGCCAAGGTCTGGTTGGTGAACGAGTTGCTCATCACGAAGCTGGCGTGACCCGTGGCGCAACCAAGGTTGACCAATCGTCCCGAAGCCAGCAGGAAGATACAATGGCCGTCGTCGAAGACATACTTGTCGACTTGCGGCTTGATGTTGATTTTCTCCTTCAGATGCTCAGTCTTTTCGAGGCGGTCCACCTGGATTTCGTTGTCGAAATGGCCGATGTTGCACACAATGGCCTGGTCTTTCATTTGCAAGATATGTTCGAGCGTAATCACGTCGCAGTTGCCCGTCGTGGTGACAAAGATGTTGCCTTCCTTGACAGCTTCCTCCATCGTCGTGACCTCGAAGCCTTCCATGGCGGCTTGCAGGGCGCAGATGGGGTCGATTTCGGTGACGA
>CAMUYT010000024.1 GCA_947164955.1 uncultured Bacteroidales bacterium | reverse complement strand
TGCCAGGGCTTTTCTCCATCAAGGAGGGCAAGCAAGTGCATTTCTCGAAAGGCAACCTCCTGTATCAGGCCACGACGCAGACATGGCGTTTTGCCGAGCACCAATATGACTTCATTGGGAAAGACAACGAAAAGATCTCGGAGACCTACAGCGGATGGATCGATCTGTTTGGATGGGCAACGAGCGGCTACGACCACGGCGCGGTGAACTACCAGCCCTGGAGCGGCAACAAGGACACGCAAAGCAACGCCCTGCATTATGCCTACGGCAAGGCGTTGTACAATTTGTATGACCAGACGGGCAAGGCCGATTGGGGCTACAACGCCATCTCGAACGGTGGCAACCGCGAGCACCTATGGCGCACGCCAAGGAAAGAGGAATGGATGTATCTGTTGTTTGTGCGCAACACCGCTTCGGGCGTCCGTTTCGCCAGAGCGAAAGTGAATGGCGTGAACGGACTGCTCATTTTGCCCGACACATGGAAAGTGACGACCTATCAGTTGAACGCTGTCAATGATGTATCAGCTGAATCTAATAACAATGTCATCAGTCAAAGTGACTTCCAACAGGTGATGGAGCCTGCGGGGGTGGTTTTCTTGCCTGAGGCAGGCGTCCGCACCATCGACGGAGTCTATTTGAATGCAGGTGTTTACCACACCTCGGATGCAGGCACCGAAGACGCATACGGGTTGGGTATGGTCATAATCAAGTGCGATGGTCATCGTGGCGACGGCCTCTCGGTGCGCTTGGTGCGGGATGTGGAGTGAGGATCAAAATGACCAAATTTCAAAGCGTTCTGTCCAACTCGTCAATATAGTCCAAACAGAAATCTTCCAGTCCTATGTAGTAGATGCCATTCTCGTCATACCACGGGACGATGTGGCTGCGCACAACGACAATTTTGTGGTACGAGTCGTTTATGCGACGTAACGAGCTAGTCTCTTGGCTTTTTTCTTTGTCAGTTTTTAGGGACATGACCCTAAGGTAAGCATAAAACTCAAATCCCCGAGTTATTATTTGATTTTTTCGCGTATTTACGCATAGTTTTCGGAAAATAATGATACGTCTCCTTCACCCCACAGTCCTTCAGGGGTCACTGAGCCTGTCGAAGTGTCCCGTAGTCCCGCGTCACGCATTATGTATCTCTCAACTCCCTGACAATCAGCCTTGAGTGACAAGGACCAACAAGGACCAATTTATATCGGATTTTTTTTATTTTATTTGCAAGCTATTAATATTGTAATAATCAAAATAAATTATTTATAAGTATATGAAAAACAAATCTTTACGTTTGTCATTGGTTTCAAAAGCCATCATGCTTGCCCTGCTCATCTGTGGGGTAGGTATGACGAAAGGTTTTGCTTTCATCGATTTTAGTGTAAATGGTGTTTCTTACGACATCATTGACAACACAAATACGGTGGAAGTCACTGCAAATAGCAATCCTGGATATTCCGGGTATGTAAACATCCCTAGTACAGTCACCTATCAAGGGACCACTTATACTGTGGTTGGCATCGGTGACGGCGCCTTCCTTGAAGAGACATTGGTCACAGATGTATCCATCCCGGAGTCGGTTAACTATATCGGGACGAATGCCTTCTACGGTTGTCATATACGCAACCTGGTGATCCGCTCGTGGTCGCTAACCATCGGTAATGGCGCTTTTGCTGATGCCAACCGATTGCAAATGGTTACCCTCTATGCAGGAATGCCTCCCACGGTTGGCGAGAATGCATTCGATTTCGGGACCAGCGCCAAGCCAGTCCTGAAAGTGAGAGCGTCGACTTACAGCGGATACGCTTCGAACCCAACCTATACAAATGCGTTCACCATACAGACATTGCCGGTTTTCAATGTCGATGCCATGGCCCTTCCTTCCGAGGGCGGCACCGTTAGCGGAATGGGCGATTTTGACTTGGGTTTGCAGGCCACGCTTGTAGCCTCGCCAAACACGGGCTATACCTTCTCGCAGTGGACGGTGGATGGCACCACAACGCTATCGACGGATCCCACCTATTCCTTCTATGTGAACAATTCAGCCACTTATTTGGGCATGTTCACGCTTAACTCGTACGAAATTACTGCCAGCGCTGACCCAACACAGGGAGGTTCTGTTTCTGGCGGTGGCACCTATAATCACTTTGAGAACTGCACTTTGACGGCCACGGCTACACCGGGCAGTGGATACAGCTTCATTAACTGGACACGCGACGGCCAAGTGGTCTCACAAGATGCCACCTACACTTTTGAGGTCAGCGAAGGCGGTGACTATGTCGCCCATTTCAGCTTCAATAGCTATATGGTCACGGCTTCGGCTTCCCCCACGGCCGGTGGTTCGGTGAGCGGAGCTGGCAATTATCCGCACGGCACAACCTGCACGTTGACGGCTACCCCGGCAACGAACTACTATTTCGTCAAATGGACGGAAAATGGGAATGATGTCTCCAACGATCCTTCATTAACTTTTACCGTAAACAATGCGAGAAACCTCGTGGCTCACTTTACCTATTTTACTGGCAAGCCCGAAGGTACTATCGATGGCCTATTCTCGGTTAGCGACAACAAGATCGTATGGTTCTCGCAAGGTAACTTGCAATACCAGGCCTCGACACACACTTGGCGCTTTGCCGAGCACCAATATGATTTTGTGGGAGGCACGCAAGATGGAAGTTCATACGGAAATGTCAGTGGCAGTTCCAATAACAATGTTTCGTCTTACTACTCCGGTTGGGTCGACTTGTTCTCATGGGGGACGAGCGGATTCAACCATGGTGCCACGGTGTATCAACCATGGGACTATCCTGATGAAGACCATCCTGAAGAATGCAATCCCTACAGATCGAATGCAACAAACTTGTATGACCAAACTGGTAAGGCTGACTGGGGCTACAATGCCATCAGCAACGGTAACTACCTGACGAATCTTTGGAGAACGTTAACGAGGGAAGAATGGCAATATCTGTTGTTTACCCGAAACACCACCTCTGGAATACGTTTTGCATTGGCAAATGTCAACGGTGTTAATGGCGTTCTCATATTGCCCGACAACTGGGACAACTCCATTGTTACCATTAATAACGGTAACGTCTACAACGGAGTCAGTTGCTCTGCTAACACCATCACGGCAGAACAATGGGCTCAGATGGAGACAAACGGCGTAATCTTCCTGCCCAAAACCGGATTGCGTGCCAAAATCGAAAACGAGAGCAAGTCATATCAGTTATATGTCGGAAGCTTGAGTAATCAATCAACCGCTGGTTTCTATTGGTCGTCAAGCCGAAACAACGATTATCGCGCCTATGGCTTCGGATTCCATGTGTCTTATGGCTCCAGTTCGGGTCAATTTGGCGTATATAACGATCCGGACTTCAATCGCGATAAAGGCATGTCTGTCCGTTTGGTGACCGATGCCCCGTATTGTCCCATCCGCACATCGTGCAACCCCAGCAACGGCGGTACGACCACTGGCGATGGCGCTTACGAACTGGGCAGCAACTGCACCCTGACCGCCACAGCCAACCAAGGCTCCTCTTTCATCAATTGGACGAAGAACGGAACTGTGGTGTCGACAGATGCAACCTTTACTTTCACTGTGACTGAAGGCGCCACATATGTGGCCAACTTCGCCGTCAACCACACCATCAACGCCTCGGCCAATCCAACCGATGGCGGCAGCATTGCTGGCACGGGCTCCTATCCTCAGGGCACCGCAGCCACGCTGACGGCCACCTCCCAAACTGGTTATATGTTTGCGAACTGGACCGAGAACGGCACCGTGGTCTCGACCGATAACCCCTACACCTTCGAAGTGACTGGCCCTCGCACGCTGGTGGCCAACTTCAGCGCGTTGCAACCCCACTGGACGTCACCCACCATGCAGACGACAATGACCTATACGGGCTATGTCGCCATTGACGGAGTCACCCAGAATGTCGATTACCTTGAATTGGGAGCCTTCTGCGGCGATGAATGCCGTGGAAGCGTGCTCCCGTTGAGAGCCAACAATGGAATGTGTCTCTATTTCATGAGCATCGCAGGCGAGAACAATGGCGACTTGATTAGCTTTAGGCTCTATGACCATCACCTTCAGCAAGAACTCGACTTGCACAGCACCTGCGACCTTGTCTACGTTGCTGAAGATCATTACGCTGGCTTCTATGAATACAGTTTCATTAGCCGCGTCCAGATCAGTGCCACGTCTGATCCGCTTGAGGGTGGCACCATGACCGGCCAAGGCGGTCACTTCCCGGGTCTTGAAGCCACGCTGACGGCCACACCCAATACGGGCTACTCCTTTGTCAATTGGACACTCGATGGGGAAGTGGTATCCACTGACGCCAGTTACACCTTCACCGTAACCGAGGCGGCCGACTATGTGGCCCACTTCAGCCTCAATAGTTACGCCATCGGCGCCACCGCCGACCCCGAAGGCGCTGGCACCATTGAAGGCACTGGGACATACAACCACTACGAGAGCTGCACCTTGACGGCCACCGCAGCCACGGGCTACACCTTTATAAATTGGACCCTCGACGGCGAGGAAGTCGCCACCGAGCCATCGTTCACCTTCCAGGTGAGCGGCACGGCCGACTACGTGGCCCACTTCAGCCTCAACAGCTATGAGATCACAGCCTCCGTTGAGCCGGAAGGAACAGGCACCGTTGCAGGCATGGGCACCTACGACCACTTTGCCAGCTGCACCCTGACGGCCACGCCCGCCACAGGCTATAGCTTCGCCAATTGGACGCTCAATGGCGAGGTGGTCTCCACCAATGCGGAATACACCTTCGAGGTGAGTGGTGCGGCCGACTACGTGGCGCACTTCAGCCTCAACAGCTATACGATTACTGCCGTGGCCAGCCCAGCCGAGGGCGGCACGGTGAGCGGCGCGGGCAGCTACGCCCATTTTGCCACATGCACCTTGACGGCCACAGCAAGCGACGAATTCCAGTTCAATAGCTGGAGGGTCGACGGCGAGACGGTCTCTACCGATGCCTCCTACACCTTCCAGGTGAGCGGCCCTGTGTCGGCCACCGCGGTGTTCGATTTCGTGCAGGAAAAAGAGTTGGAGGAAGGCTGGGACTGGTGGAGCTCGTCCATCGAGATGTCGGTGTTCGATGCGCTCTCGATGCTGGAGAACAGTTTGGGCGAACAGGGTGTCATCATCAAGTCGTCCGATTATTATGTCCAATACATCCCTTCGTTGGACCGTTGGATGGGCCCGCTCACAGAATTGCTCAATGAGCGTGGCTACAAGGTGAACGTGTCGGGCGACTGCTTCTCGCACATGCACGGCAGCATAGTGCAGCCTAACGACCACCCCATCCCCATCCATCCTCTGTGGAACTGGATAGGCTATCCTTGCCGTTATCTCAACGGTGTCCACACTGCGTTGGCCGGTTTTGTGCCCAGCAATGGTGACATCATTAAAGGGCAGGGCGGTTTTGCCACCTATGTGACGGGAGAAGGCTGGCTGCCGGCCACCTTTGAACTGGTTCCTGGATCCACCTATCTGTATTATTCCACCAGACAAGAGAACGTGGACCTGACCTTTACGGAAAGCCGTGGCGACTATGTTCCCGTTGAGCCCGCATCGCTTCATTGGCGCGGCAACATCCGCCGTTTCCCCGACAACCTCTGCCTGATGGCCGTGGTGACCGTTGACGGCGAAGAGCAACGTGGTGAAGACCTCGAGCTGGGTGCCTTTGTCGACGGTGAGTGCCGTGGCAGCGCGAAGCTGTATTACATGGAGGCCATCGACCGCTACTATGCCCTGATGACCATTACGGGCCAGGACGGTGAGCAGGTGAGCTTTGCCCTCACCAACGGCGAGCAACCGACGAATGGCGAGAGCCACACCCACCTCACCTTCGTGACCGATGCCATGGTGGGCAGCTATGACCAGCCCTTTGTGGTTGATTTTGGCTCGACGACCACCGTGGGCGAGCATGAGAGCAACCTGATGACCCTCTATCCCAACCCCGTGGAGCATGATGCCGCCTTCGGCCTTGGCATCCCTGAGGAAGAGCAGGTGGTGGAGCTGACCATCACCGACATGCTGGGTGCTGTGGTGCGGCGCGAGATGGGCGCGATAGCGAAGCGCTCCGTGGCGGGCCTTCCCACGGCCGGTCTCTATATGGTGAAGGCCGTCTGCCGCAGCGGCAGGGTGTACCAATGCAAACTGATGGTGAAATAAAAACAAAGAAAGGACTGAAAGATGAAAAACCTCAAAGATATGAACAACACCAATATGTTGAAACGACTCTTCACCCTTGTGTTTGTCCTCGGCATGGGCATGGCGACGGCAAGGGCATACAGTTTCTCGGCAGTGGCTCCCTCTGGGCAGATGCTGTATTATAACATCATTAACAGCTCCGAGCATACAGTGGGTGTGGTTACTACGGGTAATAACACTTATATATCGGGTGACGTGGTGGTGCCAAGCACTGTGATGTGCAATGGTGTGGAATACACTGTTACGGCTTTGCTTAATCCAAATAATAACGGAAGTTTCCAAGGTACGAGTATTACAAGTCTAACACTTCCCTCGACTATCAACAATGTGCAAGGGGCTGCTTTTTATATGTGTTCCAGCTTGCATACGATTGCTATCTTAGCTGAGACTCCTCCTTCTCTAAGTGGCAATACCACTTATGCAACATTCCAAGGTTTACCTTCCGATTGCGTTTTGTTTGTACCTGTTGGAACTTCAAGTGCATATACAACGGCATGGGGGGGATTTAATGGATCAATAATTGAATCTCAAGATAGTCAGATTTCGGCATTTGTTCATCCTGAGGGTTGTGGTACAATAACAGGTACAGGGACTTATGAATTTGGCAATACTTGTGTTTTAATGGCAACTGCTAACGATGGTTTTTCCTTTTTATGCTGGACAGAAAATGGTAGAGTTGTGTCTAGAGATGCATCTTATTCTTTCACTGTTTTTCATGACAGAGCTTTGGTAGCCAACTTTTCAAATAATTTGGACTACATCGCATTTGCCGATGCCAATGTCAAGGCTTTATGTGTGGCCAATTGGGATAGCAACGGCGATGGCGAGTTAAGCTATACTGAGGCATTGGCAGTGACATCATTGGGAGTAGTGTTCAAAAGTAATACCAATATTGCCGCATTTGACGAACTTCAGTATTTCATTGGGTTGAATTCAATAAACGCAAATGCTTTTCTAGGCTGCAGCGGCCTGACCTCGTTGGAGATTCCGAATTCCGTGACCGCGATAGGCCAGAATGCTTTCCAAGGTTGCAGCGGCCTAACAGGTGAATTAGTTATCCCGAATTCTGTGTCCACGATAGGCGAATCTGCATTCTCTAGCTGCCACGGTTTCACCTCATTGATTATCGGCAATTCCGTGACCACGATAAATAATTATGGTTTTAATGGTATGACAGGTCTGACCTCAATAGCTGTTCTTGCAGAAACACCTCCAGCAGTAACAGGAGGGTATTGGGGTTATGAGGCTTTCAGAGGTGTTTCGACTAGTATTCCTGTATATGTCCCCTGCGAAAGCGCAGAGGCATACCAGTCAGCCACTGGATGGAATAGTTTTACCAATATCAATGCGGTTTGCTCAGCCTCGATTACTGCCTCAGCATCCTCCAACCAAGGAGGAACGGTGGCGGGAGATGGAACCTTTGACTTCGGAGCCACCTGCACACTGACAGTCACACCTAACCCTGGCTATCACTTCTGGTATTGGACAGAGAACGGAGTCGTTGTTTCAAACGATGCTTCGTATTCCTTTACCGTGGTGCACGATCGCAACCTTGTGGCAGTGTTCTCCACCTCCAATCCTGCCGATGCCATCCAGTTTGCCGATGCCAACGTAAAGGCTTTGTGCGTGGCCAACTGGGATAGCAATGGTGATGGAGAACTAAGCTACAACGAGGCGCAAATGGTGACTTTTATAGGAAACGTTTTCAAAGGCAATACCGAGATTGGCAGTTTTGACGAACTTCAGTATTTCACTGGATTGAATTCAATAGACGCATATGCTTTTCAAGGCTGCAACGGCCTGACCTCGGTGACCATTCCAAATGCTGTGACTTCAATTCGTAATTCTGCTTTCTCTGGTTGCAGCGGCCTGACCTCGTTGGAGATTCCGAATTCCGTGACCGCGATAGGCCAGAATGCTTTCCAAGGTTGTAGCGGCCTAACAGGTGAATTAGTTATCCCGAATTCCGTGATTTCAATTCAAAATAATGCTTTCTCTGGTTGCAGCGGCCTGACCTCGGTGGCTGTTCTTGCTGAAACACCTCCGACAGTAGGTAGTTCTGCCTTCTCGGGTGTTTCGACGGGCATTCCGGTATATGTTCCCTGTGAAAGTGCAATAGCTTATCAGAATGCTAGTGGATGGAACAATTTCTCCAATATCACAGCGGTTTGCACATCTACAATTGAAGCTTCAGTTTTACCCATTACAGGAGGCTCTGTGACAGGTGGTGGCACATTTGATTTTGGAGCCACCTGCACGCTGACAGCGACGCCTAATTCTGGCTATTATTTTTGGTATTGGACAGAAAACGAAGCCGTTGTTTCAAACAGTGCTTCATATTCCTTCACTGTGGTGGGTGATTGTGATCTTGTTGCAGTATTCTCCGCCTCCAATCCTGCTGATGCCATCCAGTTTGCCGATACCAATGTCAAGACCTTGTGTGTGGCCAACTGGGACCGCAATGGTGATGGGGAGTTGAGTTATGCTGAAGCAGGTTCGGTGCTTTCTTTGGGAAACATCTTCAAGGGCAATTTCGAGATTGCCGCTTTTGACGAGCTTCAGTATTTCATTGGGTTGAATTCAATAAACGCAAATGCTTTTCAAGGCTGTAGCGGCCTGACCTCGGTGGAGATTCCGAATTCCGTGATCATGATAGGCCAGTCTGCTTTCAATGGCTGCAGCGGCCTGACCTCGGTGGAGATTCCGAATTCCGTGATCATGATAGGCCAGTCTGCTTTCAATGGCTGCAGCGGCCTGACCTCGGTGGAGATTCCGAATTCCGTGACCACGATTGGCGGTTCTGCTTTCCATACTTGCAGCGGCCTGACCTCGGTGAATTATACTGGCGACATTGCCCAGTGGTGTGAAATATCATTTGGTGATAATGCTTCTAATCCTCTTTATTATGCTCATAATTTATATGTAAACAACCAGCTTGTGACGGATTTGGTCATTCCAAATTCCGCGACCACGATAGGAAATTTTGCATTCCAAAACTGTAGTGGTTTAATTTCGGTTGAGATTCCGAATTCCGTGACCGCGATAGGCCAGAATGCTTTCTCTGGTTGCAGCAGCCTGACCTTGGTTGAGATTCCGAATTCCGTGACCTCGATTGGCAATTCTGCTTTCTATAATTGCAGCGGCCTGACGTCGGTGGAGATTCCGAATTCCGTGACCACGATTGGCAGTTCTGCTTTCTCACTTTGCAGCGGCCTGACATCTGTGACTATTGGCAATTCCGTGACCACGATTGGCAGTTCTGCTTTCTATAATTGCAGCGGCCTGACGTCGGTGGAGATTCCGAATTCCGTGACCACGATTGGCAGTTTTGCTTTCCAAGGCTGCAGCAGCCTGACCTCGGTGACCATCGGCAATTCCGTGACATCCATTTTTAATGATGCTTTCAAGAATTGCAACGGCCTGACTTCGGTGCATTATACGGGCGACGTTGCCCAATGGTGCGGAATAGTTTTTAACAATGAGTTATCCAATCCACTCACTATTGCTCATGAGCTTTTCATCAATAACACGCTCGTCACCAATCTGGTCATCTCTAACTCCGTTACATCTATTGGCAGTTATGCCTTCTATAACTGCAATAGTTTGGCTTCGGTGGATATCTCAAATTCCGTGACCACGATAGGCAATTATGCCTTCTATAATTGCAATGATTTGGCAGAAGTGATAATAGGAGAGGGAGTGAATTCCATTGGAACTTGCGCATTTTGGCTATGTCCTAATCTGGTTGAGGTTCATTTTAATGCAATTAATTGCACCACAATGACTTCATCTGGCTATGGTAATTATAATCAAAGTATAACTATGTCTACCTTCAATGGTAATGGATATACTCCTGGTGCTTATCCAGTTATGAATGTTCCCATGTCAACGCTCATAATTGGTAATAATGTGGAAAACATCCCTAGTCAGGCTTTTTATTGTTGCAGCGGTCTGACGTCGGTAACCATCCCGAATTCCGTGACCTCCATTGGCAATTCTGCTTTCTATAATTGCAGCGGCCTGACCTCAGTTGCGGTTCTCGCAGAGACACCTCCTTCGGGTTCAGGTGGCTTCAATACGGCTATTCCAGTTCGTGTTCCATGTGCTTCGTTAGAAGCCTATCAGAGTGCAAACGGATGGAGCAACTTTACCAACATTGTTGGTGTCTGCACTGGAAGCATTGCCGTCAGTGCGTCGCAAGCAGAAGGTGGAACGGTGGAAGGAGCAGGGACCTACGACTTTGGCACTTCTTGCATAGTGACGGCTACGGCCAATACGGGTTATCATTTCTGGTATTGGACAGAGGATGATATTGTGGTATCAACCGATGCAAGCTATGCTTTCAATGTCATTGATGACCGCGAACTAGTGGCTGTCTTCTCCTCGGACGACCCGTTGGATGCTATCGTATTCGCCGATGCCGACGTAAAGGCGCTATGCGTGGCCAATTGGGACACTAATGGCGATGGAGAGTTGAGTTATTTAGAAGCGGCTGAGGTGTCCTCCATAAGAAATGTGTTCCAAGGAAATACTTCTATTGACTCTTTCGATGAGCTACAGTTCTTTGTTGTACTCAGAAAGCTTATGCCTAATGTATTCTCGGGTTGCAGTAATCTGACCTCGGTGACTATCCCGAACTTCGTGACTTCCATTGGCGATAATGCTTTCAAGAATTGCAGCGGCCTGACGTCGGTGACCATCCCGAATTCCGTGACCACGATAGGGAGTTATGTTTTCTCTGATTGCAGCAGCCTGACCTCGGTGACCATTGGGAATTCCGTGACTTCGATTGGCACTTCTGCTTTCTCTAATTGCAGTGGCATGACGTCGGTGACCATTGGAAATTCCGTGACCTCCATTGGCAGTAATGCTTTCTATAATTGCAGCGGCCTGACCTCGGTGTATTATACAGGCGACATTGCCCAATGGTGTGGAATAACATTTTACGGTTCTTTTTACGGTTATTCCAATCCGCTTTATTATGGTCATAACCTATTTATTGGCAATGAACTCGTAACGGATGTATTCATCCCTAATACAATTACCACGATTGGCCATTATACTTTCCAAGGTTGCAGCTGCCTGACATCGGTGACCATTTCAAATACTGTGACTTCAATTGGTAATTATGCTTTCCAAGGTTGCAGCGGCCTAACAGGTGAATTAGTTATCCCGAATTCCGTGACTGCAATAGGGGGTTACGCTTTTTATGGATGCAGTGGTCTGACATCGGTGACCATTCCAAATGCTGTGACTTCAATTGGTAATTATGCTTTCCAAGGTTGCAGCGGCCTGACGTCGGTGGAGATTCCGAATTCCGTGACTGCAATAGGGGGTTACGCTTTTTATGGATGCAGTGGTCTGACTTTATTAACTATCGGTGAAGGAGTGACATCAATTGGTGAGTGCGCTTTTTGGGATTGTCCCTCTTTGACTACTTTGAATTTTAATGCTATTAACTGCACGATGTATCATGAACTCAATCATAATTATTATAGCGAATTCAGTGGCGATGGTAATGGAGGTCCTATTCTTGTTGAAACTTTAAACATAGGAGAACATGTTACGAGAATACCTACTTCTGCTTTTAAAAATTTCCGATCTATTACCTCGTTAGAGATTCCGAATTCAGTGACCTATATTGGTAATGAAGCTTTCTTTTATTGTACAAGCTTGACATCTCTAATCATCGGAAATTCTGTGACCGGGATAGGTGAATCTGCTTTCGCTTATTGTGGTAGGTTAGCATCCATGGTTATTTTTGCGGAGACTCCACCTAGTATTTGTAATGGCTCTGGTAGTTACAACTGGCATGAATTTGTCCCTTCCTTTATGTATGTTCCTTCAAACATCATCGTTTATGTTCCTTGTGGTAGTATAACGGCTTACGAGGGAACAGGTTGGAGACGTAGCTATACTGAAGTTATCACCAATTTCGTAGAAATGTGTCCCTACGAAATAAACGTCTCTGTTACTCCCGCTGGCGCCGCTGCCATCGAAGGCGCTGGTACTTACAACAACACGGAGACTTGCACACTCGGTTACGAAGCCACCTACGGCTACGGCTTCCTCAACTGGATGGAGAACGGCGAGGTGGTCTCAACGGACGACACCTATTCGTTTGTGGTCACCGAAGACCACAACATCACGGCCAACTTCCAATACATCGAGCAGCACTGGCCACTGCCGCAAGGTTACGAAGGCAACATGACCCTCACAGGCATCATCACCATCGACGGCGAGGAGCAGACCTCCGACTTCATCGAGCTGGCTGCCTTCATCGGCGACGAATGCCACGGCACCGCCCTGCCCATCAACGTCAACGGCCAACGTGTCTACTTCCTCACTATCATGGGCGACAACGCCGACGAAGGCGTGGCCTTGGAGTTCAAGCTCTACGACCATCAGCAGCAAGAGGAACTCGACCTGCTCTGCACCAACACGATCAACTATCAGCACGATGCAGTGTACGGCCTCGATGAGTTCTATGTGCTCAACTTCCTCAACTATGTGGTCATCACCGCCACCGCCGATCCCGCCGAGGGTGGCACCATCGAAGGCACCGGCAACCACTTCCCAGGCCTTGAGGCCACACTGACGGCTACGGCCAACACGGGTTACACCTTCCAGAACTGGACCAAGAACGGCACGGTGGTCTCCACCAACGCGGCCTACACCTTCACCGTCACTGAGGCGGAGAGCTACGTGGCGCACTTCACGCTCAACAGCTACGAGCTCACCGTCAGCGCCGATCCCACCGAGGGCGGTAGCGTGACGGGCGGCGGCACCTACAACCACTTCGACGAGTGCACGCTGACGGCCACGGCCAACACGGGCTATACCTTCCAGAACTGGACCCTCAACGACGAAGTGGTCTCTACCGACGCCGAATACACCTTCGAGGTAAGTGGCGGCGGAGAATATGTGGCCCACTTCCAATTGAACAGCTACGAGATTGCCGCCACTGCCGATCCCGCCGAGGGCGGCACCATCGAAGGCGCTGGCACCTATAACCACTTCGAGACCTGCACGCTGACGGCTACGGCCGCCACGGGCTATACCTTCCAGAACTGGACCCTCGAGGGCGAGGAGGTCTCCACCGCGACTGAACTCAGCTTAGAGGTGAATGCCCCGGCAGCATACGTGGCGCACTTCACACTCAACAGCTACGAGATCACTGCTATCGCCAATCCCGCCCAAGGCGGCACGGTGAGCGGTGGCGGCACCTACAACCATTTCGCTAGCTGCACCTTGATGGCCACAGCTGCTGAAGGCTACCAGTTCAACAGATGGGTGGCCGACGGCACGACGGTGTCGACCGATGCCACCTACACCTTTGAGGTGAGTGGCCCCGCCACCATCACAGCTATGTTCGACTTGGTGCAGACGGTAACCATGTCCAATGGCTGGACCTGGTGGGGCACCAGCGTGGAACTGACGAGTTTAGGGAATGATGGCGGCCTGGGTGTTCTTGAGCAAGGCTTGGGCGACTATGGCATCATCATCAAACATGGTCCCAAATATGTCCAAAACTATTCATCGTTTGGTTATGGTTGGATGGGCACTTTGGAAAAGCTAGAAAACGAGAAAGGCTATAAGATACAGACGACCCAGTCATGCGATGTTACCATCACAGGGCCCCTTGCCGAACCTGGCGACCATCCCATCGAATTGGTCCAGGGATGGAATTGGATAGGCTATCCAGTGGTACAAGCACAAAGCGTCAGCTCTGCATTGGCAGGTCTGACACCCACCTCGGGCGACATCATCAAGGGCCAAGGCCCATTCTCGACATACTATGAAGGTATGGGGTGGCTGCCTGAGTTCAACCTCGAGCCAGGGAAAGGATATCTTTATTACTCAGGCAATGAGGAGAACCAGACGTTTACTTACGCCAATGCAGGCAGCAAGTCTGCCATCGTTGCCGTCGATGACCGCCATTGGAGGAACGACGTCCATGCTTACGCCGACAACCTCTGCCTTTGGGCCGTGGTCAGCATAGGCGGTGAAGAGCAGCGCACCGAGAGCCTCGAGTTGGGAGCCTTCGTCGACGGCGAGTGCCGCGGAAGCGCCAAACTCATGTATGTGGCTCCATTCGACCGTTACTATGCGCTGATGACCGTTGCTGGAGAAAGCGGAGAGACGATAGAGTTTGCCTTGTTGGACGAAGCGCATAATCAAGTCAGCACCGATTGTACGTGTCACATCACCTTTGTGAACGACGCCATCGTTGGCGGTTTTGAGACCCCCTATCAAGTCGATTTTGGGACGATGACCGTCATTGGGGAGTACGCTTCAAATCTTTACATGTACCCCAACCCAGTGGCTCGAAATGCGGCATTCAACCTGGTACTGCCGGAGGATGAAACGGTTGCCGAACTGTACATAGTTGACATGAAGGGAGCCGTGGTACGTCATGAGACAGGAGCCATTTCGCACCATTCGATCTCAGGACTGCCCACCTCAGGACTATACGTAATCCGTGCGGTGTGCAAATCGGGTAAGGTATATCAAAGCCGATTGGCAGTGGATTAAATGTGGTTATTACACGACAAATATTTATAATTATTGTATCTTAGGTAAAAATGGCATTTGATATGAAAAAGATAACATTTTTGTTTGTATGCATGATGTCGTTGTGCGCGTTCGGACAACAACAAACCCATTGGCAATCGCCAAATAACTTTTCCGGAAGCGTAACGGTTCAAGGCATCCTTGTTGTCAACGGGGTCGAGTACCTGGGTGACGACATTGAGATAGGAGCGTTTTGCGGGGAGCAATGTCGAGGGGCGGGACTTCCATACGGTACCATGGTTATGGGTCATAGGCTATATTTCATAAGTATTGGTGGCGACAATGATAACGACCTGATAACCTTCAGGTTATGGGATCATGAGACGAACCAAGAATTGGAGTATGAATGCCAGACAAGCATAACGTTCCATGACAACGACAATTATGGGCAGATGGGCAACTGGTTTCCGATAGAGTTCCTCCACTACCAGACCCAAGAAGTCCTGTTGGCTCAAGGCTGGAACTGGTGGGCACCAACGGTGGCCACCAGCATAGAGACCGTCGAACAGGCCCTTGGCGACAAACTCGTATCCATCCAGTCGAAGCAAGGCCCTGCCAGTGGCGAAGCGATAGCGGGCGACATGTATCGCATCCAAACCAATGCAGCCTGCACCCTCAGCCTTAGTGGCATGCCCATGGGCACCGCCACGGTCGCCCTACAAGCAGGCTCCAACTGGTTCGGCTACACAGGCGACGAAGAAAAAGCCATCGCCGAAGCTGTCAGCGTTGAAGCTGCAACAGGCGACAAGATCGTCTCGCAAAACGGAGGCTTCGCCATCTACAATGGCACGGCATGGCAAGGCACGCTTACTACGCTGCAGCCTGGCTTCGGTTATGTGTACGTGGCAACCGAGAACAAGACGCTGACGATCGAGTAACCCTACGACAACACAAATGATTCAAATGTGAAAAGGTGCAAGGGAACTTTCCTTTGTACCTTTTTTTGTTTTTGGGCTCGCTGCCAATAGGCTGAGCCCTCTGGCGATGGGGTGTTTCGTGGGAAGTGTGAAATGGCACTTCCAATACTTCCTTCCAACAGTTATTCCATCCTATTGATATAATTGAGCGGAAAGTCTTCTATGGACGGAAGGTTTTGTGTACTTTTTTTGTTGCAATGTCACACTTTTCGTCTGTTGCCAATAGTGCATCTCGACCTTCTGGTGCCCAACGGCGGGTGGAACTTGATGTCGAAGTCGATGTCGAGACCGAGCAGGGTGTCGACGACCTTCTGCTGCCGCTCGCTCAATGGTTGGTTTATTTCTGATGGTTCCATTGCTCTTGATTTTTTATCAATAACTTGCAAAACCCGACAAAACCTTTGAACTTGGTTGTGGAAAGCCTGCCAATCGGCGGCTTTCCGGCGGCGACGCGGTTGCGCAGCCGCCCACGCTAAATGATAGTTTTGTATGTTTTGTCGGTTTTGTGACATTGATTATATTTCGATGCAATAACTATACAAAAAACCTTGCAGAATTAACCGAAAATGCGTATATTTGCAAAGTAAATGAAAGCATAACAGATGCAATGACACAAAAGGGGTGCATTTTGTACCTTGGTTCGCGAGGCGGAACCGTAGAGAAAGACACTTGCCAGCCCGTGGTATCATCGATGAACGCCAAACAGATTGCATCGGGAGAAGGGGAAGTGTTTTTGGAAGGAGGGGAGGTTTGAAAGACAGACATTTTAAAGTATTGATATGATAAAGACAGACCTACCATTTGAATATAAACCATCCGTAAAAGATGCTCTATGG
Source organism: uncultured Bacteroidales bacterium (assembly GCA_947164955.1). Classification (GTDB taxonomy): domain Bacteria; phylum Bacteroidota; class Bacteroidia; order Bacteroidales; family F082; genus Limimorpha. The sequence continues at coordinate 5,123 of CAMUYT010000024.1, read as the reverse complement.
TTTATTGATTATTGGCAGAAGTTGCCAAGTTATACCGACCAAGAGAGGGCATTGGACAGACTCTTTATGGAACTATGCCCAAAGAACGATCGCATAGAGGATGTTCTCATTAAGTGTTCAGCTTTGAACGACTTTTATAGCACCAATATCTTTGGTATCCATGCCCTTGCTGAGCATATTTTGAGCTTAGATATTGATAAAAGACTCCATCAGATGGATTTTAATCTGATTGGTGATATTGCAAAAGTTGAGGTGAACGGTAAAGAACGCTGTTTCTATTCATTTGCCACTAAGTATTGTAGTCACCATTTGCCCGAGAAGTACGCCATCTATGATACCTATGTTGAAAAGGTTCTTCTTTCTATGAATAAGAAAGAGCCATTTAGTAACTTTAAAAGGGAGGATCTGAAAGACTATGAAACCTATATGAGTGTTATTCGAGGTTTTAGCCAGCATTTTGGCTTGACCCAATTCTCAATTAAACAATTGGACCAATACCTTTGGCAGTTGGGTAAGTGGTATTTTAATCAATATGGTTTAACCTATAAATACTATAATCGAGAAGAATCATCTCCTTTCTCGAAAAATGACATCCGAAGTAAGTTTTGGTATGGAGAAATGATGTTTGTTACTGGACACCAGTCTGTGGGCTATTGGAAGGAGCAGGGAAAGAAATGGCTGCAAACTGCAGATGATAGTATCAAACAATTAGCCAAAAAATACACACCAGAGCAATTCGGTTTGATCACATATATCTATTTTAATCGTGCGACTATGTGCCCATACGATGATTTGTCATGGATTATTGAGTATTAAGATATTATCGGATAGCATATAAATATGAAATGATTGCCCATTCAATAAATGATATAGATGTCAATTTTGATGTCCAAACAGACAGCGGCGGTAAAGATCCCGATTATGCCAGTCCTACTTTGAGGTCGTTCCATCAGTTATTATGGAGTAAGCTCCTGCCTAATGGTATGATGATGAAACTAGAAGTTGCCAAAAATTGTTATCTGAAATGGAATGGTATATGTTTCGGCAGCGACTCCATTACCGCCACATTCCGTAACAGAAGAAACAAACACTTTGAGGAGTTCAAGAAAGGCATCCCTAACTATCAAAACTACGAAAAGCGTAATCTATCCAAACTCTATACCATAGGTGGCGAAATCATTTTTCCACAAACCCCTTGGAGCATGAATAGGGCGCGAGGATGCCATCCAAAGATTTGTGATAGATGGGACTTAACTCTTGAATGTATTCGCAGATATTATGCTGGCGAGCCTTCCCCCTTAGATAAAGCCCTATTGGAAAGCAAACGTTTCTTCGACCTGTTCGTAGACTTCAATGGTTATGTGGACTTTTTCTTTTTGCAAGACTGTGTGGACGAATATTACAATGTCAAATTCTGGCTCGATACGCCACTCTTTGAAAACAATCCGATACCTGAGACATTGGATTCTTACCTCACATGGGTTGATAGCCAAATAGAGTTTGTGGCAAATCGAAATAAGCGGATAACAGAGTACTGCCTATCATAAAGAAAAAGAATTCCATGCATTTGGGAACAAGAATACATTGTATCAATCATAAAGTTCCACAAACTCATAAGAATTTCCCATAGCCTCCAAAAACTTGATAAAGTCCTCCTGGCTAATGATAATCGTCCCCGTGTTGTCATTGGGATGGAAACTCAGGCGAGGGGCGTTCAAGAGGTTTTTGTCGATGAAGAGGTGTACCTCATGGTTCACGTCGTTGATGAGGCCGAAAGGGGAGACGCTGCCGGGCTTCAGGCCGAGGTATTTCTCCATGCGCTGCTCCGAGGCGAAAGTCAGTTTGCCTTGGTGTAGGCGCTGCTCCAGGTCGTGGATGTCCATCTGGTGCATGCATTCGAAGATGACCAGATAGTGCTTGTTGCCCTTGTGGTTCCTGAAAAACAGGTTCTTGCAGTGCGTGGCCTCGAACTTGCCCCAGTAGGCCAACGACTCCTCGATGCTGCCCAACGGTGGGTGGAACTTGATGTCGAAGTCGATGCCGAGGCCCAGCAGGGTGTCCACTACCTTCTGCTGCCGCTCGCTCAATGGTTGGTTTATTTCTGATGGTTTCATATTGTTGTCAGTTTTTTCTTCTAATTCGGTCTTTTTCTGACTATGGCTTATGGCCGATGACTATGGCCGCTTTCACGAACGTTGAGGCGGCCATAGTCATAAGCCATTGGCCATAGTACTACAACTTGTCTTTCAATGCTTTACCCGTATACGATGCCTTGCACTTCACGATGTCCTCGGGTGTGCCTTCGCAAACGATTTCGCCGCCCTTGGCACCGCTCTCCGGACCCAGATCGATGACCCAGTCCGCCGACTTGATGACCTCCAGGTTGTGCTCGATGATGATGACGCTGTGGCCGTTGTCAATCAAGGCGTTGAACGACTCCAACAACTTGTTCACGTCGTGGAAATGCAGGCCTGTGGTCGGCTCGTCGAAGATGAACAGCGTGGGCTTCTCCACCTGTCCCTTGATGAGGAAATAGGCCAACTTGACGCGCTGTGCCTCGCCGCCCGAAAGCGAACTCGACGATTGTCCGAGTTTCAGATAGCCCAAACCAACCTCGCGCAAAGGCCTGAGCCTCGCCAAGATGCGTCCCACAACAGCCGAATTGCTTTCCGACGAGCCTTCGAAGAAATCGATGGCCTCGTCGATGCTCATGTTGAGGATGTCGGCGATGTGCTTGCCGTCGTATTTGATTTCTAGTACCTCTTCCTTGAAGCGCGTGCCGTGGCAGGCTTCGCAAGGCAGGTAGACATCGGCCATGAACTGCATCTCGATTTTCTGTACGCCTTCGCCCTCACATTCCTCGCAGCGACCGCCAGGCACGTTGAACGAGAAAAACGCGGGCTTGATGCCACGCAATTTGGCCAATTTCTGTTCCGAAAACAATTGGCGGATTTCATCGTAGGCCTTCAAGTAAGTGGCTGGGTTGGAGCGCGTTGACTTGCCAATGGGGTTCTGGTCGATGAACTCGACGGCCTGGATGAGGCGCAGGTCGCCTTCCAAGGCACCGTAACTACCGCATTTCTCGGCATTCTCGCCCAGCTGCCGTTTCATGGCGGGGTAGAGCACATCCTTCACCAAGGTCGACTTGCCCGAGCCGCTCACGCCCGTGATGACGGTCATCATGTTGAGCGGGAAGCGCACGGTGAGGTTCTTGAGGTTGTTTTGCGTTGCACCCTTGATAACGATGGCGTTGGCGCTTTTGCGCCGGCGGGTGGGCACAGGGATGCTCATCTTGCCCGTGAGGTATTGCGTGGTGAGGCTCTTCTCGCAGTGGACGAGGTCCTTGATCTCGCCCTCGAACACGACTTCGCCGCCAAAGGCACCCGCCATCGGCCCGATGTCGATGATGTAGTCGGCGGCGCGGATGATTTCCTCGTCGTGTTCGACCACAATCACCGTATTGCCGATGTCGCGAAGGCGTTTCAATACTTTGATAAGTTGCTCTGTGTCACGCGAATGTAGTCCAATACTCGGCTCATCCAAGATATAGGTGGAACCGACCAAACTGCTGCCTAACGAAGTAGCGAGGTTGATGCGCTGCGATTCGCCGCCGGAGAGCGTGTTGGAAAGTCGGTTGAGGGTCAAATAACCCAAACCCACCTCGATGATGAAATCCAGGCGGTTGTTGATTTCGACCAGCAGGCGAGAGGCGATTTTGCTGTCGTTTTCGTCGAGTTTGAGGTGGTCGAAGAAGGATTTCAGCTCGTCCAACGGCATTTGCACCAAGTCGGTGATACTCTTGCCGCCCACTTTCACGTATTGCGCCTCTTTGCGCAGGCGTGTGCCGTGACATTCGGGGCAGACCGTCTTGCCGCGATAACGCGCCAGCATCACGCGGTATTGTATCTTATAGGTCTGTGTTTCAACGTATTTAAAGAAATCGTTGATGCCCTCGAAATAGCGGTTGCCGGTCCAAAGGAGTTGCTTCTGTTCTTCGGTCAGCTCATAGAACGGCTTGAAAATGGGGATGCCCACCTTGTCGGCCACGCGGATGAGGGCGTCTTTCCACTCGCTCATCTTGTCGCCGCGCCAGCAGGCTATGGCGTTTTCGTAAATCGACAGGCTCTTGTTGGGCACCACAAGGTCGGGGTCGATGCCGATGACATTGCCGAAGCCCTGGCAGGTAGGACAAGCGCCGTAAGGGTTGTTGAAGGCGAACATATTGGCCGTGGGTGGCTCGAAGGTGATGCCGTCCGCCTCGAAACGCGATGAGAAGTCCGTTTCCTGTCGTTGGCCGTTCAGTTCAACGACCACTTGGCAAGTTTCCTTGCCTTCGTAGAAAGCCGTCTGTACCGAATCCGACAACCGCCCCATGTTTTCCGCCGCGTTTTCGCTGATTCTGATGCGGTCGATGAGCAGTTTCACCTTCTTCTCGCTCACCTTTTTCTTCTTGTCGAGGAAATCCTCAATCTTGACGATTTCGCCGTTGTAGAAGATGCGGTAGAAGCCTTGTTGCATCAATATATTAAGGTGTTCGTCGAGACTGCGGCCTTCGGGCAAGATGATGGGCGCGACGATGTAGGCCGTTGCGCCGATTTCGAGGCCGAGGATGTAGTTGACCACATCCATCACCTGGTGTTTCTTGACCAGTTTGCCGCTCACGGGCGAATAGGTCTTGCCGATGCGAGCATAGAGCAGCTTCAGGAACTCGTAAATTTCGGTGCTGGTGCCCACGGTGGAGCGCGGGTTGTGCGAGTTCACCTTCTGTTCGATGGCGATGGCAGGGGAGAGGCCGGTGATGCTCTCCACGTCGGGCTTGTTGAGACGGCCCATGAACTGCCGTGCATACGAGCTGAGGCTTTCCACATAGCGGCGTTGTCCCTCGGCATAAAGCGTGTCGAAAGCCAACGACGACTTGCCCGAGCCGGAAAGGCCCGTGATGACCACAAGTTTATTCTTAGGAATCCGTAAACTAATGCCTTTCAGGTTGTTGACCTTGGCGTTTCGGATGGTGATATAGTGTATTTCTTTTTCCTTCACAGTTTCGAAAAATTGAAACTGCAAAGGTAGGGAAAAGCGGGGAGATAGAGAAAAGAGGAAAGAGAATTTTTAAGTACATTGAA
>CAMUYT010000023.1 GCA_947164955.1 uncultured Bacteroidales bacterium | reverse complement strand
ATCCTTTTTCCCTACGTTCTCGCGAAGAGAACCGCTCAATGATACAGTTTTCATTTTGTTTGATTGTTTAATTGTTGATGATTTAATTATTTAAATAACGAGCTAATGCTCTCGTATGATTCAACACGATGGATGACATCGGCAAACAGCGGAGCGGTGCTTACCACCTTAATTTTCTTGGAGGCGTTATTGGGCAATGGGATGGAATCCGTTACCACCACTTCTTCGAAGACAGAGTTGTCGAGACGCTCCATGGCGGGACCGCTGCAAACGGCATGGGTGGCAAAGGCGCGGACACTCTTGGCGCCGTTGTCCATCAGCACCTGGCCGGCCTTGACGATAGTCCCAGCTGTGTCGATGATGTCGTCGACAAGGATTACGTTCTTGTCTTTCACGTCGCCGATGAGGGTCATGTTGTCGACCACGTTGGCGCGTGAGCGTTGTTTGTGGCAGATAGCAAGGTCGCATCCCAGACGTTTGGCATAGGCTGAGGCGCGCTTCGAGCCGCCCACATCGGGCGATGCCATCATCAGGTCATTGATTTGCATCTTCTGGATATAATCAATGAAGAGACTGGAGGCATAAAGTGCATCGACAGGAATGTCAAAGAAGCCTTGAATCTGATCGGCGTGAAGGTCGAGCGTGATGATTCGGTTGACACCAGCGGCCACAAGCAGGTTGGCCACCAATTTCGAGCCGATGCTCACACGCGGTTGGTCCTTACGGTCTTGACGTGCCCAACCAAAATAAGGGATCACAGCGATGATCTTATGCGCCGAAGCACGCTTGGCGGCATCGATCATGAGCAACAGTTCCATCAGGTTGTCTGTCGACGGCATGGTCGACTGAACGAGGAACACATGGCGACCACGGATGCTTTCGTCATATGAAGGCTGGAATTCGCCATCGGAGAAAACGACAACCGACGACTTGCCAAGAGGAGCACCATAGGCTTCGGCGATTTTGGCACCCAGTTCCGAAGTGGCTCTTCCTGCGAAAATGGAAACAAATCTTCCTGACATTTTGAATGGATGTTTTATGTGAATATTTCAGGCTGCAAAAGTAGGGATTTTCTTTGAGCAGACAAGACAAAAACAGAAAAATTTCGATTCTTGTATGCAGGAATTGAAAAAATTTGTAATTTTGCAGCCTCGTTCAACCGTGACGACCATGCCGAAGTGGCGGAATCGGTAGACGCGTCGGTCTCAAAAACCGATGAGGTAACACTCGTGCCGGTTCGATCCCGGCCTTCGGTACTCCAAACCCCTTATAATTATTTGATTATGAGGGGTTTTTATTTTTGCAAGGTGTACTAAAAGTGTACTACTTGAATATTTTGATACTTTCAGGGGGTATTTTGCCTATAAAAAAACGGTGCAAGCGTTCCCGCCTACACCGTGCCAAAAGAAATATAGTCGCTGTTGAAAAAACAGCCGTTGCAAAAGTAAGAAAAAAATCAAATGTTGAGCATGGGCCCTGGGGTTACAATCCGGTAAACTCAATGTTGCACAAAGAAAACATTGCAAGATAATCCGCAAACTCTCCGTATAATGCCTTGCTCAATTGAGCATAGCCGGAATAAATCCTGTCTTTGATTTCGTCTTGAGCTTCTCCAGGATACCCATCTGAAAGATCATCACAAAGGGTGTCTACAATATCCTCAAGTCTCATCATATTCTCAAGGATTTTGGCAGTGCGTTGCGTGATTGCAATTTGTCCCGTTTCTTGGGCCTCAATAAAAGCCTGCAGTCTTGTTTTAGTCGTTTCCATGCTTGTGCTTCATTTATAGTCCTTTGAAATCCAATTCGCTCAATCCGCCTGCGTTTTCGATATAGTCAACCCATCCGTTCAAAATTTCATGGTACAAGGGCAAGTATAGCTTGCTGTATTGGTCTGAAATCTCATCTTGATACTTTGGATTGTTGGAATATGGGCTTTGAAACACATCTACAATATTCCAAAATGCCTCATCCATTTTCATAAGTTCTGCCATCGCTCTTGCTGTTGGCTCTGTGATTTCAATTTGCCCAGTTTTTTGGGCTTCTTCAAAGGCTTGAAGCCTTGTCTTCTTCGTTGTTTCCATATCTGTATTATTTATGTTGGTTTGACGGTGCAAAGATAGTAATTCTATTTTTGTAATCAACATAAATTATTGAAAACCAGTGTTTTATTCTCATAGTGAGAACGATTTTACGGATTTGTTCTCATAGTGAGTTTGAAACAGTGCCCAATTCATCATGATAATGACAAGCGGGGCAATCTCCCCAGTACAACCTATCATCGTATTCATGGCCACAGTTGGGGCATTGGTGCCAAATTTCGTGATTCCCTACTGTTGTTTTCATGGTTCGTACAATTCCTCTTCGGTTATTGTTGTATCTATCCCCATGCTTTTGATGAGTTCGGGGTAACTTATTACCGGGGCGGCTATTATCCCATCTATAGAGTGTCCCTCCTGTTGTTTTGGCTTTCCAAAAGCTCTATCAAGGAGTTTCTCCGTGGCCTCAAATGCGTTTTTGGTGTCGGCAAGTTGTTTGGCTCTTGCCTGAATGATTATCGGCACGTCTTTTCTTTCGGAAATCTTTTGGAGTTCGGTGCTCGTTTGGCAAAGCAAGTAGCGGTCTATAGATGCGGCTTCTTCTTTTGTGATGGGGTGTGCTCCCGGTCCCTCAATGGCCTTGATCCATTTTTCAACGCGGTTCTGCTTGGTGATACAGCCTCCTTTGGCCCCCATCTCCTTTGCTTGCTCCTTGCTTGTAATGGCTCCGTGTCCTTTTGTGAAACGTCCTTTTTCGTCTCTGTCTTCCATGGTTTCTCTTTTTTATAGTTGTACGATTATGTAGTTTTTCAGTATTACAATTTTGTGAATGTTACGGCCTCATCATTGAAATATCCGTTGGGGTCGCTGCTTAAGGTCCGTGTATGTGTAATTTGATAGTAGGTGCGAATGATTATGCCTTGTTTATCAAACAATTCTCTCAAAGCCTTGGCATGGCTTGTATAACGTTGTGGTGCAAGAATAGGCACAATGCAAAACAAGTCTTTACCATTTGTGTCAAGGCCGCAATAATAGATTTGTGGAATTTGGATAAGATCCTGTTTCAGCTCTTGAAAGTCGGTTTTCGGATTGTCTTCATGGTGTATTTCAAAATCAAGGAGACAAGTGTAATTGATGGGATAGTATTTCCCCTCCGTGAAGCTGTATGATAGAATACAACAAGGTGTGAATACGGGCAATCCATCAAACTTGCTCTTTCTTTCAACCAGGTTTGTCTCGTTGCGCATAGCCTCAATATTCGGCACGTTCGCGTTGAGTATTGAAAAAATGGGCAACATGTCACCGTTATAGTCAGCTGGATCAACCGGGGTACGCACATAGCAAGATACAAGACGGTCTCCGATTGGCTTTCCTTTCATCAATTCTACTGCTTCATCTGCTACTCCGTAAAGGTTGGAAACGGTGTTCTCGATTACCGGATAAAACTTTTTTCGGATTGGTTGTAAGGTTGTAGGTTGTAGGTGGTCAATTATATTGTTATTCATAATGTTACAAGAATTGAGGGTACAACTAATTGGCTTCTTGTTTTGATGTGTTAGGTTGTAGGTCGTATTTTCGGGAATTGTAATAAATACAAGCGTCTCCATTGGTTACAACCTACAACCGTACAACTATTTTCCTTTTAATACTTTACTGACATATTGTTGGCTGTAGCCAATTGATTCTGCAAACTGGGACTGATTCCTGATTATGTCTTTGAGACCCAAAATGCAATCCCTGGGCCGTAGGTTCGGACTGGTATCTGTGATGGTGTCGTATACCATCATGGCCGTGTGTTGGAAATACTCCATACACCTCAACGAATACTGCATATCGTATTCCAATATAGTGAGTGTGTCTCCCGTCTCGGAATCTTCAGAGGTATAGCGCAAAATGCGTGAAGTCATCGCCCACATAATAGCATAGATTTCCAGTTTCCCGCATACTGAGGCCTCGTAGCCGTATAGGGTTTTTCTGTTTTTCGCTTTGGCGTGCTCTATTTTGTATTCGTTGTACACATTGAGCGCGCCTTGGTCGAATATCAGCCGGACAATTCCCTGGTGCCTAAATAGGTTGTTTATTATGTTACTCCAATCAGTTTCCTCCTGTTTTGTGTCTATAAGTGTCGCTGTCTCATCAAAATGGAAATCCTCAGGTACGGCATACCACAGAAAACGCGGCAACATGCCATCAGAAAGCATTGGTGATCCTGCAAATGTCACAGAAAGCACATCGGGTTGTATTCCCCCAATGATGCGAACAATTGGACTCGGAATCAGTTCAATACCCCGGCCTCTTCTGGTTTTCTTATAATCTGAATAGTTGGCAAATGCAGAAAGGTAGAATTTTTCATCGGCTCCGGCTCTATACTTGTTGAGGTTCCCAAAAAACGAAAGTATCTCATCTGCATAGGCGGTGACTCCATTGGGATTGTATTTGAGCGCGTCTTGGTATGATTCCAATGTGTAGTCCTGGAGGATTCCTATTCTGTATGGTGTTCTGGCCTTCTCATCGCTTTTCTTATCCTTTGTCGCTTGTATCCATTGGTCGAAAGACTCCCTGTCTCCATCCTCCAAAGGTCTCATCATTTTTTTGATTGACGTTGTTTTGTTGGCCGTGCTGTCACCCAGTAAAGCGGTATAAAACTGAGGATAGCAAGTGTATTGGCCATTGCTCCATACGAAACGGTTTCCCGCTGCCTGGGCCGCTGCTGCCATCGCTGCACCTGTAACAAACTCGGTCGGGCAATTCAACGCCTTGGCATAGGTCGTGATAATGTTCTGCACTTTGTAAGGTAGCCCATCGATAGGGAGTCTTGTTGTGGCTGTGCTCAACATATCTTTTGGCAAAATACTCATTCTATACCTCCTTTCTTAAATGTCCGTTGATACCATGCGATAAAGTCCGTAAAGTTTCGCGCTATATAGTACACCCCTCCTGCCTGCTCAATTGAAGCCTGATAATCGCGTTGAGCGTCACTTTGACGGTCATGGCCTATCTTAACCTCAATCTTAACGGATTGGCCGCGAATAGTTGCGGATATGTCCGCGCTGCCTTTTGTGGTTCCGCTTGTACGCCATTCAACACTACCAATCACACGGGAGTGGCTAACTATATCTGTTACCGTCTTTCTGCTATCTCTCGGAATCCCCATCGTGTTGATGCGCTCAGCCTGGCCGCCATTGAGACGGATAAAGTCGATGATGCACTTTGTCAGACCATTGGCCGTGTCGTCACGATACTTGCTCTTTGCAAGATACTTGGTCGGTATGTTGGGGTGTAGCCTTTGATTCTCGATGTCGGCAAGTTCCTCAAGTTCCTTAACCGCTTGCGGTTTCTTGTATGGTGGTTTCCTGGTCCTTGTTTCAACCTGTGTTTTGTATCTTGTTTCCATGGCTAATCCAATTGAATCAATTCAACTTCTGAATACGGACTGTCAGTGTCCCAACGGATTGACTTCACAGCGAAGAAACGGCCGTATTTTCTCAAATAAACAGGACGCGTGAAATCCATTGTTTTCAAATCAAGTTCGTTGAGCATGATGTTTTCTTTCAACTGCTTCGATTCTGTTGAGGTCCCAATATAGGTTGTGTAATACTGGGAAATCAAATACTCAGTAGAAAGGTTGTAGAATGAAAGGCGCGTTACTTTCTTAAGGGCATAATTGTACCATTCCTGTACTCGCATCAGTCTATACTCGCATTCGGTAAATTCAACTTTGCGCGTCACCGTTGGAGGGTCAGTTGATGTGTTGTCGGTGACAATTTTGTACTGCTCGATAGTGTTTCCATTTGATGCGGCCCAGGGGAATACAACCACGTCTTTTTCTTTTTCCAGGGTGTCGTCATTAACTTCTATAATAGACTCACATGTCACATCTTCTTTGTCGTCTTTCTTATAGGCAATCCTATTTCTCTTTGCGAAAATTCCTATATCAAAGTCAGCGTGTTTTGGGGCGTGCCTATCCGTTTCCAAATGTTTATTACTCCAATCGTAGGATTTTATTACATTGTCTTCAAGGGTATCAAACTTGACGAAATGTATAATTTCATCTTCTGCATTATGGACAACAGGGAATAGACAATACATGCCGCAAATGGCCTTGACAAAATCCAACTGCGAAACATCAGGCAAGTTTGGAATCAACAGAAACTTATTCGGATAATTTACGCTGTCTTGATAAGTAATGTATTGAACCGAACCCGTAGCCGAAATATCACGGAGATACTCTTCTACTGTTACCCAATCTTCTTGATAATTGGTCGGTTCAATTTCAACCATAAGATAGCCAATGGCTGCTCCGTTGACCTCGTTTCCTTCAAGTGTTACCCTACCGCTATAAAACAACTGGGAATCACTGGTTCCTGTATTCACAGGCGTAATATAATGTTGGGTATTTGATACGGTATCCACTATCTTCATTTTCAATTTATTCATATTTCCACCAACATAGTGAATCAAATTGGATAGTCCTTGAAATTCATAGTTTTCAAGAATAATATTGATATTGAGTGTTACGGCGGTGATACCCTGTGAAAAAACCCTGTTGAACAAATTGGTTGCCGTGTCGAAATACCCCTCCTCGCTAAGATGAAACCAAAACCTATAAGGCGGGCGATGCATAAGATGCGGACTTGAAATCTGTGTGGTGTGAATTGCCGGAACTCCATTTGGAGTATTGCCGTCAATCTTTGTAAGTACCAAAGCCAACTCTTCCATGTCTCGCTCAACATCCGGGGGCAACACAAAACGCAAATTGTTGGCCTCGGTGATTCTCTCCCAAATCTCACGAAGCGTAACAAAGGGGTGTACATTAGCTAACGACACATTCTCGTATGTCAGCGGAAACCCCGGGTTATAGATTCCAAAATACATTGCCTTGCTCAGTCCGTTATGAGCTGCGTAACTCGCTGCATCGTCTCCGTACCATATTGGGGCCCATGGATCGGGCATCCCCGCGTGTGGTCCATCGTTGTACGCTGCCTGCCAATCCCATTGTATGCATTCTCCATTGTCCGGGAGTTGACGTAATCCTGGATTGTCTTCTATCCATTTCTTACAATTTTGCATCAGGCCAAATACTATAACAATTCTATAGAATCCTTCCTCAACACTTACAAGATACATGTAAGATTTCCCAGTAATATCAATATCATTGAATCTGCATCGGCATTCGTGGTACCGATAAGGAAAGCTACTGTTATAGGTTGGGTTGTACGCACAATCGAATACCTTGTCATTGTGTACGGTTCTTGGAATCCTGATAGTACTTGCGGTGCTGCTGCTTGTGATGCTTGAAATGTCCGTGAATAGATTATTGATAAAGTCAAGCGCGAATTGTTCCCCTTGATTCATATCTAACTGTTGCCAATCGGGGGCGTCGTCCGTACCTGCGTTCACAGATATTATGATTTCGTTTTTCGGTTTCATCGCCTGGCTCCTTTCTTCATGCAATAGTCTTGTGCTTTTTGGCTGATTTCCTCATCAGTGGAAACTCTATTTGTCTGCAGCCATTGTTCCAATTCAACACGGTTGAAATAGCACATTTTCCCCAGTGGCTTGTAGTGGGGGATTTTCTGCTGCATGGTCAGTTTATAGAGATAGGATTTTGAGACACCCAAATACTTTGCCGCCTCGTCTGTTGTCAGCACTTCTTTTGTGCATAGGATAGTGTTTGCCGCTATCAGTTCGGCCATCTGTTTCAGTTCCTCGCTCATCGTGTTCGTTATTGAGGGTTGGGGCTGTCAGGGGGTCGGGGGTAACATCCGCCCCCATCTTTGCCCGTGTGATGAGCGGTCAAGGCGTTACCCGTGCCGTGGCCACTGTTTCACGGTGTAAAGGTCCAAGTATCCGAAAAAATAAGGGTTTACGACAATTGCACATCGTAAACCCTAACAAATTGCTGTAAACCGTTATTTAATTGTTTCTCAATTCATTTACTATATTGTCTTTTTTAGCTTTTCTCAAAATCTCATCAAGGGCCATGCTCTTGGTTTTCGATATTTTACATTGATTGTGTAGGCTCCTGATAGAGGCTTTATTGATATTTGCTCCTTTGATTGAAAAAACACTCGCTGTGACAGACCATAAGTCATTTTTGTTCGTGGTTCCGAATAATCCTGCTACAAAATAGGCCAATTCATTCAATCCCTGCAGCCAATCCATGCGGTTTGTAGGAGTTCCATCTTTGGCACCGCAATAAATCAACCAGTCGGGCACCTCTCCGTTGATATAGTTTTTACTGTATAATGCTTGGAATAAGGTCCGGGCGTTATCTTCATCAAGTTTGCTACAGAAACGATCATGGCTGTTACTGGGTTTGCTTTGCTTGAGTTCCGTTTTTTTCGTTTTCGTTTGCCTTAGTTTCGTCTTCGCCCATTGTTCCACGGCTTCTATTATCTCATTGAAGGTCGTGGCCGTGTCGCCTCTGTTTGCTCTGTCAGTATCGGGGGCGTATTCTCGCTTGGTTCGCTCAACCACATAATTAACGTGTTCTTGGCGCGTTGTTTTGACGGAGCCGCGTTTTACGCCCTCCAACCAATCATCAGCCTTGTTTATAATCAAAACCTCGTCAGCGGTGTTTTTTGGCTTGTTTTTAGGCTCTCCGAAATAATGCTTTACCTCCTGGACTATTGCCACGGCCAACCGTTTATCATCGCCCGTGTTGATGAGGATTTTATCTCCCAAAGTTGGAATCACCGCCCCTTTGCTGTCTTCCAATAAAGCGTCCAGGAGCTGCGCGGTGCGTTTATAGTTGGCCGCCATCCTCTTACAGTACAATTCAATTGAAAGGCTGTTTATATTGGTTTGCTCATCGATGCACTCAAATTTTCTTTCCATGGGACTTGAAATTAGAGGTTTGTAATATCCAATTCAGGCAAACTATTGATTGCTTTCTGTTTCAGCTCATCAACAGCGCGTGTGTATTTTTCTGTATGCTTCAATCCCGAATGCCCTAAAAGGCTGGCTACTGTCTTAATGTTTGCTCCTTCATTCAGGATATTCACAGCGAAAGAATGCCTGGCACAATGCCAACTGATATGTTTTTCAATTCCCGCTCTCTTTACCCATCGTTTTACGGCTTTGTTACACATTTCATAGCTTGGTAAAGGAAATATCAGGCTGTCTTTGCTCTGCTCATCAGTTGGCTTTCCTATCAGCTGCAGCAATCCTTCGTTGAGTGGGATAACTACGCCACTGTTTGTAGAATGTCCCTTGGTTTTGTTTTGCTCAAACTTCAAAAGGCGGTTTGAATAGTCCACGTTGGCAAAGGTCAAGTCTTTTACATCGCAAAACCTCAATCCACAATATAGGCACATGATGAAAGCTCGCCTAATATTGGGATTCTCTCCCTCATAGTGGGTGCTCATCAGTTTTCTTTCCTCATCAAGTGAAAGCACATCTTTCCTCAATATTTGGTCATCAGTTTTAATTGTAACCCCGTTACATGGGTTCTTTACCATATAGTCATGATCGATTGCGTATTTAACAACTTTCTTGAAACGTTGGAAAATACTCTTTGCGCCTTCTCCTTTGCTCCTACTTTGTAAGTATTCGGCAAAGACAATCATCATGTCTTTATCCATCTGTTCCGGCTTAATGCCTTTTGTAAATCGGGTGTATTCGGGTGTGTCTTTCAGAAAGTCTTTGAAACGCTGTAAGGCCATTTGCAGCATTCTAATATCTTTCTTGGTGTAGGTATCAATATAAGCCTGAAAGTATTCGATAAAGTCAATTTGGCGGTCTTTCTTCAATCGAAACCCTTCGCGGTTTTCCAACAATTGCTGCTCTCTCTCAAATCGGATTTTCTTTGCCAATTGTAAGGTTTCCTTGTTTTGGTTCCTGTCAAACGGGGTCTTTGGGCTTGCTATCAAATACAGGTTTAGATCTTCTTGCCTCCGATTGTGTTTTACCTTGTATTTTCGCTTTCCCGCCATTTTGCCGCTTTGATACAATACAGGCTCTCCGGCTTCATCTAATACCGGCTCGCTCTCTCTGCCTAAATAATACTCAAGATACAGGCTAATTCTGCCATCTGACAAAAGCCGCTGCTCTAATCGTGGATTGTCTTTGTGTTTGTTTTCCAATTTGGCCATAATACGACTATATTTCTTTTGTTTTCTTTTGGTGCTACAAAAGTACAATTTATTTTTTATTGAGGTGTACTAAAAGTGTACTATTTAACAAAAATAGTACACCTTGAAGAAAACAAGAGAAAAAGCCGTTTTTGCAAACGGCTCAATTTCAATGTTTTTATCTTCTTTTGTTTTCCTTTTTTTGCTCGGTTTTGTATCGGCCTTCGGTACTACGAAAACAGCCTCCCATTGGAGGCTGTTTTTTTGGGCTTTCCGGCAGACCTTGTTGTTGGATATGGATATGGATATGGAAATAGTCCGCCCAATTCTAGCCCTATCATGATTTTCAAAACTCATCGATGCAGATAACCCGTTGCCTTGACAGCCACCGTATCGGCTATAAGGGCATGCCCTTTCTCGTTGGGATGGATACCGTCATCGCAAAGATAGTCGCTGTAGTCGACCGTCTCCAAAAACGGCGTTGTAATGTCAATGATGGGAACCTGCAAATCGTGCGCCATCTTAAAAAGCTCGACGTTGTACATCTCGTGCCATTGGTAGATCCGCATGGTCTTCCCTCCCAGCCATTTCAAAATGTTGTCGCGATTCAGGCCCATGGAAAGGAAATCGAAAAAACGGTCGGGGTCGATGAGCGGCATCGACATGATGACTGGCCTGACATTCATACTTCTTACCTTATTAATAAGGGCTTCGTATTGCTTCACGAAATTACGCAACGTCACCTTCGGCTCATGGGGTTGTGAGGGAGCGGCTGCCACAGCCTTCCAATTGAAATCGCAGTCGTTGCCACCATATTCAAACACGGCGATGTCGGTATCCTTCACCTCGTCTTCATACCTATTAATATACTTCATACCTTGCGACGTGGTGCTTCCAAAACAGGCAAAGTTCAGGATCTTGATGCCCAAACGTCGCTCGCAACGGCTCACGAAACCCGAATCCGAAATCCTATATATCGGCTTGCCGTCGGCTCCCTTTTCACTGGAAACCACACCACGCATGATTGAGTCGCCAAATGTGCAAATCTTGTTTTTCATCTCTTTTTCCATTGATTGACGATGCAAAAATAGAACAGCCCGATGGGAGGCGACAAACAATGTCACAAACAATCCAAAAAAGTGACGAAAAAGCGACGTTTGTGACGAAAGTGACGAAAAACGGGACGAAAATCAGGAAACTGTGACGAAAATTCTGGTTCGTCACACGATTTTGTGACAAAAAAACTACTCTACAGTGACAGATTTAGCCAAATTACGCGGTTGGTCGACATTGCAACCACGCATCACGGCGATATGATAGGCTAGGATTTGAAGCGGCACCGTAGCCAAAAGCGGTGAATATAGGCACTCCGTCTCTGGAATTTCGATGACGTAATCCGCCATTTTGCGCGCCAAGACATCCTTCTCGCTAACGACAGCGATAATCTTGCCATGGCGTGCTTTCACTTCCTGGATGTTGCTAAGGACCTTCTCATAAGTGCTATGGTTGGTGGCAATGAACACCACAGGCATATCCTTGTCAATGAGCGCAATAGGTCCATGCTTCATTTCAGCAGCAGGATAGCCCTCAGCATGGATGTACGAAATCTCTTTCAGTTTCAGGGCACCTTCGAGCGCAACGGGATAGTTTTGCAAACGGCCTAAATACAGCATGTTGTGTACATCCTTGTATTTCTCGGCAATGTCTTTCACATGCCCACTGTGGTCGAGGGTCCACTGGATTTTATCGGGGATGCGGTCGAGTTCATCAAGGAATTGCTGGCGTTCCTCATCTTTGAGCGAACCCTTCAATTCGGCAAGGCGCAAAGCCAACATAGCCATGACGGTCACTTGCGAAGTGAACGCCTTGGTGGAAGCGACTCCGATTTCGGGACCAGCATGGGTGTATATGCCTGCATCAGTGGCCCTTGAAATGGATGAGCCAATGACATTGCAGATGCCCAACACCACCGCGCCTTTCTCTTTCGCCAACTGGATGGCAGCCAGGGTATCGGCTGTCTCGCCCGATTGCGACACGGCAATCACCACGTCGTGAGGCGTGATGACGGGATCGCGGTAGCGAAACTCGGAAGCATATTCCACCTTCACGCGGATTTTTGCCAGCTTCTCGATGAGATAGCTGCCCACCAAGCTAGCGTGCCACGAGGTGCCACAAGCGACAAAAACAATATTATCGGCGTAGAGGAGGTGTTTCTCATATTGCACAATACCGCCCAAGCGCACAGTGTTGGCTTCCGGATGCAGGCGGCCACGCATCGTGTCGCGGACAATAGTCGGTTGCTCGTAGATCTCTTTCATCATGAAATGGTCGAAACCCGCTTTCTCGATGCTATCGAGGTTCATCTTCAGCTCTTGCACATAAGGCACTGCTTCCACGTCGTGTATGGTCTTGATATGCAGTTCCTCACCCATTTTGACGTGCACCACCTGTTCGTCCTCAAGATAGACCACTTTCTGGGTGCGACCAACGATAGGCGTGGCATCGGAGGCAATGTAATACTCATCCTCGCCAATGCCAATTACCATGGGGCTCCCTTTGCGCGCAGCGATAAGCTCGTTGGGGTGGCCTTTCTCCACAATCACAATGGCATAAGCGCCTATCACATGATTCAGTGCGATGCGGACCGCTTCAAACAGGTCAACATGTTCGCTGATCTGCACGTCTTCGATGAGGTTGGTGAGCACTTCCGTATCGGTCGACGACTGGAACGTGAACCCACGTTTTTCAAGCTCTTTACGGAGGCTGAGGTAGTTTTCGATGATGCCATTGTGAATCAAGGCGATGTTGCCCGACTGCGAACGATGGGGGTGGGCGTTTGCTTGATTGGGCTCGCCATGGGTAGCCCAACGCGTGTGCGCGATGCCGATGTGACCGCTCACGTCCTTTGAAGAAGCAAAGGCCTCCAAATCGGAGACCTTGCCTTTGGCCTTATATACATTCAGTTCGTCAGCCTTGTTGAGCAACGCCACGCCAGCGCTGTCATAGCCACGATACTCGAGGCGTTTCAAGCCTTCGATGAGGATGGGATAGGCCTCTTGATGGCCTACATAAGCGACTATACCACACATAATTGTCCTTTATTTTAAGGCGCAAAAATAGTGGTTTATCGAAATCTACGCAAAAAATTTTGCCTTTATTGGAACAAATCCTTCACATCGGGCGCTTCCTGAGCCTCCTCCGAAGCCTTGAAATACGGCATTTCGTCGAAGTGGAACATGCCAGCAATCACATTGGCGGGAAAACGACGCCTGGCGATGTTGTATTGCTTGGCCGTCTCGTTGAATTCCCTTCTCGCGTTGGCGATGGTGTTTTCGCAAGCCTCGAGTTTCGACTGCAGATCAAGGTAGTTCTGATTGGCTTTCAGGTCGGGATATTGCTCGACGGTGACCAACAAGCGGGACAAAGCGCCCGACATCTCGTCTTGGGCGGCTTGGAAGGCTTTCATGTTTTCTTCTGTGAGGTTGCTCGGATCGAGCGTAACCGAGGTGGCCTTGGCCCTGGCTTCGACAACAGCGGTCAAAGTGCCAGCTTCATATTCAGCATAGTTTTTCACCGTGGCTACAAGATTGGGAATCAGGTCGGCACGTTGTTGGTAAGCCGTCTGCACGTTACCGACAGCCTTTTCAACAGATTCCTGTTTGGTAACCAAGCCGTTATAAACGCTCACGCCCCAAAGGACTGCGGCAATGACGATGGCCAGAATGATGATCAAACCTTTTTTCATAATGATTTGGATTTTAATGTTACACTTCTTATTGACTTTAGGCCGCAAAGATATGGATTTTTTTTGTATTTTTGCAGTTTAATATCTTACGAATAATAGCGCAAATTGACAAATGTTTGAAAATCAAGATAAAAGCAATATCAACCCTCTTGAACCGCAACTGGTGAATCGGGGGTGCCGTTTGAATGCCAACTACAATTCGGGCGACAAGGTGCTGGATTGTGGTCGCTGCAAACTGAGCCAATACGATTGGCTGAAAGACTACGAAAACCAGGAAGTGAAAGGCAAGGTATGTCTTGCCGAGGTGCGATTCAAGAACGACCGCAAGGACTATTTTGTCTATGCCGAAGACCTCAATCTGGAGGTGGGCGAATTGGTGGCTGTTGAGACCGCCATCGGACACGACATTGGCATTGTCACCTTGCTTGGTGAAATCGTTAAGCATCAGTTGAAACGCAAAAAGTATCGCACACCCATCAATGAGTTAAAGAAGATCTATCGCAGGGCGCGCATCAACGATGTGGAGAAGTGGCTTTCCGCCATCAAATTGGAAGACAGCACCTTATCGCGTACTCGCACCATTATCGACAACTTCGGCTTGGAGATGAAACTCAACGATGTAGAGTACCAAGGCGACAAGACCAAAGCCATTTTCTACTACACTGCCGATGGGCGTGTCGACTTCCGCGAATTAATCAAGAAACTGGCCGAGGAGTTTCACATCAGGATTGAGATGCGCCAGATTGGCGTGCGCCAGGAGTCGGCCAAGTTGGGCGGCCTCGGGTCATGCGGCCGTGAGCTCTGTTGCGCCTCATGGATCTGCGATTTCCAGTCGGTGACGACCAATGTGGCCCGTGTGCAGCAACTCTCGCCCAACCCGCAGAAGCTGGCAGGACAATGCGGCAAGCTGAAATGCTGCCTCAACTTTGAATACGAAGCCTATGTGGAAGCCTTGAAAGCCTTCTCCGACCCCAACATCGTGCTCCACTTCGAGAGTGGCGACGCCATCCATCAGAAAAACGATGTCTTCAAAGGCATCATGTGGTATTCCTACACCAATGACAAAAGCAATATCATGGCTGTTCCCGTCGACAAGGTGAAGGAGATCATCGCCATGAACAAGAAAGGGCAGAAACCCAAGAATCTGGAAGACTATGCCGTTACGATGGAGGCCCACACCAATACCAACGAAGGCTACGGCGAAGCCGACCTCAAAAAGATGAGTGACTGATATGAAAGGCATTATTAAAATCTGGGATAAGCAATGCCGAACGAGGAAGGGCATGAATTGGGCTTTGCCTAAATTCAACATTCCTAATTCAGCATCCAGCATCGCCACGCTGATCATTGGTTTAGCCTTGGCTTTTACGGCTTGTACCAACGACTCCTTCGACAAGCGCACTGTCATCCCCGAAGCCGAATGGCGTCAGGAAGACAGGGTGGCTTTTGATGTCGACATCAACGACACCGTGAGCGGCTATGAATTCGGCATCGGCTTGCGCCATCTCGAGAATTATCGCTATAGCAACCTCTTCGTATTCCTTCACACGAGGATGCCTAACGGCAACCTCACCCACGACACGATAGAATGCACCCTTGCCACGCCCCAAGGCCGTTGGATTGGAAAGAGCAGCGGCAGCATGCGCGACCTTACCGTGGCCCTGAACGAAAACCTGCAATTTCCTTTGGCGGGCACCTACCATTTTGAAATCGAACAAGCCATGCGCGAACCTATACTGAAAGGTATCGCAGACATCGGTTTATACATTGAAAAACAATAAATTATGGATAAAAACAAGAAACAAAATCAGACATCATCAAAGGCCATCAAGAATCTTTGGATCATTTTTGGCTCCCTCTTGCTCCTTGTCATCTTGTTCTTCATCTGTGTAGCCACGGGCCTCTTTGGCACCATGCCGAGCTTCGAAGAGCTGGAGAATCCACAAACCAACCTGGCCACCGAGATTATCTCAGCCGACGGAAAAATCCTTGGTTCGTACTACGTCGAGAACCGGTCGAACGTCAGGTATGCCGAGCTGTCGCAATATATGCCC
Source organism: uncultured Bacteroidales bacterium (assembly GCA_947164955.1). Taxonomy (GTDB): domain Bacteria; phylum Bacteroidota; class Bacteroidia; order Bacteroidales; family F082; genus Limimorpha. The sequence goes on along the minus strand of CAMUYT010000023.1, from coordinate 6,690 downwards.
GAAGCCCTCATCAGCATTGAAGACGAGCGCTTCACCGAGCACTCGGGCATCGACGAGAAAGCCCTGTTTCGCGTGGCCTATGGCGTCATCACAGGCAACAAGAAAGGTGGTGGCAGTACCATCACACAACAATTGGCCAAGAACCTCTTCCCACGTGGCGAGAACCTAAGCACGCCAAAGCTTGTGTTACGTAAGTTCCAAGAGTGGATTACCGCCACGAAACTGGAGCACAACTATTCAAAGGAAGAGATTGTTGCCATGTATCTGAACACTGTGGCCTTTGGTCACAATGCCTTTGGTATCCGTTCGGCAGCAAGCACATTCTTCGACAAAAAGCCTAGTGAGATGACCATTGAAGAATGCGCTTTGATGGCCGGCGTGGTCAATGCCCCAACACGCTACAGTCCCATCCGCAACCCTGAGCGTTCCTTGGGACGCCGCAACCTCGTTCTTTCGAAAATGGCCGAGAAAGGTTTCATCACCCAGGCTGAATGCGACTCCATCTCGCAGATTCCAATCGACATGTCGCATTTCAACATCAAAGACCACAACACTGGACAAGCCACCTATTTCCGTGAGTTCCTCAGAGGCTATCTCAACGAATGGGCCAAGACCACAAGCCGTCCCGATGGCAATCCTTACAACATCTATCGTGATGGCTTGCGCATCTATACCACCATTGATTCGCGTATGCAGCGCTATGCCGAAGACGCCGTCAAGGAATTTATGGGCAAGGAATTGCAGCCCATGTTCTACAACCACTGGAAAGGGCACAAAAACGCCCCCTTCTCCAACATATCGGCCGACGAAATTGACCATATCCTAGAAACGTCGATGAAACGCACCGACCGCTACCGCACGTTGAAAAACTCAGGCATGTGCTTGGATTCCATCAAGGCCGAGTTTAACCGACCTGTGCCGATGACGGTCTTCTCGTGGAACGGCCCTATCGACACTGTGATGACACCCATGGACTCGATCCGATACTACAAATGGTTCCTGCAAGCCAGTTTGGTCTCCATCGAATCACACACGGGTCATGTGAAGGCGTATGTGGGCGGTTTGGATTACCGTTTCTTCAAATATGACCATGTTACGCAAGCCCGTCGACAGGTAGGTTCCACCTTCAAGCCTTTCTTATACTCCTATGCTATGGGCGACAGTGAGTTTACGCCCTGTACGAAAATTCCTAACATCCCTTACAACATCGAGCTTCCAGACGGTCGCTTCTGGTCGCCCAGCAACGGTGGAGGCGGCGGAGGCGAGATTACCTTGAAGAGTGCGTTAGCCCAATCCAACAACTGGATCTCGGCATATTTAATGAATCACTACGGCCCCGAAGCCATCATCACCCATGTGCGCCGTATGGGTGTCGAATCGCCCATCGAAGCTGTTCCCTCCATCTGCTTGGGATCTTGCGACCTGAAGTTAATCGAGATGGTGGGAGCCATGAGCACTTTCGCCAACCAAGGCGTCTATATCAAGCCCATGTTCATCACCCGCATCGAGGACAAGAACGGCAACGTCATCCAACGTTTCAGTCCTGAAGAGTCGGAAGCCATGAGCGAAATTGCCGCATATAAGACCATCGAACTAATGAAAGGCGTGGTGCAAAGCGGCACGGGTGTCCGTCTTCGCTCGTTATATGGCTTCAACAATCCTATTGCTGGCAAAACAGGGACCACACAGAAGAACAGTGACGGTTATTTCATGGGTATCACCCCCGACCTCACAACTGGCGTTTGGGTTGGTGCCGAAGACCGCAGCGTCCACTTCCGTTCCACCCGTTTGGGACAAGGCTCACACACTGCCTTACCCATCTGGGCTCTCTACATGAAGAAAGTCTATGCCGACAAGAACCTAAACTTCAGCAAAGGCGATTTTGCCAAGCCTTATGCGCCTGGCGTCGACCTCGATTTCAACTGCTGGCAATCTGAAAGCAATGAAAACGTCGATGAGTTCATCGATGACTTTTGAACCCTTAGCAACCCGTTAAACATATCCTTATGACCTCGAATTTCGTTGATTACGTGAAGATTTTCTGCCGCTCGGGTAAGGGCGGTGCGGGCTCGCTGCATTTTCGCCGTGAGAAATACATCCCCAAAGGCGGTCCTGATGGCGGCGACGGCGGCCGCGGCGGCAATGTCGTCATGCGCGGCAACGCCCAACTTTGGACCTTGCTCCACCTACGCTACACCAAGCACATCTATGCCGGCGACGGTGTGCCAGGCGGCAAAAACCAACTTACGGGTGCCGCTGGCGACGACATCTATATCGACGTGCCGCTTGGCACGGTGGCTTTCCATGCCGAAGACCACACACAGATTGCCGAAATCACCGAGGACGGCCAAGAGGTCGTTCTGCTCAAAGGCGGTCGTGGCGGCAAGGGCAACGCCTTCTTCAAGACGGCCACCTTGCAGGCGCCCAAGTTCGCCCAACCCGGCGAGCCTTGCCAAGAGGAATGGATCACTTTGGAACTCAAGCTGTTGGCCGATGTGGGTTTGGTCGGTTTCCCCAACGCGGGCAAGTCGACGCTACTTTCGGTAGTTTCGGCGGCCAAGCCTGAGATTGCCGACTATCCCTTCACCACCTTGGTGCCCAACCTTGGCATCGTCAAGTATCGTGGTCACCGCAGTTTCGTCATGGCCGACATTCCGGGCATCATCGAAGGCGCTGCAGAAGGCAAAGGACTAGGAATCAGGTTTTTGAGACATATCGAACGCAACTCTACTCTCTTGTTCATGGTGCCTGCCAACACCGACGACGTGAAGAAGGAATACGACATTCTGCTCAACGAGTTGAAGAAATACAACCCCGAACTGATGGACAAGGACCGCATCCTGGCCATCACCAAATGCGACCTAGTGGACGACGACACCATCAAGGAAATCAAAAAGCACCTGCCCAAGAAGGTGCCGCACGTCTTCATCAGCTCCGTGGCCCAGCAAGGCATCGATGAGTTGAAAGACCTCATCTGGATGACGTTGAACAAGGGCGACGAAGAGGATTGGTAAAAACCACCGCCTATGGACACCCTCTCCACCCTCGACTCCGACCTCTTCCTCTATCTCAACGGCCTTCACGTCGGTTGGATGGACAAGGTGATGGTGCTCCTCACCGATATGTGGGCATGGCTTCCGCTATACCTATTATTAATATACTGGGCCGTGAAACAATACGGCAAACGCTGCTGGTGGGTGTTTTTGGCCGTGGGTGTCGTGGTCCTTTGCTCCGACCAATTGTCATCGCATGTCTGCAAGCCATATTTCCAGCGGCTGAGACCCTGTTTCAACCCTGATTTTGAAGGTTTGCTCCATCTTCCCAAAGGACTGGCTGGAGGCAGGTTCGGCTTCACCTCATCCCATGCCGCCAACACCTTTGCCATTGCCGCCTTCCTCACCCCTGCCCTGAGCAACTACAAGCCTTGGGTTGGCATCATACTCTATTTGTGGGCTTTCATTTCAAGCTACACGCGCATCTACATCGGCTATCACTACCCTGGCGACATCGTTTGTGGTGCCATTTTGGGTCTATTGGTTGGGCTGATCCTTTGGAAAGTGTTTCAGATGCTGGTCCTCAAATCAAAACAACGTGCCTGACTTGGGCATTTCATCACCGTCATAAAACACCACTTTGATAGTCGATTTGAGCTCGATGCCACACAAAGAGGCCAATTTCGCTTTGTTCAAGGCGAGTTCAAGATAGCCATGTGTGCCGAAAATGGCCACCAAATCAACCACATCAACATCAAGGTAACTGTCTGAAATCTCGTCGACGGTGTAGAGATCGCCTTTCACCATGATCTTGAAGTCGCGACCACGACGTTCTTGCTCGAAAAGTTCCTTCGAGATGTTGGTAATCAGGTTGTCGTAGGAATCGATATGCATCACCACGCCCTCGATGGCGTTGTCGCGTGCCACGGCACAGAAGGCCCCGCCTGGATTCAGTTTCAGACGAGGTTCACCAATACTGGAAAGCGGCTCGCCGTTGGCAATCATCACGGCCACTTTGGCAAAACGGTCGCGCGTGGCAAACGTGAAGAAATCCGAGTCTTGGATCACATCGATGCAATAAGCCTCATCGTATTTGCCATCGAGGATATGGCTGAAGATGCCATTGTCGGTCGAAATGAAATACTGTCCCTCGGCCTTCACCACCACATGCGGGCATTCCATCGACTCGATGGTATCGACGGCGATGATGTGAATCGTTCCAGGAGGGAAGCATCGATAGCAATTTTTGAGCGTGAAACCCGCTTGTGAAACATTGAAAGGCTCTATTTCATGGGTTACATCGACAATGGTCGCATTGGGAAGCATCGAAAGAATAGTGCCTTTCACTGCCGCTGCATAGTAGTCCTTGGTACCCCAATCGCTTGTTAATGTGATAATTGCCATCGCCTTGTTGAGACCTTTGTGAGATTTTGCAAAGGTATATCATTTAGACGAAACTTACGATGGTTTTTGAAAAAAAATATTCTTTATCTTTGCAAGCAAATAAACAATAATGGCAGAGCAGATCATACAGATAGAAAACGTTGACCCCAAGGAGCTTCATGGGCCGAACGACAAATACTTGGAGCTGGTGAAGAGTATGTTTCCCAAGCTGAAGCTCATCGCGCGGGGCGATTTCGTGAAAGTCATTGGCGACGAAGAGGAAATTGACTATTTCACAAGTCGATACGAAACGCTGATGATGCAGCTCGAACGTTTCGGCAAGCTTTCGGCACAAAACGTGGAGGACATCATGATGGCCAGCACCGACACCGAGTTGCAACAGAAGATGTCGGAAAGCGACGTGTTGGTCTTCGGTCGCAGTGGCGTGCCCGTGAAAGCCATCACCGCCAACCAAAAACGGATGGTAAGCGCCTCGGAGCAGAAAGACTTGGTCTTTGCCATCGGTCCCGCCGGTACGGGAAAGACCTACACGGCCGTTGCCTTGGCCGTCCGTGCCTTGAAAGCCAAACAGGTACGACGCATCATCCTCACCCGTCCCGCCGTGGAAGCCGATGAGCATCTCGGTTTCCTCCCCGGCGACCTCAAGGACAAGCTTGACCCGTATCTGCAGCCGCTCTATGACGCCTTGCGCGACATGATACCTGGCACAAAGCTAGACAGCTATCTCGAAGACCACACCATCGAGATTGCGCCGTTGGCCTTCATGCGCGGCCGCACCTTGGACCATGCCTTCGTCATCCTCGACGAGGCCCAAAACGCCACCCGAAGCCAGCTGAAGATGTTCCTCACCCGCATGGGACGCTCGGCCAAGTTCATCGTCACCGGCGACATCACCCAAATCGACCTGCCGCCCAAAACGCCCTCGGGACTGCCCCAGGCAATGGAGGTACTGAAAGACGTGAAAGGCATCGAGTTCATCTATCTGGACGACAAGGACGTGGTGCGACATAAGTTGGTGACGGATATCATCAATGCCTATAAAAAACATCATGAAGAGGAGCCTAATGAACAACCGACAACAGAAGAGCCTAACCCTGGATTACTTCGTTCCTCGCAAATCGCCAGATTCGACGTTAGTCAATGACGCAAAGCACGTCAACTGAACAACTGACAACTGAACAACTAACAACTGAATATAATGAACGCATTAACCAGAACAGATTACCAATTCCCTGGCCAGACCAAGGTGTATCACGGCAAAGTCCGCGATTGTTATTTCATCAACGACGAATACATGGTGATGGTCGCCACCGACCGCATCTCGGCTTTCGACGTCATCCTGCCCAAGGGCATCCCTTATAAAGGACAGGTGCTCAACCAGATAGCCGCCATGTTCCTCGACGCCACCGCCGACATCGTCCCCAACTGGAAGCTCGCCACCCCCGACCCGATGGTCACCGTGGGCCGCCTTTGCAAGCCCTTCCCGATCGAGATGATTATCAGAGGTTATTTGACGGGTAGCTCGTGGCGCACCTACAAGAGCGGACAGCACACCATCTGCGGCGTGCAAATCCCCGACGGCATGAAGGAACACCAACGCTTCGCCGAACCCATCATCACCCCCACCACCAAGGCCGAGGAAGGCCACGACGAGGACATCTCGCGCGAGGAAATCATCGCCAAGGGATTGATTAGCGAGAGCGACTACAAGCAGATTGAGGACATCACCCGCAAGCTCTTCCAGCGCGGCACCGAGATTGCGGCCAAGCAAGGCTTGATTCTCGTCGACACGAAATACGAGTTCGGCAAGATTGGCGACCAAATCGTGCTGATGGACGAAATCCACACGCCCGACTCGTCGCGCTACTTCATCGCCGACCAATACGAGGAACGCTTCGCCAAGGGCGAGCCGCAGGTGCAACTCTCGAAGGAGTTCGTGCGCGAGTGGCTGATGGCCAACGGCTTCCAAGGCAAGGAAGGCCAGCAAGTGCCTGAAATGACGCCCGAATACGTCAACAGCGTTTCGGAGCGTTACATCGAGCTTTACGAGAAGGTCACTGGGCACAAATTTGAGAAAGCGCCCGATTCGGAAGACTTAGTGAAACGCATTGAAAACAATGTGCTGAACTATTTGAAGCTGTAAGATTTACTATGGCTTATGGCCTATGACTATGGCCGCTCTTACAAAAGTGAGAGTGGCCATAGTCTTTTTGTCACAGGCCTATTTCAATAAAATGCCCATCCTTGAAATTGACCACGCTGCGATAGCCAGCCCGCTTCAAGGCTTCCTCGG
>CAMUYT010000022.1 GCA_947164955.1 uncultured Bacteroidales bacterium | reverse complement strand
TCCTTGGGATAGAAGTAAAGCACCAATTTCTTTCCTGCAAAATCGCTCAGTTTCACGATGTTGCCGTTTTCGTCTTGCCCTTCAAAATAAGGGGCTTTGGTTCCTTTTTGTAGCATGGTATGATTGTTTGGATTTTCAATTGGGCGCAAAATTATGGAATTTTGCCAAAAATATGTAATTTTGCGCCATAAATAAATGCGAAGTATGAACGACAAACTCTTAATATGAATCTCCCAAAAATCCACTCCATCACTAAGAAGATCCTCGTCGGTGCCTTAGGTGCCTTCCTGGGTTTCTTCCTGCTGTTCCATGCCAGTGCCAACCTGCTCATTCTGAGGCACGACGGTGGCGAATGGTACAACGCCTTCTGCCACTTCATGGGCACCTATTATATCGTCAAGGTGCTCGAAATCGGGCTGTTTGCCTCGCTGTTGCTTCATGCGGTCATGGCCATCTGGCTTGCCATCGAGAACAAGCGGGCGCGACCTGTCGGCTACAAGAAACCAACCCGATCGAAGACCCACCGTGGCTCGAAGGTGCAAATGTGGACGGGCATCCTCATCTTCGCCTGCCTCATCATGCACTTCACCGATTTCTATTTCGTGAAAATCGGTTGGGTACAAGGGAAATACATGGCCAAATCGGAAGATGTCGTTACCCTTAAAACAATCCAACCCGAAGCCTTCAACTACGCTGAACAACACTGCGAATACTCCGCCAAAGGCAACTGGCTCGGCAACTTCAACGCCGACGACAAGGCCGTTCTTGAAGCCGCCAGCCTCGAAGTGGAGCCTGACTTCTACCACAAAGCCCGCGAGAAGTTCAAAATCCTGCACATCGTCATTGCTTATCTGTTTTTCTTCGTCGTGGTTTGGTTCCACCTGCGGCATGGTTTCCCTGCCATCTTCCAGACCTTCGGACTCTACAACTACAAATACGGCAAAGCCATCGAAGTGCTCGGGCAGGTGTTCAATTGGGTGGTCTGCCTGATGTTCACCGTCACGGTGTTGGGCGTTTACTTTGGATTATAAATGAATGTATTATTGACACGAGACTACGAGACACGGGACACGAGACGTTGGACGGTCTCGCGTCTCGAAGTCCCGTGTCTCGCGTCAAAAAAGATTGACTATGAAACTTGACTCCAAAATACCTTCCGGTCCGCTCGCCGAAAAATGGACCAATTACAAAGCCTCGCAGAAGTTGGTCAACCCGGCCAACAAACGCAAACTTGACATCATCGTAGTCGGCACGGGCTTAGCTGGTGCATCGGCTGCCGCTTCGCTCGGTGCGATGGGCTTCAACGTCGACATCTTCTGCATCCAAGACTCGCCGCGACGCGCCCACAGCATCGCTGCACAAGGCGGCATCAACGCGGCCAAAAACTACCAAAACGACGGCGACAGCGTCGAACGTCTTTTCCGCGACACCATCAAAGGTGGCGACTATCGCGCTCGCGAGGCCAACGTCTACCGTTTGGCTGAAGTCAGCGGCGCCATCATCGACCAATGCGTGGCGCAAGGCGTGCCTTTCGCCCGCGACTACGGTGGCCTTTTAGACAACCGCTCGTTTGGTGGTGCACAAGTCAGCCGTACTTTCTATGCCAAAGGACAGACGGGACAGCAATTATTATTAGGGGCCTACGGTGCCTTGAGCCGCGAGATCGCCCGAGGTACGGTAAAGTTGCACACCCGCAGCGAGATGATGGACCTCGTGGTGGTCGACGGGCGGGCGCGTGGCATCATCGTCCGCAACCTCGTCACCGGTGACTTGGAACGTTACGCCGCCCATGCCGTGGTGATTGCCACAGGTGGTTATGGCAATGTCTATTACCTCTCCACCAACGCCATGAACAGCAATGGCAGCGCAGCCTGGGTGTGCCACCGCAAGGGAGCCGCTTTCGCCAATCCGTGCTATGTGCAAATCCACCCGACCTGCATCCCCGTCCACGGCGACTACCAGAGCAAACTCACGCTGATGAGCGAGAGCCTGCGCAACGACGGACGTATTTGGGTCCCCAAAAAGAAGGAAGACGCCGAAGCCATCCGTGCAGGCAAACTGAAGCCCAACGACATTGCCGAAGAAAATCGTGATTACTATTTGGAACGCCGTTACCCCGCTTTCGGCAACCTCGTGCCACGCGATGTGGCCAGCCGCGCCGCCAAGGAACGCTGCGACGCAGGCTATGGCGTAGGCACTGGCTATGCCGTCTATCTCGACTTCGCCGATGCCATCCAGCGTTTGGGCAAGGATGTCGTTGAACAGAAATACGGCAACCTCTTCCAGATGTACCAGAAAATCACGGATGAGAACCCCTACGAAACCCCGATGATGATCTATCCCGCCATCCACTACACGATGGGCGGGCTTTGGGTCGACTATGAGCTACAAACCACAATTCCAGGACTGTTTGCCGCTGGTGAAGCCAACTTCAGCGACCACGGTGCCAACCGACTAGGCGCCTCTGCACTGATGCAAGGCTTGGCTGACGGTTATTTCGTACTGCCCTACACGATGCAGAACTACCTCGCCGACCAAATTTATGTAGGCAAAATCTCAGCCGACGCGCCTGAATTTGACGAGGCGGAAAAAGCGGTAAGGGAAAGATTGAATCGTTTGTTGAAAATTGGACAAGTAGAGACGTTGCGCGCTGCATCTCCACATTCGGTAGATGATTTCCACAAACGTTTAGGCAAAATCATGTGGGAATACTGCGGCATGGCGCGCAACACCGAAAGCCTCACGAAGGCCAAACAATTGGTCACGGAATTGGAAGACGAGTTTTGGAAAAATGTCTTCATCCCTGGCACGGCCAACGAGATGAACCCCGAGCTGGAAAAGGCCTGCCGTTTGGAAGACTACTTCGAGCTGGCCCGACTCATCATCGACGACGCCATGCACCGTGAGGAATCATGCGGCGGCCATTTCCGCACCGAACACCAGACCGAAGACGGTGAGACCTTGCGCGACGACGAACATTTTATGTACGTCGCCGCCTGGGAATACCACGGTCACGGCCAACCCGAGACAATGGAAAAGGAACCGCTTGTTTATGAACATATTCAAATCGCGAAACGGAATTATAAATAACTGATAGTACGGCTGCCATGGTGTGACAGCCCTACAATTGTCAACTGCAAACTATGAAATTCACACTCCATATCTGGCGACAAGAAAACGCCCGTGCCAAGGGCCATTTCGAGACCTACCCCATCGACGGCATCTCGCCCGACTGCTCTTTCCTTGAGATGCTCGACATCCTGAACGAACACCTCATCAATGACCGCATCGCCCATCCCGTCTGCTTCGACAACGACTGTCGCGAAGGTATCTGCGGCATGTGCGGCCTATACATCAACGGTCGACCACACGGCAATGATGACGGCATCACCACCTGCCAACTTCACATGCGCAAGTTCCGCGACGGCGACGAGATTTGGATTGAGCCTTGGCGTGCCAAGCCGTTCCCCGTCATTCGCGACCTGATTGTCGACCGCTCGGCCTTCGACAAAATCATCCAAGCGGGAGGCTACATCAGCACTACCACGGGCGGCGTTCCCGATGCCAACATGATTCCCATCCCGAAACACGCTGCCGACATGGCCATGGATGCCGCCTCGTGCATCGGTTGCGGTGCCTGCGTGGCAGCTTGCAAAAATGCCAGCGCCATGCTGTTTGTCGGTGCCAAGATCAGCCATTTGGCTTTGTTGCCGCAAGGTCGCGTGGAAGCCGCCGACCGCGTCAGGAAAATGGTCTGCAAGATGGACGAACTGGGCTTTGGCAACTGCACCAACACCTACGCCTGCGAAGCCGAATGTCCCAAGCTCATCAAGCGGCAGAACATTTCGCGCCTTAACCGCCAGTGGATTGGGGCGTTGTTTGGCCGCGACAGGAGAGAATAACCCTCAGTTTTTCTTCTTTTTGGCTTGCATATCTGAAGTTTTGTGTATTTGCAGGCAACTGCGATGCTTTTCCATAATTCAACTCCCCCAATTGTCTCTGTCGAGGCTCCTGTAATTAATGGCCTCGGCCAGATGTCCAGCCTGAATGTTCTCGCTGGCGTCGAGGTCGGCGATGGTGCGAGAGACTTTGAGGATGCGGTCGTAGGCGCGGGCCGAAAGGCCAAGACGGTTCATGGCGTTTTTGAGGATGTTGCGGCATGGTTCGTCCAAGTCGCAGTATTTCTGGATAAGCTGGGTGTTCATTTGCGCGTTGGCATGAATGTTCGGGAAATCTTTGTAGCGTTCCTCCTGAATTTTCCTCGCCCGAATGACACGCTCCCTAACCACGGCACTCGGTTCGCCGCTGCTCTTAGTCGACAGGTCCTTGTAGGCCACGGGGATCACCTCCACATGAAGGTCGATGCGATCCATCAAAGGCCCTGAAATGCGGTTGAGGTATTGCTGCACCACGCCAGGTTTGCAGGTACACTCCTTGTCGGGATGGTTGTAATAGCCGCACGGACAAGGGTTCATCGCCGCCACCATCATGAAGTTGGCAGGGAAGTCGACCGTCATCTTGGCGCGTGAGATGGTCACGATGCGGTCTTCCATGGGCTGGCGCATCACTTCGAGCACCGTACGCTTAAACTCGGGCAATTCGTCAAGGAAAAGCACGCCGTTGTGGGCCAACGAGATTTCACCAGGCTGTGGATAAGTGCCACCGCCCACCAAGCCCGCGTCGCTGATAGTGTGGTGCGGACTGCGAAACGGTCTCGTCCTCACTAATGATGTGTTGCGTCCTACCAGACCCGCCACTGAATGAATCTTTGTGGTTTCCAGTGCCTCTGCCATGGTCAGAGGGGGCAAAATGGTCGGCATTCGCTTGGCCAACATGGTCTTGCCGCTACCGGGAGGGCCGATGAGAATGACATTGTGTCCGCCCGCCGCTGCAATTTCCAAAGCGCGTTTGATGTTCTCCTGACCTTTCACGTCGGTGAAGTCAAAATCGTAGTTGCAGAACTGGTCGCTTTCCATCATCTCAGGTTTTACGGGCGACAAGGTCTTTTCTCCGTTCAAGATGGAAACCACGTCATGGATGTTCTCCACGCCGTAAACTTCCAAGCCTTCAACTACGGCGGCCTCGCGCGCGTTTTCCTTTGGAACGATGAGGCCGCGAAAGCCTTCCTGTTTGGCCTTGATGGCGATGGGCAACGTGCCTTTGATGGGATTGAGCGTGCCGTCAAGAGAGAGTTCTCCCATAATGACAAATTGCTCTAAGAGGTCGGTGTTGATTTGTTCGGCAGCGGCTAGGATGCCGATGGCGATGGGCAGGTCATAGGCCGAGCCTTCCTTACGGATGTCGGCAGGAGCCATGTTGATGACAATTTTCTTGTGTGGGTAGTAATAGCCAAGGTTGACGATGGCCGCCTCGATGCGTTGTTGGCTCTCCTTGACCGCGTTGTCGGGCAAGCCAACCAGATAGAAATTGATACCTCTGTCGATGTTCACCTCGATGGTGACCGTGATGGCGTCGATGCCGAAAAGGGCGCATCCGAATGTTTTTACTAGCATGATTTGTAGGGTTTTAGGGTTATTTTTTCGAGTTTAGTGTTTCGTATATGAAATTTGTTGTTTTTTTGCAGATTGAAAATCAAATGGAGAGCAGATCTGCCTTCAATGTATTCCGGTATTTCCATAGCAGTGTTGCTTTTAGTTATCACGCTGCAAAGAAACAAACCTTGTCAAGAAAAAGCCGTTGATTAAACGTTTGTTGTCGACAGTAGTCGTTTGTTGTCGTTTGCTGTCGGATATAGTATTGAAAACCAATACCATAATAAAAACAAAAAAAATAGGCTGCCACGATGTGACAGCCCTACAATCATAAACCCTAAACTATCAACTCTAAACTACTTCTTCGGCTTGTAGCCCGAATCCTGGAAGATGTTCTGCAAATCCTTGCGCTGCATGAACTGCTTGAGGTCGAAGTCGTCGTGAGTGGAGACGTATGCGCGGACAATGTTCAGCCCAAAGAACTCGCCAAGGCGCGATGGGGCATCGTTGCTGTAGGCTTGGGTGAACGGGCCATCGCCGAAATACATCATGTAGGTGTCCAAACCAGCCTCGTAGAGACGACGGTTACCCACGATATCGGCCCAAACAGCGCCTTCATTTTCAACAGCCCATTGCCATTGACGAGAGGAATAGCCGAGCAAAATACTGTCAGCAATTTCTGGGCACATAGCCTCAACAAAGAAGTTACGCCGGCCATAGAAAACCATCTCGCCGATGATTTGGCCCTGCTTGCGCCATTCGTAGAGGTAGTACATATAGAGTTGTTCCGCAACGTCTTTAGCCAACTTTGCCACATTGGTGCGCACTGCCATATACCTAGGCATCCCAATTTGGTCATATACCTCATCGCCGTTGAGATACCAGTCCAAGGAAATCACCAACTGGTCGTCAATGATTTGCACGGGCGGCACGTCCACCATCACACCTGTCACACAGGTAAAGGCTTTCTTTGGTAACGCTATGTCGGGATAGTAATGATGGAAATGCGCCAACACCTCCTCCACCATCGGCTCCACTTGCTTCAAATCGGGGAAAACGGTCTTCACCTTATTATATAATGAAACGCTGAACGGGTCTGTGGCGAAATCTTTCAAATACTTCACCGCTTCGGGATTGTTGAGGTCACCGCTGAGAAAGACACGATATCGGTCTTGTATCTTCATGAGTTCTTGCTGGAAATCAGCGGTATCCAGATTGAAGAGCACGTCTTCGTAGCGGTCAAACTGAAGGTCATACGGCTCGGTTTTGACATTGAGTTTATCTTTGTAGGCTGGTGCCTTTTCTTGGCACGATACCGCCATGAGTGCGAGGATGATGATAGCTATTCTTTTCATTGTGCTTGTGTTTAAGGGCAGGGACTCACGTCGCCTGCTTATGGTATGTCGTCCCTACGGGACTATAATCTGTTGTCTCAGCATTTCGTAAGCCGCTATTGTGGCACGGTTGATGACGTTCTCGCGGTCCTTGCCGAAATTGAAGCATTTGGAAACAACGCCATGAGCCGATGCAATGCCAATCCACACTGTGCCGACAGGGGTCTCTTCCGTTCCTCCACTTGGGCCTGCCACACCCGTTGTGGCCACACCAAAGTCGGCTTCCATCAAATCGCGAACGCCTTGGGCCATGGCTTCTACAACTGACTGACTCACAACACCATGACTTTCTATCGTTTCAGCAGGCACTCCCAGCACTTTGGTTTTCATCGGCGTGGCATATGTGACAGCCGTTCCCTTGAAAATCTCGGAACTCCCAGGAATCAAGGTGATGACGTGGGCTATATTGCCTCCCGTGCAGCTCTCTGCCGAAGCGAAGGTCATACCTTTATTAATTAATTGGTCGAAAACAACGCGTTCAATAGGTTTGTCCTCCATCGAGAAAATGTAGTCTGAAATCAAAGTTGTCAGTTTCTCGATTTCATTGTCCAAAGTCGCATGGAGCAAGTCGGCATTCTCGTGCCTACCGCTAAGGCGCAGGCGCACCATGCCATACTGAGGCAGATAGGCCAACGAAAGGAACCCAGGTAGGTTTTCCTCCCAATCCTTGATCTTGTCGGCCAAAAACGATTCACCGATGCCCGTAGTCATCACAACGCGCTTCTCGTAAGGCACCGCGTGGAATCTTTCCCTGAAACGCGGCAACAATTCATCGTTGAAAATGCCTTTCATCTCAAACGGCACGCCTGGCATGAAAACGAAAACCGTTCCGTTTTTCTCCAACCACATGCAAGGCGCGGTGCCATATGTATTCGGGATATACTGACAGGCCTTGGGCAACATGGCTTGTCCCCTGTTCCGCTCACTCATTTGGAAGCCACGACGATTGAAGAGGGCGATGATGTTGTCGTAAGCCGCTTGGCAAAACGTCAGTTCAGTATCGAAAAACTTGCAAACGGTGGGTTTAGTGATATCGTCGGCAGTGGGGCCAAGGCCGCCCGTCACCAAAACGAGGTCGGCATCCATGCAGGCGTCAAACGCATCGAGGATGGCTTTTTCGGAATCACCAATGGTCAATGCAGAATCCAACTGGAAGCCATGGGCCGAGAGTTGTTCTCCAAGCCATGCCGTATTGGTATTAATCACCTGGCCGATAAGCAGTTCGTCACCAATGGAGATATTCTTTACAATGATTGGGCTCATGATGTATTATTTTGTGCAAAAGTACGATTTTTTAATGATTCAACAATTATTCTTATCTTTGCCCCCTCAAATACCTTAATTAATATGACCCAACCTATTCCTGCATCGCAACTCGTGCTCAACGCTGAGGGCGCGGTATATCACTTGAACCTCCATCCCGACCAATTGGCCGACACGGTCATCATGGTCGGCGACCCTGGACGCGTCGACATGATCGCCTCCTTCTTCGACAAGATTGAGGTGAAACGCCAAAACCGTGAATTGGTCAGCCGAACTGGCTATTTCCACGGCAAACGCATCACCGCTCTTTCGACCGGCATGGGCACCGACAATCTCGACATCGTGATGAATGAACTCGACACATTGGCCAACATCGACCTGAAGACAAGGACACCTAAAGACGAGCACAAGTCGCTCAATCTCATCCGTATCGGCACATGCGGTGCACTGCAGCCCGACATCGAAGTGGGGCAAAACGTCGCCACTCGCTACGCCATCGGCTTGGACGGCTTGATTTACTTTTACGAGAAGAACAAAGAGGTCAACGAAATCACCATGCGCGATGCCTTCATCAAACAGATGGACTACCCTACCGACCTGCCGAAGCCCTATGTCGTTGAAGGTTCAAAAAAGCTCTTCGACCAATTGGCACAAGGTTATTACACAGGTGTAACAGCCACGGCTCCTGGTTTTTACGGACCTCAAGGACGCACTTTGAGAATGCACCTCGCCTACCCCGAACTCAACCACAAGATTGAAGCCTTCGAACATGAAGGCTGGCGTGTGTGCAACTTCGAGATGGAATCATCGGCCCTGTATGGCCTCGGCAAGATGATGGGACATAACTGCCTAACCATTTGCGTCGCTATCGCCAACCGTGTGACCGAAAAATTTGCCACAGATTATCATCCTTTTATTAAAAAACTGGTCTTAGACACCTTGGAAAGGCTTTCAAACACATAAAAAAAGGCATAAAAACAGAAAAAAAACACTGTATTTTTCACTATTCTTGTTTTTGTTTGAAAAAAATGCGTATTTTTGCCGCTCGAAACTTTATGGGAAATCAATATTAATAATTAAGTTCAAATAACGAAAAATGAAGAAAGTATTTATTACGATTATTGCGTTCCTCGCCATGTCGTCGACAGTTATGGCTGCAGGACATGTGGACTCGGTTCGTTACCTGACGACCAAGGCCTGGAAGAATTGGTTCATTTCTGCCGACGCTACTGGCAACTGGTGGCAAGGTAGCATGAGAACCCCAGAGACCTATCAGAACAGCTACACCAAGGTTGAGTGGGGCAAGCCCAATTTCGGTTTCTCTGTCAACGTCGGTAAGTGGATTAATCACAAGACCGCTGTCAGACTGAGATACAACAACACCAAGATCAACAGCTACATCATGGGCAGACATATTGGTTTGGACCATCTCCAATTCCTCTATGGCGACAACCCGGAAATCATCGAAGGCGAAGGCAATGGCGCCATCTATGCCACTTCCATGCGCTATCACAACCTGATGGCCGACTTCATGGTGAGCCCCATCGATTATTTCCAAGGCTACTACAATGAAAACAGAGTGTGGACTCCCGTGTTGTATCTTAGCGCTGGTGCCGCCTACACTTCTAGTGATTTCTTCGCCATCAAGTCAATGATCGACAACTATAGAGCCAAGAAGGATGAAAACGTCACAGCCAATGGCAACAACTTCGAACTTGCCGCTGGTTTGGGTTTATGCAACAACTTCCGTCTTGCCGAGCATTGGGACATCAACCTCGACCTGAACTGGACGTTCCAAAGATGGACCATTGACTCTTGGACCTATGAATATGAAGGTGGCGACATTCGCCCGAAGCGTTTCGACAACCTCTACACCGCTGCCCTGGGTATCACCTACTACTTCAGCAGAGAGTACGACCTGCCCAACAACTGCTGCGATGAGATGGACATCATGCGCCGCAAGCTCGACAGCTTGATGAATCTGCCTGCTCCCGATCCGATCCACGACACTGTCGTGAACTTCGTCAACGTGCAGACCGAAGACATCATCAGCTATCCTTTCTCCATCTTCTTCAACCGCGACTCCTATCAGCTGATGTCGAGAAGAGACCTCATCAACCTGAGAGAAATTGCTGAAGTGGCCAAGAAGAACAACTTCAAGATCCGTCTGAGAGGCTCGGCCGACAGCGCCACTGCCACTCCGGCCTACAACCAGACGCTGTCTGAGAACCGTTGCCGCAAGATCATGTCGGAACTCCAAGAAATGGGTATCCCCGAGAGCCAAATCATCCTCGTCCCCGTGGGTGGTGTGAAGGAACTCGACCCGACCGAATTCGACCGCCGCGTGTTGGTTGAGCTGGTCAAGGAAGCCCAGAAATAATCCAACCATAAATACAACAACAAAAAAAGCCTGACGAAATCGTCAGGCTTTTTTGTTGTACCACGCTTAATCAATGCGTGATGATGCCTACCACAACACCTATATAGTTGTTACGAAGGATGCTTCCCGTTTGCTGCTCTATCGACCTAACAAAGGCATTCGAAAACGAATGGTCGAAAGCCAGTTGGGCAAAAGCCGAGAAATTGTGATCCAGCTCGTATTCAACACCCAAACCAAAAACCATGGAAAGCTGCAGCAGACGATATTGGTTGGTACAATCGACATAATCCTCACCTCCTTCATAGTTCACCCAATAAAAACTATAACTGTCCTTGGCAACATCCCTGCAATTGAAGCCCAAACCAAAACCAGCCTCAACGTATGCCTTGAACGAATCCACCACATCATAATTGAACTTGGCTTTCACCGGAATCTCAACATTGATAGCGTTCAACCGACGCAAAACCGAAACATTGGCCGCTTCCAGAAAATCCTCCACATACCTACGGTCTGTGAAGGTATACTTCATATTCAGAATGTTGAAATCGACGCCCGAAGAAAGCGCAAAATTACTTGCAACATAATAATCGCATACCAGCCCCAAATTGGTACCTAACTGAAAACTTTCATTGGCGGCCGCAGTCGAGCCCGAACTGGCCCAATCGAAAGTAGGCCCTAATTTCATGCCATATCTGACATTTCTAGTCTGCGCATTGGCTTCCATGGCAACAACAGTTACCAAACTGATAATCAACAATATTTTTCTCATAATAACGATTTTAAGACCTACAAAGGTAATTTATTTTTCCGACATTTCCCGGAAATTGAAAAATGATTCTTACTTTTGCACCAAATAAACCTAATCTATAACAAAACACATTAAAAATGAAAAAGACGTTTTTATTGATGGCGGCCCTGCTCATGATGGGTAGCGCAGCCTTCGCTGGTGGCGGTTTCGACCTCGCCATTGGCCCGAAAGTCGGTTTCCAAACCGCTAAACTATCCTACGACAAAGCCGACATCAAATCAGGCTTCGCCAACCACTTCACCGCTGGCATCTTTGGCCGCGTGACCATCGGTCGCCTTTACGTGCAACCCGAAGTGCTTTATTTCAAGACGACCAACATCTTTGACGGACATGTTACAGGCGTTCAAAGTGACAATTTGTTCAACCTTCCTACGGGAGCCAATGTCAACCTGACGCTCAACTCGATGAACCTTCAAGTTCCCATTCTGATTGGTGTCAACATCATCGATCTTGATCTCGTCACCTTGCGTGCCCATGTCGGTCCCACAGCCAACTTCACCCTGAAATCAAAGACATTGTTTGACGAGACCTACACCCTTGATGGCGAACAGCATAACATGCCTGCCGAAGCCACCACTACCGACCAAGACTTCAACCCCAAGGCCATTGCTTGGGGCGCACAAGTAGGTGTTGGTGTTGACGTCTTGAAACGTATCACCTTGGACATCAACTACAACTTCGGCCTCAGCAAGGTGTTCGGTGCCTTGAGCCAAACAACGTTAGGCGAGACCTTCGACTTCAACAACATCGACAACACCAAGCAGAACATGTTCATGGTGACTGTGGGATTCAAGCTCCTTTGATTCCCAACAACAAACAAAAAAGAGCGACCACTTGGCCGCTCTTTTTTTCATTTCGCTTGGTTTAGAAAAGGACACCCAATTCGATGCCAATGCGGTTTTGGAGCACGTTCAACTTTTTGTCGCGAGGCTCAATCTTATTACCTGCATCATCAATGTAGTTGCCGCAGTAATCAGGCCTGATGTAGTTGATCATGTTGACGAAGTCGTGTGAGAAATAGACACCAGCGAAAAGGCGGGTCGACTCGTCGATGGCATACTGGGCACCAGCGCCCACCTTCAAGGAAGCACGAAGGTTGCTGAACTCCCTATTGGTAGTCGTCCAGTTGTCGGCATGGGAACCGCCGTCGATGGCATCCTTTACCTTGACCTTCTTGGCAGCCAGGCCAATGCCACCACCAACCTCGGCATAAATGCGGATGGGCGCATTGCCAAGCTCGTTGGTGACCATCTTGAGCATCAACGGGATTTCGTAGATCGTCGTCTTGTAATACCTGTCGACATTGAACTTGGTAAGACCGGCAACCGAATCCATTCGAGCGTTTTCGAAACTATAGTGGCCGCCAAGGAAGCCCACATTGACGCCAGTGACGATAGCATAGTTGTCGGCAAAATAATACTCCGCCACAACACCCAAGTCGAAACCAGTACGTGCGCCTTCACTAATGGCGACACCCGTTGTTGAACCCGTCCAACCAAAGTTGGGACCCAATTTGAAACCGAAGGCAAAACCTTCATTCTGGGCTTTTGCGCCCAGCGACATGGCCAGCAAAAGGCCGATCACAAGTAAATTTCTTTTCATTGCTGATAGATTTTAAATGAGGCCACAAAAGTAGTCTTTTTTTTAATTGTAACGTACTTTTCTATATTTTTTCTACCTTTGTACGATTATTGGAACAACATTCAACCATGAGCGCCCCCATTAACAACCATCTTTTTGTTGGCAATCGGGCTAACTTTGCAGCACAACTGCCGCACAAGTCCATTGCCGTCTTCACCGCCAACGAGCCTATGCCGCGCAATGGCGATGAGTTTTATCCCTTCCGACAACAATCTGATTTCTTTTACCTTACAGGTATCAACGAAGAAAACGCCTTTCTCGTCATCGCGCCCGACTATCCTGATGAGTCGATGCGCGAAATCCTTTTCATCGAGCCCTACGACGAGGTGAAAGTCACCTGGCAAGGCGAGATGCTTGACGACAAGAAAGCCACCGAGCTCTCGGGCATCAAGACCGTGAAAGGCAGTGATACCTTCTGGATGACCCTGAACGACCTCGCATTTTCGGGTTATGGAGAGACCATCTTCCTCAACAGCTACGAATACCCGAAATACGAATGCGACACAGAGACCATCCAACAACGCTTCGTGAAACAAGTCAAAGAACGCTACCCGATGCACAACTACGGCCGCACCGCCCCAATTCTCAACGCCTTGCGCATGGTGAAATCGGAAGACGAAATCGCCGTCATGCAACAAGCGTGCGACATCACCGCCAAAGCCTTCCGCCGGTGCCTGCATACTGTCAAGCCAGGCATGTACGAGTATGAGGTGCAAGCCGAAATCGAGTACATCTTCAAGAAAAACAATGCTACAGGGCACGCTTATGCGCCCATCATTGCAGGAGGCAAGAATGCATGCTGCCTGCATTACTCGAAGAACCATAGCCTCTTGAACGACGGCGACTTGCTCCTCTTCGACATCGGCTGCGAACTGAACAACTACGCTTCTGATCTCAGCCGAACCATACCTATTAATGGTAAGTTTACGCAACGACAAGCCGACTGCTACAATGCCGTGCTCCGCGTGATGAAGGAAATCACCAAGCTCTATCGCCCCGGCGGCACCATTAATGAAATCAATGAGACCACGCACCGATTGATGGAACAGGAGATGATCAAGCTAGGACTCTTCACCGCTGAAGACGTAAAAAAACAAGACCCTGAAAAACCATTGGAACGCAAATACTTGATGCACGGCATGTCGCACCACATCGGATTAGACGTGCACGACAGCATCGACAAGTTCAAACCATTTGAACCAGGGATGATACTCAGCTGCGAGCCAGGCATCTACATCCGCGAGGAAGGCATCGGCATCCGCATCGAGAACGATTTGCTCATCACCGAAGGCGAGCCCATCAATTTGTTTGAGGGGCTGCCAATAGAAATCGAAGAGATCGAGGCGGCAATGAAAAAATGATTATTTTTGCAATTGGTTTGACCCGCTTTGTGTCACTGCGAGGCACGAAGCAGTCCAGACAACAATTTTTCTTCATGGATTGCCTCGTCGTTCCTCCTCGCAATGACGCGAAGCGACAACAGTTCAACGATTAAACAATCAACAACAAAAACAACCAAATATGTTCGCAAAAGACGTTTACAGTGGCCGTCGTGCCACATTGAAAAACAAAATCACGAAGGGCATCGCCTTCTTCCCAGCCAACAACGAGGCTCCCTTCAACTATCCTGACAACACCTACATCTACCGTCAGGACAGCAACTTCTCTTATTTCTTCGGGCTCAACCACCCCGACATGGTCGGCGTCATCGACTTTGAGAGCGGCGAGGAAATCCTCTTCGGCGTGGATGTAACCATCGACGACGTGATTTGGTGCGGTCCCCTGCCCTCACTGAAAGAGCAAGGCGACAGCATCGGCATCACCGACTGCCGCGACTTCAACCGCTTCGGCGAATACCTACAGCAAGCCATCGCCAAAGGCCGCCAAATCCATATGCTGCCCACCTATCGCGGCGACACGCAAATCCAATGCGCCAACTGGCTCGGTTGCAATGTCAACAAAGTGAGCGACTATGTCAGCCTCGAACTCATCAAGGCCGTCATCTCGATGCGCGAAATCAAGAGCGAGCTCGAAATCAGCGAGATGGAACGTGCTGCCAACACCGCTTATTACATGCACACCACCGCCATGAAAATGTGTAAGCCCGGCATGATCGAGCAAGAAATCGCCGGCGTGGTGGAAGGCCTCTCGTTGTCGGGCGGCGGTCCTGTGTCGTTCCCCGTCATCCTCAGTGTCGACGGACAAACACTTCACAACCACGGTCACCACAACGTGTTGAAGGAAGGCCGCATGATGGTATGTGACGCCGGTGCCGAAACGGAGAACTACTACGCCTCCGACTTCACCCGTACCACCCCCGTGGGCGGCAAGTTCAATCAACGCCAAAAGGAGATCTACGAAATCGTGTTGGCTGCCAACCAAGCCGTGGCCGCCCAAACGCGTCCCTACATGCCCTACATGGTGATGCACACTTTGGCCTGCCGCACCTTGATTGAAGGCTTGAAAGGCGTCGGCCTGATGAAAGGCGACACCGAAGAGGCTTTGATGAACGGCGCCCACTGGCTCTTCATGCCTCACGGCCTCGGCCACATGCTCGGTATGGACGTGCACGACATGGAAGGCCTCGGCGAGACATACGTGGGCTACGACGACATCACACCGCGCTCCACAAAACTAGGCTTCAGCGGCCTGCGCTGCGGCAAGACCTTGAAACCCGGCTTCGTGGTCACCGACGAGCCTGGCATCTACTTCATCCCCACCCTCATCGACATGTGGAAAGCCGAAGGCAAATTCAATGACTTCATCAACTACGACAAGTTGGAGACCTACAAGGACTTCGGTGGCATCCGCATCGAGGACGACCTGCTCATCACCGCCGACGGCTGCCGCATCCTTGGCCGACCCATTCCCAAGACGGTTGCCGAGGTTGAGGACATGTGCGCCCAAGGCCGAGAGTGGATTAAGATGGAAGGTTTGTATTGATAGATACCATTACCATTTTGAACAAAAAAAGAGAGGCTGCAACCTCTCTTTTTTTGTTCAAAACTCCATCACAAGTTTCACATTGACATAACGTGGCGTCAGGTAGTTAGGTGCACCGTAGTACCTGTTGTCAATGTATTTCACCCAGTTGTAGGAAATCACATTCGGGATGTCCAACAGATTGAAGACATCCACGCTAATGAACATATTTCTCACATAGCGCAGCGGGTTGCCTTTGCTAAAGCTGCTCGCCTCGCTGATGAGTTGCTTGCTGAAACCGATATCGACGCGTCGGTAGGGCTGATAACGGCTTGAGGTAGAATAGAAGTCGGAATTGTTGTCGGGCACAGGCAAACCCATACCGAACGACAACGTCATGTTGACGCGCCAAGTCGGGAAGTTGGGAATGTAGTCCTGGAAAAACAATGAGAAGTTGACCAATTGATCGGAGGGACGGCTATGCCAGCCCAAAGCAACCGTGTCGGCCACTTGGGCATCGGAATGGTTGTAGAAAGGCAAACGATTACCCTCTGCATCAACGAGATAATAATCGCCTCGGATATCCTCACGGGCTCGCATGAACGACAGACTCGCCCAACTGTCAATGCCCTTTACGAATTCGCCGTTCACCTTGAAATCGAGACCGGTGGTATAGGCCTTGGCCGACTGGTCGGCATAATAACGAATACGTACATTGTCGACATCGTAGGGAACAACATGTGTGAACCACTTGAAATACAACTCTGACGTCAGGATAAAAGGCCGATTCCACGCCTTGAACTTGAAGTCGTTGCCCGCCACAATCTGATACGACTGCTGCGACTTGGCATCTCTGAATAGACTGCCGTCGCGATTACGGATCTCACGATAAAACGGTGTTTGGGTATACACGCCTCCCGAAAGGCGATACACTGTCTCTCTCTTGTCGGCATTAGGTTTGTATGCCACACCCGCTCTCGGACTGATATGCACCTTATGATTATAGCCCCAATAATTGGCCCTCACTCCGCCCGTAATAACAAATTCCCCTTTGTCTTGATACGGCAACGTCCAAGAATTTTGTATATAGCCATCCAGATTATTGATCGACAAAACATTGTGAGACTTATGCGTAAAATCCGTGGCGATGTCAGGCAACACATCGGGATAGCCTCCTATCACATCAGGAACATGGGGAAGGATATACCCTGCTGAGTCAAACATCTGCCATTCGTCAACCACATCGTCGATTTCCTGATGTTGGAACCGCAGCCCCCATTTCAACAACTGGTTGTCCATGGCAAAAAGCCCCTTATGGTCGAAATTATAGACCTGGGCATAAAAACCATTACGGGCATGTTTGGTGAGCGTGCCAACCTCATGGTTCTCAATCACCTCACCAAAATCCTCCGAGCCAAAAGAAGTGTTGCGGATGCCAAAGAAATATTGCTCTTGGATGTCGAATGTTTCGGTTTCATAAGCAGAATAGGCCGATGCTATCCACTTAAGGTTCAGGTTTTTATTGGGTTTGTATGACAAAGTCATAGCACCCAGTCCAGTAGTATAATCGTCGATTTCCTGGCCATCAAAGAAAACATTGATTTGCAATGGAATATCGATAGTACCCGTATTGATTTTCGCGTTTTGTGGAATCAACATATAACGGTTTTTTGAGTAATAACCCAAAAACGACAAATCCCATCGTTCATTGAACTTATAGTTGAACAGTGCCTGAGCATCCGTGAAATTAGGTCGATAGTCGCCTTTGGTGTCCATCATACCCAATGCCAAAGCCGTGTTCTTATAACGTGCACCGACCAAATAGCTGAACTTGTTATCATGTGTAGCGCCTTCCACATGGGCTTCAGCGCCAAGGAGGCTCAAAGTTAGCGACCCGGCAAACGCATCGGGAGTCTTATAGGTCACGTCAAGCACCGACGACATCTTATCGCCATACTCAGCAGCAAACCCACCAGCCGAGAACTCAATGTTGTTGACCAACTGGGAATTGACGAAACTCAAGCCTTCTTGCTGGCCTGAGCCGACGAGAAACGGGCGATAGATCTCGATACCATTGACATAAATAAGGTTTTCATCGAAATTGCCACCACGCACACGGTATTGGGAGCTGAGTTCATTGTTCGACACCACGCCAGGCAGAGTCTTGATGAGGGTCTCCACACCACCACCCATCGATGGTAGCAATGTGGCTTGTTTTGCATTGAGGCGGGTTAAACTTGATGCCTCTGTACCACGGTCACTAATGACCACATCGGGCAAGTCGGTGGCGATGGAATGAAGCGTGACATCCAGTTTTCGATTCTCCCCTTCCTTAAGACGCACCTTGAATTGCTTTTGGTCAAAACCGATATATGAGAAGCTGATGGTCAAAGTCGTATCTGAAAGCACCTTAAGCTCGTAGGCTCCTCGCGCATTGGTAGTGTGTCCCATCAACAAATCGACGACCATCACATTGGCCATCTCGATAGGATGTCCCTTCTCGTCAATCACTTTGCCATACAAGGTAGCTACAGGCAAGTGTTGAGCTTGAGCAGCACAAGTGAGAAACAACAATGCTATGAGCAGAAACTTAGGTCGCATGAAGAGATAACTGAAAATGGCTAAATTTATTATCTTTTGAACCAGTCCAAACAAAAAAAGCCGCCGTGCAACGCACAGCAGCTCTGATATCGTTCACGCCGAAATTACCAGCGCTCAAGATTACCCTTTTGCGAAGCGTCCATGATAGCTTGATAGACGCCCTTCTTATTGATGGTACGCATGCCGGCAGCCGAAACTTTCAGCACAATCCACTCGTCCCATTCCGGAACATAAAACTTCTTGATTTTCAGATTCGGTTCAAACGTTCTCTTCGTTCTCTTGTTGGAGTGAGAAACATTGTTGCCGTGCATGACCTTTTTTCCTGTAATTTGACAAACTTTTGACATGACTCTTTATCCTTTATTATTTACACTTGTCTTTTTTCTAACGGACTGCAAAAGTACACATTTTTTCGTTTCGCAAATCGTTTCTGCAAAAAATGTGGTAAAAAAATTCGGAAAGTGCTTTATTTCTTATCTTTGCAAGCCCAAACAAACCCTAGAAACCATGAAAATTGATGATTTGAAAGTCGCAAAACTGATCTATACCATACAATGTGACACTCCCAACGGCCAGATTTTGGAACAGGCCACTCCCGAAAAGCCCCGCGTGATGATGTTTGGCGTAGGTCGCATCATGAAAAGCTTCTCCGATGCTTTGCGCGGATTGGAAGCAGGGGCGTCATTTGTCTTCACCATTCCGCCCGATGAAGCCTTTGGCTTACCCGACCCGGAAAACCAGCATCCTTTAGCTGGACACGCCTTGTTTGTCCGCGGCGAAGTGCTCGAAGTACGCAACCCCACCATCGAGGAGATGAACGCCGAGGTGGAATGGCGCCGCGCCAACGGCCTGCATTTCCATCACGACCATGAGCACGAGCATCACCACCATCATTAATTCTTTACGTGCACATCCACCTGCGGGAAAGGAATGTTGAGGCCTTCTTGCGCGAATGTCTTGTACACTTTCTCGTTCATGCTGAAAAACACGCCCCAATAGTCACTGGCATTCACCCAAGCACGCACAGTGATGTCGACTGAACTGTCGTTGAGTTTAATAAGCTCGACGAATGGCTCGGGGGATTTTTGTATGCGACTATCTTCGAAACAAAGGCGGAGAAGGACATTTTTTGCCTTGTCGTAGTCGTCGCCATAAGCGATGGAAAAGGTCCAGTCGACACGACGAGTCCCCTGTTTTGAGAAATTGGTCAGCACACCGGTAGCCAAAGCTCCATTGGGCAAAATGACTTCCTTATTGTCGACGGTGAGTACATGTGTATTGAATATTTGTATCTCGTTCACTTTGCCTTCAAAGCCTTGTGCCGAGATGAAATCACCCACCTTGAAAGGCTTAAACAGAATGATCATTACGCCCCCTGCGAAATTCTGCAAAGTGCCACTCAAGGCCATGCCAATGGCCAATCCTGCCGAAGCCAACAAAGCCACCAACGACGAGGTGTTGATGCCCAAAATGCTCACAATGGAAATAATGAGGATGAAATAGAGCACTACTGAAACCAAATTCGACAAAAATCCGTGCAACGTGGCATCGCCATGACGGCTCATCAACCCATTGGCCATCCACTTCTTGACCAACTTGATGACCCATCGTCCCAAAAGGAACACGATAATAGCAGCCAAAATCTTAAGTCCCAACGGAATGACATAATCATGAACTATCTCAGGCAGCCATTCCGAAACGGGTGTGGTCGTAAAATACCTGGCACCTTCCTTCATCTGGCTAAGCGCGGTGGTGTCTTGCAAGGTCTCTGAGACCTGGGTTGCGATGCTGTCGTTTTCCATACGTGAATAAAATTGGCGTGCAAAGGTACGCATAATTCATTTATTTCGTATTTTAGCACCCTAATTTCTTTCTATGAACTTTGAAGACATCAAGGCCTATTGCAAGGATCCAAAGAATCGCAACACGGTGAATGTTGGGCTATTTATCCTTCTGATTATCAGTTTCCATTTCCTATATTTGGGCTGGCAATCATTACACTATTGGCCCATCGAAAACGCTGTAAACCGTCTGATGGTTTGGTCTGTCAACCTTGTCTTCAGCCAAGCATGTTGGGTTTTGGAGCACATTTTCCGTATCGATATCACCACCTTAACGTCGTTAAGAGCCATTTCCACTCCAAATAACACTGGTGGCTGGGCCCATGTCGTCATCGCGCCTGAATGCGCCAGCCTAAAGCAATGGTTGCACTGGCTTTTCCTCATGATTCTTTTTCCTGGCCCATGGAAACACAAGTTATGGTATATCCCTGCCGGACTGGTCATTATCGAATGGACCAATGTGATCCGAATCTGTGGGGTCCTAATGATGCAGATTCCTTGGCCCAACAGTTTCCATCTTGCCCACGACTATATCTTCAAGTTCTTCTTCTATCTCATCATCTTCCTCATGTGGGTGCTTTGGGTAGAAGTGTTTTATAACAAGTCAACAAAAACAAAATCATAACACTATGAACGAACAGCCTATCATCTTCATTCTCGACGCAGGCGGCACAGGCTTCAAGTTCTCAGCCGTGCAAGACTCGCGCGAAATCATCGAACCTTTCACCATCCCTTCTGCTGCACCGACGCTCGAAGAGGTGCTTCAAAAACTTATCACCGGCTTTCACGAGTGCGAAACGCGCTGTGGCGCAAAAGGCTCGGCCATCAGTTTTTGCTTCCCTGGTCCTGCCGACTACCCCAACGGCATCATCGGCGACCTCGAGAACCTGCCCTCTTTCAAAGGCGGCGTGCCGTTGAAAGCCATGCTTGAGAACGAGTTCCACATTCCCGTCTATATCAACAACGACGGCGACCTGTTTGCCTACGGCGAGGCCTTGAGCGGCCTGCTGCCCGAAGTGAACAAGCTGCTGGAACAGCAACGCAACCCGAAACGCTATAAAAACCTGCTCGGCGTGACCCTCGGTACGGGCTTCGGTGGAGGTATAGTTATTAATAAGGTGTTGCTCAACGGCGACAACTCGGCTGGCGGCGAAATCAACCGCCACCGCAACCCGCTCTATCCACAGACCAGCGCCGAAGACAGCATCAGCATCCGTGGTGTACGCCGCGTGTATGGTCGCGAGGCCAACATCGCCTTCGACGACACACCGCATCCTTTCGACATCTACAAGATAGCCATGGGACAACTCCCTGGCGACAAAGAAGCCGCACAAAAGGCTTGGGACGAAATGGCCACAGCACTGGCCGACGTATTGGCCAACGCCATCTCGCTCATCGACGGCATCATCGTCATCGGCGGCGGTCTCTCAGGTGCCTGGCCCGTCTTCATGCCCACCCTCATCAAGAAGATGAACGAGCCTTTCGCCGGCCTCAACGGCAACCCACTAAGCCGCATGGAGACCGAAGCCTACAACCTGATGGACCCGCAAGATATGATCCGTTTTACCGAAAAACAGGGCAAGATGGTCAAAGTGCCGTTCAGCGACCAGCTGGCTTGGTATGACCCCACCAAACGCGTCGGCGTCGGCATCACCAAGTTAGGCACCACATCGGCAGTGGCCATCGGAGCCTATGCCTATGCCATGGAACAATTGAAAAACAAAGGTTAAACAATTATCAACAGCGATTGTTGAAAAAAAACATGCCTCGGAAAACGATTTTCCGAGGCATTGTATTTTGTTCTTTCTTAATTTCGCAAATTGAAAAAGAGTGCGAGATACACTATTGTTTTACTTTGTAACTTGTTAAATATCAGAAATATGAAATCGAATCATACTCCAATGGAGATTGAAGGGGATTTGTTTAGCGGTCTGGACGAAAGCCATGAGTCGCAACATGAGCCTAAGCCCTATGATAAAATCATCGAGTCGCGCAAAAACACCACCTTCGCTGCCAAACAGATTGAAAGCCAAGACGAAGTTCAAGTGGTGGAAAAAGGAGAAGCATCAACGGTGGAAGCTACCCCTATTGTCGAGGAGAAGCCTAAAATCGAATACCACGCCTACCCCATCGAGGAAGTGAAGACCGCCGCCAAGGAATATTTCCACGGCGACGCACTGGCGGGCGACGTGTGGGCCAACAAATACGCCCTCAAGGACAGCGACGGCAACACCTATGAGCTCACTCCCGACGACATGCACCACCGCA
>CAMUYT010000021.1 GCA_947164955.1 uncultured Bacteroidales bacterium | reverse complement strand
AGCGCAACATTGCCGCGCAGCTGCTGACCGGCCTGACATGGACGGAAACCGAGATAGAGGGCGAGGTGGTGGAAGGCGAAAGCCAAGCCACGAGCGGCTACCGCTACACTGCAAGCCTGCCGACCACTGGAACCTACGCCGCCATGCGCGACGGCCTCATCCGTTCCGACATCGATGGCCTCACCCTCGATGGCTACAAGTTGACCTATGACAGTGCCGAGCAGATTACGCCAGAGACGGCCTTTGCCGGGCTGTATGTGGACTACCAGATTGCCACCCCTGTGACAGGGACGCATTCAATCAACCCGACGGGCAAGCTGCCCAATGACATGGGCACCGAGGAGGTGGTGGGTGGCGACGCGGCCACAGGCACCATCGTCATCAGCTACATGCGCGGCTTCAAGGATACGATGAGGGCCTTGGTGAATGCCTTCAAGGAACTGAAGGAAGAATACGAGGAAAGCCAATACTCGAAGCCGCTGCACTGCGTTGGGGCATGGCTCGACAATGCAAACACCGCCAGCCCGACCGACCAGGACAACCCAGATGCCTTGGCCGTTATGGGCAACCGGGAGTGGGCCTTGGACTGGAGGCCGTTCCTCGTCGACATGACCGCCGTGGAAGGCGAGACAAAGAAACGCCCCGTGATGGAGCTGAAGAAAAACAACTGGCTGCGCGACATCTACGGCAACTGGGCACCCGTTGTGGGAATCACCACGGCGATGCGCGACGAGTGCATGGCCAACGCGCTCTACACCGACGCTGCCTGCACCGAGCAATATTGCGCCGTCGGTGCCTACGACCCCGAAGCGTTCCTTGTATTGTGCAGCATTGAGACGGTGGACGGGGTGAAGAAACTGACGCATCCGACACTCTACAAGGCCACTGACACCGAGGTGGGCCACTACCTCATGCCTTGGGAGACGACCGAGACAAAATACAGCATCTTCGTCGGGCGGAAGGACGAAGTGTACCTGTTGGATAATGTGGTCGGTGCCAGCGGCAAGGAATGGAACGGCATCCTCGGCGCGAACGCCAACGTTTGGGACGGTGTTGACGTGAAAACCCTCGCCCTGAAGCCCACTGGTATTTGTCCAGGGCACGCCACAGCCATCAGCGATGACGGCGTGACCAAACTTCGGTCTTTCTTTTACAACTATCCATCCAGCGTCAGCACATCGAGAGGATACAAAGGTGCAGCATCGGACTGCGAGATGTTTTACAACAACGGCCACTATCCCGCAGCTGCCACGAGCCAGATAGGGACGAAGACGCAGGCCCGCGCCAACAATCACGACGCGGCTGCACCGTTCCCCGTGGCCGAGGGCGGATGGCACGCGAGGAACACCTTCCTGCGGTCTCTTGAGACGGCATGGGGAACGAAGTACCTGTGCGGCCTTACTCGCTTCAGCGGGGGCATCAACAGCAACAACGCGCCCACTGACGAAGCCACCTGGAGAGAGCGAGGCGGTGTGCGTTGGCGGAAGACAGAAGACGAGGCATGGGACTACTGTACCTGGGGCAACTCGACGACGCACGGCATCTACCACAACACCAGCGGCAAGCGAACCGAGATGGTGAACGTGCTGAACCAATATAGTTTCCACGCCAAGGTACTGGAAGCCCAGATGGCCGTTTCGTTTGCTTCGGAATTCGGCATTGTCTCTGGAGAGAGGTTTGAGTTCAACGGCTGCGAATGGTGGTACATGAACCCGACCAGGTCAGGATTGTTCGATCCGAAAACAGTGGCTGAAGGCGAGATGAACTGCCGTGTCTATAAGATTGTGTCAGGAACGTTCTCTGCCTACAATGCCGACGGGACACCGCAATCGTTCGATGTGGAATGCTGCTTGTTGACAGGCTTGATGCAGGGCTGCAACATGAGCGGTGACGGAGGCCCCTATTGGGGAGGTGGCTGCGAGATAGTGGGCGAGTGCAAGACGGCACCAGCGAGCGGCAGTTATGGCTACACCTTGAAGGCTTACATCGAGCCCGACCAAGAAAAGTGGGTCAACGAGGGCAACACCACCGTCAACATCGGGGAAAAATTCCCGTCTGGTTTCGAGGACAAATACCGCCAAGCCGGGAGCATCGTCACGAGGGCAAACAGTTACATTCGTCGTCGATTGCCCAACACGCCGTTGCCCGTTTCGCAAGGCGCGGCCTTCGCAAAGGGCGAATGCGGCTACGGCTACATGGCCAACTATTGGGGTAGCGCGGGAAAGAAGACGCGAGTCGGTGTCCGTTCAGGCAACAACGCGATCTTCGGCACTCTGTCGGCGCGGGCTCTGCGTGCGAGCATCACGGCTGGCAATACGAACAGCTACTATTGCGGTTCTGCTCAAGTTTTATTGGACGTGCAATGAAGTGCAACGTTGCGCAGCAAACCGAAGGGCGATGCAATCGCCCGACCATCCAACGCCCGAAAGGGCGTTTTTTTTTTGTTTTTGAAAAAGGAAAAACGCTATTTTTGCCGCGTCGTAGCGTCCAAGTCCGGCATAGTGACCGAGACCTCCGAAGGCGCGAGGACAAAGTTCCCTTAAAGTGGAACGAGGGTGATGGGCGAGTCGGTGTCCGTTCAGGCAACAACGCGAACAACAGCAATCTGTCGGCGCGGTATCTGAATGCGAACAACACGGCTGGCAATACGAACAGCTACTATTGCGGTTCTGCTAAAGTTAGAGCAAAGAAGAATTATTCGTCCATCGCCCGTGCCCGGAAGCGGCAGACATATAAGACCAGCCGGTGAACCTGCGGGTGGAGGCCGGTGACAAGGCTTGGCTGAGATGCCACGTTCTTGTCGACTGCTCAAACTTGAATTTGAGTGTTATGAATGTGACGGAAGAAAAGGTGCTCCAGGCTATGAAGAAAGCAGCCGAAGGGCACAGCAACCAGAAGGAAGTGGAAAGGATGATGGCCAATCCCAAGACCTATTCCCAAATGGTGATTACCAGCATTAAGACTGGTGAGTACATAAACCACTTGGAGTATAGGCCATTGGAGAAAACCAACAACGGAAAAATAAGAAAGATTGACTCTCCTTTCCTCTTCACTTTCGTCCTCCAGCATCTTTTCTTGGTTTTAGCCAGGCCCCTTTACCAGAGACACGACAACTATAATTGCCTGCATTGCAAACCAGAATGCGGCATAACAGCAAAAGACCCAACAAAATCCGTAATACACAAGATGAAGCACACCATATATGACAAACTTCATCTTCATTATGGGGTCATCATTGACGAAAGGCAATGCTACCAACACCACAGGCCAAAGGTATTCAGGAGAGAGATGAGACGGATCACCAGCGACCGCGAATTGATCGAGTTCGGCATAAATGTGTGTTTCTACAAGAACCGGCTGCCGATAGGAACGCCAACATCATCTTTCGTCCACGATGTCATCATGCTTGATTTCGACCATTGGATGAAACAGGCGACACGGTTCTCAATAAGAGTGGCGGATGACAACTTCGGGGCAGTTTTTGACAAAGAAGAAGCAAGCCAGCTGAAATGGAGAATTCAAAACTTTTGGTGGTACCGATACCAGATCAGGGCGAAGGTGGCGACAATACGTATCATAAACCTTGACGAGGAGTTTGTGTCATTTAGCGGCTACGTCATAAAAAGGAATGGCCGGGGGATAGCAGAGCACGACAAAGGATATACGAGAATAAGAGACAATATCCGTTCAGCTGCCTCCAGATGCAAGAAAGACGAGTCGTGGTCTGCTTATTATGGAATACTCAGCAAAGGGGACTGCTACGCCCTTATGCAAAAAATAGAACAGAAAATGAAGCTAAGACAACTCACCGAGAAAATCAGGATCAACAGGAGCCTTGATGCTCCGAACATCAACCCGCGAGACCTTGCGGGGAAACAGTTCACCATCTATGACTACGACATCAAATGCGACTCGAAGGGCACACCCAACTGGATCAAGTGCCTGATAGGAGTGCCGGAAGTCGGGGAAGACGAGAACCCCACAGGGCGCATGAAGGCTTTCGAGTTCCACGGCAGCTACATGTACATCGTGGAGTTTATGACGATGGCAGAGCGCACTTTTGGGAAAAAGAACATGCTACCCTTGGAGGAGATGGAGATTGAGAACCAATGCGGCTACATCTTCAAAGGCAGCACGAACCAGATGGAGTATATCGGTGATAGTGGCGGTCAGACCAGCCTTTTCACCAATTCCTGAGCGGCTTGCGTAATATTGCGCTGGACTACGGCCTCGGCACGACGACGCACCTCCGGGTGGTCGCCGAGGAACTGGCGTTGGGGAATCTGGATTTTTGAGCCGACCTTCATCAGGGCCATCCATTTCCAGGCCTCATCCTTTGTGGCCTTGTGCTTGTACCAGAAGAATTTCTTCATCCTTGCGGTGACTGTTATCGTGCCGCCGTAGTTGTGGATGGCGGCGTAGCGCTCGGAGGTTTCCCAAACCACGCTGTCGGTGTCAACACGGCAGCGGATCGATCGGCGGAGCTTGCCGGTCTGCATGAGCAACGAGCCTTTGCCGTTCATCTTGCGAGGCGGCCATGGCTTGTCGAAGAATGCCTTCCGTTGGAAGTTGCGGTCGAACTCGTCGGAGAGATCCACGCGGAGGTCGTTGAGGATTTTGCGCTTGAGGTCGGTCATTTTTTCATTTTTTTATTCAAAACCCTTGCAATTAAGAAAATAATCGTATTTTTGCGGTTGCTTTATCTGTAAAACAAAATGCCTCATCTTGTAGACAATAGAAAACCTGTGCCGTTTGAGTGCGAGCAATGTGCCCATTTTATTGAAGGGTGCAAATGCAAGGCTTTTGACACCATCCCGATTGAAATCATCTTTGACGCTGAAAAACACAGCCAAAAGATAGACGGGCAAAAAGGCGACTATGTTTTTAAGGCCAAGGCTGAACGCCAGTTCACCAATGTTTATGAGGTAGCCTGACATCATTTTTTCCATTTCGTTTTCTTGACTATCAAATCACCGACGCTTTTGGCAATAGGACGTGGGTTGGGATTGTTGAGGTACTCACTCCAGGCCTCGGCAATAAATTCAGCTTTTGGATTATAGTCAGGTGTCGTTTTTGATTGCATGTAAGCGTATTCCGAAAGATTGTCCTTAATATAGGCTTTGCCTTGTTGTTCTGCATCTGTAAATATCTTTAGGAATTCCGCATCAGACCGTAAGCCGAGAGTTTCGTCAATCTTGTGCCCTAATTCATGGTCGAAAACTGACTTGACGGTATTGCAACCTTCAGGGTGCCATTTTGCTTTTAAGTCAGAGTCAAGCGTTTTTTTCACTTTGTCACCTTTGTAGTTTGCATTGAAGGCAACACCATTCAAATCGAACTTGGTGCTTGGTGCAGAATAGGCGTAGGCATTGGAAGGAATGGATGCGTAACTATTGGCATAACTTCTCGCTGTTCTTTGGATTGTTGCATCAGGAAAGGTCGGATACTTGGTCTTCAGTTCCTGATAGAATTTGTCGTAGAACAGTGCTTTACGTCCTTGCATTGATCCGACAAAGTTGATGTGTTTTTTAAGGTCTGGATACTTGTCGAGGTGTGTGGCAACACTGCTATATATATCCTGAATCTGGGGGATGTCTTTTTTTGTGAATCCTTTGAAGTTGCAGGTCACGCCGAGATTTTGTGCAATCTCCTTTTCGGCTTCGGCCACTGTTTTTGCCTTCAACTGATACGGATTGTTAGGTGTGCTTGCAGCTGTGGTCGCAGCCTTGCCGACAGCTTTCTTTGCGCCAGCAGGTGCCTTGAAATACGGGTGCTTGGGCGGGAACACCTTGCCAGCCTTGCCCGGATTGAAGCGGAACATTTCGGCCTTGTTCTGGCCGTTCTTCCCTATCTGTGTGGTGGCGCGTTCGCCAGCGGCGCAGGCCTGGTCTGAATCGCTGGTGGGGTACTTGTCCTTCAGCACCTGCACGGCGGTGCACCGGCAGTTCCAGCCGTTGGGCGGGTAATACTCGTTCCAGAACTTGTCGGAGGGCGGGAGGGTTATGCCTTCAAGGGCGGCGTGTTCCGGCCTTACGAGGCCATCGAGGGCGGTTCTGTATTGCAGATCGTATTCGTCGCCGTCTCGCTCTATGTCGGCCCACCGTGCGGCCATTTGGGTGCTTGCCGTGGCAAAGTTGTACTCGGCATAGAGCCAGTTCTGGTTGTAGGAGGCATCAATGGCCTGAACATCCTGAAGGAAGCGGTCGAATGACTTGAAGCCGCCGTCCTCGTCTTTCAGGAGGCGTGAGACATCATTCATTTCGTGGTAGGTCTTGAAGCCGGAAAAGAGGAAGATGTTCTCGTCCAAGGCGCGGGCCATCTCTTCTGGGATGCTGCGTTCCAGCCTTCCCAATTCCTCTGCCAAAACGTCATGGGTGGCGTTCATCAGCGCGAGGGGTTCAGGCTCTGAGAGCATTTCAGGGGTGAAGGCCTTTTTGCCGTGGAGCCATTCGGCAGCATCCTGAAAGGCTTTAGAAACCTTTTCAAAACGTCTTTTATCGTCTTGTGAAAGCTTTACGGTCTCCTGACCGTAGAGGTCTTGAATGGCCCGGTGCAGCCCCTCATAGAAGGGGCTCAGGCAAAAAAATTGAAGTTCCCTGCCTTCAGTGCGCCGTTGCCATCATCGGGGCCGTTCGGATTCATGCGCGGCCCGGTTATTTCCATACCGAAGGTCTGCTTGAGCCATTCCACGTCGAATTCGTAATAGGCCGAAGCCTGATACACCATGTCCCATAGTTTCTCGGTGTCGGTGGCCTTGGCAAACTCGAAGCGGAGGCCTGCGGGGATGATGCCGAGGCTCTCCATGGCGGGAATGGCTGTCTTGTTGATGTAGTAGGCGATTTTGCGCTTGTCGGCCTCGACTACGATTTCCATGAGGTCGGTGGAGGCTTCCTCCTTGGATCGGTTGCCGTGCTCGGTGTCCTGGCCAAGGACGGCCCCAAGGTTGAGCAGGGAGATTTGCTCGTCGCAGGTGGCGATGAAGTTCTTGTATACGTCGCCGTTGGTGTTGCTGGCCTGTGCGAACTCAAACTCTTCCTCGGTGTCAATGATGAAGTAGGCGGCAGCACCTATCTCGCGCATCATGGCCTCGGCACGGTTGAGCATGTCGGTGTCCTGTGTGTTGGTCTTCAGGACGCGGGGCGGTATGCCGTATATCTCGCACAGCTCGCTCCAGCAGCTGAGGGCAAACTTCTTCATCAGGACGTAGGGTACAGCCTTGTTGAGGATGCCGAGGTCGGAACGATCAGGGCAGAACTCAAGCACCCACTTGCCGAAGTCGGGACGGTCGCGGTACTGTTCGGACTCGCCGCCATAGACATCGGGATAGAACCTGCCCGTGGCGGGCGACACGTTGGTGCGTGGCACCAATTCAAGGTCGGGGTCGCCCACCTTGTCGAATGTGAATTGGACGAGGCTCTGGTTGTAGAATTGGGATTCGACGATGAATTTCACCAGCTTGTCGAAAAGGCCGTTGTCCTTCAATAGGTTCATTGTTTCCTCGTCGTTTTTGTCGCCTTTCTTGAGGCTCCAGTCGGCGGATTGCGATTTGCCGATGCGGAGGTTGATTTGGGAAGTCATCTTGGCATCAAGCATAACCTCGTTGTACAGCACCTGAAGACGGTGCTGCTTGGGTT
This sequence comes from uncultured Bacteroidales bacterium, assembly GCA_947164955.1. GTDB lineage: Bacteria > Bacteroidota > Bacteroidia > Bacteroidales > F082 > Limimorpha. The sequence goes on along the minus strand of CAMUYT010000021.1, from coordinate 15,853 downwards.
CGTCGGCAAGGGTGGCTTCAAGCCGTGCTGTGCGCCAGTCGATAATGTCACGCCGGACAATGGACTCCTGACGGCGGATGACGCGGAGGACTGTCTGCTTTTCCTTACGGCTCAAAGCCTCTTCCTGAGCCGGTTTCTTTTTGAATAAGTCGAATATAGCCATGGTGATCAATAATTGTGTTGGAACTTTGGATTGGAGCCGAAGCGCGACTTGATGACGGGGTTGCCCTGCCCGTCGGTGGCGATGGGCAGCGTGGGCGTGATGGAGCCTGCGGCCACCTGCTTGAGGAAGTCGATGACGCGGTCATAGCGTTCGCGCCACTGCTCGTATATGATTTCGGAGTTGGAGAGCCGGATGAGGTTCCACACAGCAATGACCTTGGTGTCCTCAAGTATGAGCGGGTCGCGGTCGTTGCCGGTGGTGGCAAAGATGGTGTCCACATCATAGCGGCTGGCCAGGTAGGATTTCATTTCACTGACGGCGGCCTCGATGCACTGTTGGACGGTGGCATCGTCGTTGGCCGATATGTCGTCCATGACATGCTCATAGATGACGGTCTGCATTTCTTCTACGGTGATAAACATCAGTATTTCCAGTTTGTGCGGCGGCCTACCACATAGCGGCTGTCGCTGGTTCGTATTCTGTTGCTCAATAGCCAAACGGCACCCTCAAGGGCATCGGGCGCGTCGTCGTGTACCTTGGAGCCTTTCTCAAACAAAAGCAGCTGCTCTTCGAGTACCTCAAAGCCTTGGTCGCCCCTGAAGTCCTCATTGAAAACGACCTCGCCACGCTGGAAAAGGGGCTGCATGGCCTCGATGCGGGCAAACTTGTCAGGCTTGGATCGGCGGTCGCCGATGATGGGAATTTGTACGCCAACCTCGTTGCCCACACGCTTAAACTCGTCGAGAATCATGTCCTGAATGAAGTTGGCCTCCATATAGTATTTAATAGGTGTGTCGCCCACGAAGGAGCGGATTTCGTAATGCCAGCCCACCATGACCGTGACCTTGGTCTGGTCGGCGAAGGCGCGGATCACGTGGAAGGATCCCTCCTTGGTGATGCCTACGAGCATGGTGGCCTTGTAGTCGTTGGACGATGAAGCCTTGAAGGAAGGGTCGGTGTAGGCGACGATGGCGCGGTACTGGCGCAACGGGAGCATCTTGCCGTAGCGGATATACTTGCGCTCGAAGATGGTGCCCTCGTTGACGGGATTGTTCATGTACTCCTTCTGGAACCGGCGTTCCCCGATTTCGGAGCGCATCTGCTCGACCTCGTTTTTGGTGAAGTTCTCCTTCCATGTGGGGTTGCCCTTCTTGTCAAGGATGTTGACAACGGTGTGGTGGAAGCCGGGACGCTCGGCGATGTTGCCCAAGACGGACTTCTTCCCGATGCGGTTGCCTACCAGCACGAAGCGGCCACGGCCCGCGTCCATCGTTCCGTACAGTGCGGAGAGGCACCAGTCGGTGGCCTTTTCGACACGGGCGGGATTCAAGACCATTTCGTCGTCGTCGATGTCGTCGATGACGATGTAGTTGACGCGGCGGCCCGATTTCTTTATACCACGTGGCGACTGGCCACGGCCCAGCGCGATAAACATGGAACCGTCGCTGGTGCTGAAGCGTCCGTCGCTCCAGATGCCGTCGCCCTTGCCGATGCCGAAGTCCACCTTGTAGAGTTCGTTGTTCTCCAGTTCCGCCTGAAGGTCGGCAAGCAGCTGCTTGGCGGAGTCCTGCGACTTTGACACCAGCACCATAGTTAGGGGCGTGTGGTCTTTTTGTGCCAGGATCCACATGGGTATCATCATCGACACATGGGTGGACTTGGCGTGGCCGCGTGCCCACTCGAAGACGGCGCGGGCGCGGTCGTTGTTCAGGACATAGTTGGCGGCATCCTTCTGGAACTTGGCGGTTGGCTTGGTGGCGAGGTGGGAGAAATAGGTTTCGACAAACGAGGCGTAGTCTTTTCTGGTTCTGGCCACACGCTTCTCGCGTTCGAGTATCGATGCGTTGTCGTTACCCGACAGGTGGCGTGTCTTTTCCTGAATGAAAGCGCAAAGGGCCTGCCACTCAGCTTCCTGTTGTTTGCGCCGTGCCGCGTTTGCCATAATCAATTGCGGTTGTTGATGTGGTTGATGTACTCCTGATGGAGCCTGTTGATGACGGCCAGCAGTTCCGGCGTGATAGTCTTGTCGGTCTTGGAACGCTCAAGGAGCCAGCGGTCAAACGAGGTGAAGACATCGATGACGGTGGCACGGTTGACGGTGTTGGCCACGCGATCGGCACTGGCCATGATTTTGACCACATTGTCCGACAGTTTTGTCACTGCATCGATGTTGTAGTTAGGCTTGCCAATCTCGGCAATGATGGCCTCCGTGATTTTCTTTGCCGACAGCATCAACGAATTGGCGAGTTCCACGCTTGAGGTTTTCTCCTCGGAAAGGCGGTCTTTCCAGCCTTCAGCATTGACCCACCGCGAGACGGTCGCCTCCGTGATTCCGTATTGGTCGGCGATTTCCTTTTGTGTATAGCCCGCCATGAAAAGTCGGTAGGCTTGGGCCTTCTTTGCGGCCATGTCTTTTCTGTTGCTCATGGTGATGAAATTGATTTTTGCGCTGCAAAAATCAGTATAAGTGGCTGGCCGCCAAAAAAGAATGTAAAGACTTTACACTCTTTTTGCAGGGGTGTGCGAAAGGCGGCACTTTTGCACCGTCAAAAACGGAAAAAGACAATGAAACGGATTGTTATCAGCGACGAAAGCATCAACAGCTACGGCTTCTGGGTGGTGACCGACGGTATCGACACCGCCGCCTTCCAGAAGAACCCCGTGATGCTTTGGAACCACAACCGCGACGGCCACGGCACCGTCAACGCCCAGTTGCCCATCGGTTTCTGGAAAGACCTGCGCATGGAGAATGGTGTCTTGACGGGTGAGCCGGTATTCGACGAAAAGGACGAGTTCGCCTTGAAGATCAAGCAAAAATACGAGTCGGGCATACTGAACGCCTGTTCCATGGGCTTCATGCCTCTGGAATGGAGCGATGCCCCTGAAATGCTGAAGGAAGGCCAAACGAGGGCCACGGTGACGCGCTGCCGCCTGTTGGAAGTCTCGATCTGCGACATACCGTCAAACGCCAACGCCACGGTGGTGCTTTACGACGAGAACAGCAAGACTATTAACCTGTCCGACTTGCCGAATAAGGCAATAGGGCCTAAAATCGACCATATCAACATGAAGGAAATCGCACTGAAACTGGGTCTGGCGGAAAACGCCGACCCAAAGGCTTGCGTGGATGCCATCCAGCTGAAGGATGACAAGATCGCCGCGCTGAAGACCGAGAACGCGACGCTGAAGGCAAAGGTGCAAGGTTTTGAAAAAGCCGAAGCCGAGGCCAGAAAGCAGGAAGTGACGAAGCTGCTTGATGACGCGGTGAAGACGGGGCGCATCGACGCGACGACCAGACCGCAATTCGAGAAGCTTTTTGAGCTTGACCATGAGGGCACCAAGACCGTGTTGGCCTCGCTGCCGGAAAGGACACCGCTGGAAGCCAAACCCGTAGGATCGGGGGACAGCGACCTGTGTAAGATGAGTTGGGACGAGCTTGACAAAGCCGACCGCCTATTTGAGCTGAAGACGAAGTACCCTCAAATCTACGAGGAGAAGTTCAACGAGAAGTTTCACAAAAAAAGACCCTAAAAACGATGGCACTACAGAAAGAAATCTGGCTCAATGACATTGTTGAGCAATTGTTTGCCGACAACACGTTCGCAAGCAGAAGTATCGATCATTCGGAATTTGTGGACAACAAGACCGTCCACGTCCCGAACGCAGGAAGCGCACCTAATGTCGTAAAAGACCGCAACCAATGGCCCGCTGAGGCAACCCAGCGCGAAGATCACGACCTGGAATACAGCCTCCACGAGTATTCGACCGACCCTGTACATTTACAGTACTCAGAGTCTATTGAGCTTTCCTATAAGAAACGCGACAGCATTTTGTCGCAGACGAAAGCGACCATTGCCGATGTGGTGCATGCTGACCTTGCCAAGTTATGGTTGCCTTCTGGCTATACCAAAATCGGCACCACTGGTGCCGCTGCCCCTGCCCACCTGCCTTCCTCGACTGGCAACCGCCAGGCCATGACGAAGGCCGACGTGCTGGCCGTGAAGAACCAATTTGACCTTGATGACATTCCTCAGACAGGCCGCTGCATTTTGCTTGATGCGGTGATGTACAACCAGCTGCTCGCCAGCCTTACGGAAAGCGAGTCCAACGCTTTCTTGGCTACCGCCGATGCGAAGCGTGGTGTCGTCGGTCAACTGTATGGCTTTGATTTCTACATGCGCTCCACGGTACTCCGCGTGGCCGCCAACGGCGCATCATTGGCCGCATCAGCCACGGCGACGACCTCTGCTGCTGGTATCGCCTGGCAGGAAGGTTGCGTGAGCCGCGCAATGGGCAACCATGAGCTGTTTGAGAACGAGAAGGATGCCCTCTATTATGGCAACGTGATGAGCGCACTGGTTCGCGCCGGTGGCAGCTATATCCGCAACGACAAGAAGGGCGTATGCGTGATTTATCAGGTAACGCCTTAACAACAATCAACCTTTTTATTAACCATCAAACACACAGTAAGATGAAAAGAATTTGCAAGATTCTCGCATTGCTCTTTGTTGTGGCTTTGACCGCAACGGCAACCGGCTACGCCTCAGAAGCCGACACCGGCTATCAGCCTCCGACCGTTGTCCAGACGGTTATGGCCGACATGCCCGTCGCCCAGGAATACGCTTTTTTGGGTTGGGACGCTGGCATGGCCGTCACCTACGCCGACCAGCAAGTCTGTCCCAACATCGTCCTTCAGCCAGTGGCTGGCGAATGCCCGAACGACCTGTGGGAATGGCGATGTATGGCAATTACCGATGGACACCTGAACCAAGGAAGCTTCTGCCGATCCGTCGTCGCACCTGCCGGGCCAATGCTCAAGTTCAGTCCGCTTTACGCCGATATGTCAACAGAATACAAGACATGCATTGCGGCCAACACAGGGGGAAGCGTTGCTTTCGATATTGGCAGACACTCAAGGATTCTCGCTGGATCGGAAAATGACGCTGTGCCTTCCGGTGTGAAGCTGAGACCGACCGTCAGATCAGGCACCGGCAACGCCGTGCGCATTTAGCAAACAATAAAAGTCCGCTTACCAATAAACCCTGCAAACCATGAAAAACCGTATAGAACGACTTGTTATCCATTGCACCGCCACGCCCGAAGGCCGGGAGGTGACAGCCGCCGACATCCGCCGCATGCATTGCAGCCCGAAGCCGAAAGGCCGAGGGTGGAAGCAAGTCGGCTATACGGACATGGTGCACCTGGACGGCACGGTCGAAAGGCTGGTGCAGAACAACGAGGATGCCTACGTGGACGGCTGGGAGGTCACCAATGGGGCAAAAGGCTACAACGGTACGAGCCGGCACATTGTGTATGTCGGCGGGCTCGCCCGCGACGGCAAGACCCCAGCCGACACGCGCACCCCGCAGCAAAAGGCTGCATTGCGGGCCTACGTCGACGACTTCAGGAAACGCTTCCCATGGGCCGACGTATGCGGCCACCGCGACCTGAGCCCCGACCTGAACGGCGACGGCCAAGTCACCCGCAACGAGTGGACGAAAGCCTGCCCGTGTTATGACGTGAGAAAGGAGTATGGGATATGACGGGCTGGATCGAGATAGTGAGCATCGTGCTGAACCTGGTGCTTGGCGGCACGCTGATAGTGACCATCGCCACACTGAAGGCGACGGTGAGGAAAGCCGAAGCAGAGGCCGAGAAGGCCAAGGCCGAGGTGGAACGCATGAAGACCGACAACGACCGCTCGGCGATGACCACCTTCCAGGAGTTCATCGTGGAGCCGTTGAAGGTGGAAATCAAACGACTGAACAAGAACGTGAATGGACTTCAGAAGGCTATCAACAAGGCTAACAGCTGCCCTCATAGCGACGATTGCCCTGTGCTTGACGAATTGCAGAAGCAGTCGGACGACGAGTGCGGTGGAAAGAAGAGAGGGTCACACGGAAACGGTGGTGAGGGAGACGCGCACGACTGACTCGGTGTTTATACACGACAGCGTGTACATCCGGGAAGGAGGCGACACGGTCTATATAACCCGCTGGCGCACCTGCTGGCGCGACAGAATAATCCACGACACCGTATATGACCATCGGACAGACACCATCTACCAATCCAGAACGGAGGAAAAAACGGTAGAGGTCAAGGCGAAAGGAGGCAACACAGGGTGGGCCGTCGCGGCGGCGCTCTTCCTTCTGATTCTCGTTTACATACTGATTAAAACGCTTTTGAAACATCATTAAAACCACAACAAACATGGCATACAGAAACGGAGTAGACCTCATTTTGGGAGTCGTCGAACAAACGACATTCAAGCCGCTGGGCTATTCGACCGGCTGCAAAATCAGCGATTCCACAGAAACCGGCGAACGCGTCACCAAAGAGTCGGGTGCCGCAAGTTTCAAGGAGAAGTATGTGAAGTCACTGGCAGAATCCATTTCAGCGGACGGCTTTGTCTATGACAATTTGGCCGCCTCAAGCATCGGTTTCCCCAATCTGAAGACGATGTGGCTGAACAAGCAAATTGTCAAGTTGCGCTATAAATACCGCGACGGTGATGACCTCTACGAAGGCGACTTCATCATTACCAGCCTTGAGCATGACGGCCCAGCCGATGACGACGAGAAATGGAGTGTCACCTTTGAAAACAGCGGCGCAATCGCGCCTGTGTCTTAAGGAGGGGCGACCATGAAACGAATCTCAATCAACGGGAAAGAATACCCTTGCCGCATCACAATGGGTGCGATGATGCGCTTTAAGAACGAAACCGGGAAAGATGTCAGCAAGATGGATACGACCGATGTGACCGAACAGGTTACATTGCTTTGGTGCTGCATCGTGAGCGCGTCGAAAGCCGACGGTGTGGAGTTTGGCATCGGACTGATGGACTTCGCAGACATGCTCGACCCCGAAACCCTTAAAGGCTTCTACACTTCAATGGAGAAGGAAGAAAGTGCTGACCCTGAAAAAAAAACGGGACAGCCGACATCCTGACCCTGTTCGGAACGGCGGTGGGGTGCATTGGCATGACAGTCGATGACTTCTGCCGGTGCACCCCATCCGAGTTTATGGCGGTGTATGATGGCTGGATGGAATCGGAACAACGCCGAGAACATGCCGATTGGGAACGCACACGAACGCAAGTCACATTCATGCTTCAGCCCTACAGCAAACATGCCCTTGATCCACGTGCCATATTCCCCTTCCCATGGGAAAAGAATGAGGATGGTTCCGAAAACCTCAGTACAAAAGAAATCTGGGAGAATTTCAATAGGGCCAAGGAAGAACAGGGACTTCAATGACAATTATTAAATCCACAAAGAAAAAGCAAAACCATGTCCGATACAGTAAGACTGAAAATCAAGGTTGAAGACAATTTCGTGAACGTTGAGGCTGATGCCAACGATTTGCGAGATGCCATGAAGCAGGTTGTGGACGAGGCCGGAAAGGTGAATTCGTCGCTCATCAACAGCAACCAAATCGCCCAGGCCTTCGAGCAGATGAGTTCTGCTGTGCAGTCTCTCCAGTCTGTCATGCACGACCTCACGGATGCCTACGCGGTGCAGTCGGCAGCCGAAGCAAGGTTGGAGCAGGTCATGCGCAACACAATGGATGCCTCGGAAGCCGAAATCCAGTCAATCAAGGATTTGACAGCGGCCCAACAGCAGCTGGGCATAGTGGGCGACGAAGTGCAACTGAGCGGTGCCCAGGAACTGGCCACCTACCTCAGCAAAAAGGAAAGCCTCGAAGCCCTTATCCCGGTGATGAACGACATGATAGCCCAGCAATACGGCTACAATGCAAGTGCGGAATCAGCGGTAACCATCGCCACTATGATGGGCAAAGTCCTCGACGGCCAGACCGGGGCTTTGTCGCGTTACGGCTACACCTTCACCGAGGCCCAGGAACAAATCCTGAAGTTTGGTACCGAGGAGGAACGCGCCGCGACTTTGGCGGAAGTGGTCGAACAAAGCGTGGGCGGAATGAACGAGGCCTTGGCCGCCACACCTTACGGGAAAATCGTCCAAGCCAACAACGCTTTTGGAGACCTGAAAGAAACACTGGGCATGATAGTCACTCCCGCGATGAATGTTGTGGATGGCATTGCCAGGATCACCATTGCAATCGCTGGAGTTGGGAAAGGCGCAGCAACCATCAAATCCCTGGTGGCCTCCATTAAATCCATGAAAGCGGCCACCAATGCGGCGACGGTGGCGCAGCATGGACTAAACGCGGCCATGAAAGCCAATATCTTCATAGCAGTGGCATCGGCGGTGGCGGCACTTGTGGCAGTTATCGTCAAGCTTACCAAGGAAAGCCGCGAGGCCGGCAAAGCTACGGAAGAACTGGCGACTGCCACGGAAGCCTACAAAAGCGTTTCAAGCGAAGCCAAGGCGGAAATAGACACTGAAATTGACGCATTGAAACGCCTGATGGATGCCGGAAAAGACACTACTGAAGCCGTCCAACACCTGAACGAGAAATACGGAGCGGCTTTCGGGTATTATAAGACCGCTGCCGATTGGTACGACACCCTCACAAACAAGAGCATGGCTTATTGCCGACAGCTCGGCTACGAAGCAAAGGCGAAGTCATTAAGTGCACAACTTGGAACATTGATTGTTGAAAGGGATGAATTGAAAGAAAAAATCGCATCTCATGAACCCGACTATGAATTGAATGACATGACGGCTGAATATTATGATGCGAATGGCGGCTCTCTAATGGTGGATGAAAAAAGGCTGTCCAAACTTAATGAAAAGATAGCCTCAATGGAGGCTGAAATGAGGAAAGCCTTTGATGAAGCCGCAAGAGCATCCGATGAGTTGAATTCAAATGCCGGGGAGGTAGTTCAGACTTTAACATGGGAAGAAATGAGCTACGCCGACCTCGGCAAAGCCATCAACGACCAAAAAAAGAAGGTTGAGGGGCTGATTGGAGTTGACGATGTTGCGGCCAAGGCAGAAAAGGCCACATTGGATGCAATGACAGCCCGATACAATGCATTGGCCAGGGCATACGGACTTGCAAACAACCAGGCGCGACCTGCAACACAGAACGCCCAGGATGTAACAGCTCGCATCCCGGTAGAAATAGTACCAAACCTCAAGCCCATTGAACCAAATTTGTTGCAGCCCATCATCCAAACACTGGGCATGTACGACAGACAACTCCAGCAACTCCAGCAGCAACGCCTGAACGCATCAAGAGAGCAACTCCCGGCCATTGACGCGGAGATTGCCCGTGTAAAACGGCTGCGTGATGAATTTGAAGGCGTGACCGAGGAAGTCCAGGAACTGGCGGCCACACCCATGCCCAAGTTCAGCGACGCATGGGGCGGCATCAAGGGCATTGGCAATTCCATCCGCGACATCACCAACGCACTCACCGAGAGCGAGGATGCCTGGACAACCATCACGGGCCTCATTGACGGTTTCATTGGCCTTTTCCAAAGCTTCGAGCAGGTCGTGGAGATCATCAATGCCGTTTCTGCGGCCACCGAAACCATGGCGGCCACCAAGACCGCAGCTTCCTCACAGGTAGCGGCGGCCAACTCACTTGAGGCCACCACGAACACGGCTGTGGCGGCCACGGGCGCGGCAAGCGCAATGGCGAACATCCCTTGGGTTGGCCCGGCTTTGGCCATTGCCGCAGTAGCGGCTGTCTTGGCATCGTTGATGAGCCTTCCCAAGTTTGCCAGTGGCGGACTCGTTTACGGCCCCACATTGGGTCTGATGGGTGAATATGGCGGCGCAAGTTCCAATCCTGAAGTCATAGCACCTCTGAGTAGGCTTCAGGCAATACTTGGGGCTGGCGGTGGCGGACGCACCCAAGTGGAGTTCCACATCAAAGGCCGCGAACTGGTGGGTATAATGAACAAACAGAACAACATCTATAGCAGGGAAAAATGAGTTACGCACTGGCATATACCACCCATTTCCATAGCCTTGACAACACGCCTTGGGAGATTGGAATATACATCAACGGCTATGATGCCCGACCTGTGGAAATCAGTCTTGATGGCGATGAGCCTTGCGTCATCGATTGGCAGGAAACCGACAAGATGGATGTGGTACAGTCGGCCACTTGCACACTGCGCGTGTCGAACGAAAGAGACCGGCAGATGGTGCAACTGATGAATAGCACCGATGCCGCCATCCTTGTCAGTCGCTATGGGAAACCGTATTGGTGGGGCTATTTGGACGATGCCGTTTATGAGGAACCATATAGTTTCCCCAAGGGCTATGTGACGGAACTGCCATTTACCGACTTTGGAGTACTCAACCGCATCCCCTTTACACTTTCTGGGAAGCAGAGTGTGGGGGCCATCGTGCGTGACTGTCTCGATTCGATAGGATATGGCAGCGGTGCCATTATCAATCTTTACACCTCGCTCCGTGATCCCAAACAAAATCAACCCATCAACCTTGACATGCTCTACATCAACGCCGACCGTTTTGCCACAGATGGCGATTCGTGGGGCAAGATGACAATGAAACGCGATGTCTTGGAAGAAATACTACGCCCACTTGGTCTACGCATCATGCAGAAAAACGGGCAGATTTTCATTTACGACATCGAATACCTCCGCGACCATCTCGAAATGCAAAACTACCCAGTTTGGAAAGGAACCGATGCCTATTTGAAAGGCAGCGAGACTTTCGGCTGGTACGAGGTGGCTTTCGAGCCAGATACCGTGGAGACATTAGCCGAAGACGGCCTTGACTATGATTCGGGCATTTGGAATGACAGCGAGAAATACTTTGCCAAAAGCTATGACTTGGAGACCGAAACGGACAGCGACATCGGATTCTATTTGGAAGTTCGGAACTATGCCACTATCGGTGCCAATATTCAGAAGTCGAGCAACGCCCGCTTTTTCCGCACAAGGTCGGTATTTACCGACAGCAACGAAATCGGTGTAGCGTGGCGCATCAAGTGCAAGGAGGTCGTTTACAACATCGTCCACAACGGGCATTCGATACCCGTGGTTCGTGACACAATTCTATTGGATAATCTGGCCGTGTGCCTGAATTCCAATGTGGAGGATGTCTTTTGGGTGGAAACAGGCTATTTGCCGCTTGCCCCTGACAGGGCCAAATATCAGTTGCGCGTCAACCTGGATTTCCTGATAAGTTTCCGCCCCAATCCTTTCGACGATCCGGCTGACGAATGGGCGGCGACGCAAGATTACCCGGCTATGGAAGCTCATTGGGAAAATGACGCAGGTGTTAACGCCTACTTAGTGCCTGTAATCCTTGATGTATTAGATGACAACGGGAACGCTGTGTACCATTATGAAAACGCCGACTATGAGACTCACGGAGGCGATATTTACAACCTGTATGCAACGGATGTAGTTCGTCCCTTCGGCATCAACAAGGGTCGCTGGGTCGCTGGTGCTGGAGTCTATGGCCAGATGTATCTTGCCTATTACAATCCCGACAATAACGAGGACCCGCTTATTGAAAAAGACTGGGTGACCAACCGCATTGCGTCACCAGCAAACTCGGCCATTAACGGGACACTCTACAGGGTGCGCGACGATGGCGAATATGTCAGCCTCCCTCCTTTGGCCGGCAGGCTGCGCCTTACCGTTGGAAACGGCATATTTGTGACCAAATACGCTTATTATGGTGCCTATGCAGCCATGTTCTATGGTCCTCAACACTTTGCTGAAGCTCTCTTTTGGCAACTATATCGCAACCCAAAGATTACACTGGTCAAGGCTGACCGCAGAGAGGATGGCATTGATGATAGGGATGTCTATGAGCGCGACATGATAAACCTTACAGCGGACAATCTCAGCGAAACGGTAAAAGCAGGGTGTTGGAGAAAAGGAGTCCCGCCTTCGTCTCGCGGTCTCTTTTTCGATGCCTACGGAATAGTATGGGAGAATTTTGTCAAAAACGGCCATACGCGAACATTGGAGATGCACCGTTTGCGCAGCATCGAAGACCAGACTTTCTACGCGCAACCCGTCATATCTGGAACGGTTGAATTTGACAGCCAGTTTTGCGCCAAACGCGAAAGGAGCACACCAGGTGTGTTCCTTGTCACTGCGCTTCGCCAGAACCTTCACCAGGACACCGAGGAATTGACGATGGCCAGAATCGCCAACGAGGGCGGGTTCTGCTATGACTACTATTGGGGCGATGGTATCTGTGTCAAGACAGAAGCCATCCCGTACAACTTTGCTTGGGGCAAGCCGATTTGCGCCAAGGAGCTGAAACCAGAATGGTCTTTCGCTTGGGAAAAACCAATATGTGTAAAAGTAGAAAAGAAAACGGATAAAGACAACTAAAACCTTACAAAAATGGCATACATCAACACAGGATACGCACGCAACGCATCACTAACCGTCACCAGGGGATCATATTCGCAGTCCTACGACATTCGCGCTGGTTTCACTTATGGTGGCACAACCTACCCGTCGCTTTCCAACGACGGCTTCGCCCAACTGTCTGACGGCGACTATGAGCGCAGAAGGGCCGACTTCATCGCGTATGTCTATTCCCTTGAACCAGGCCTTCAGACCGACTGCCCCGACCTGACGCAGGGCAGTGTGGAATACGACACCGTGCTTTGCCCGCTTTCCAGTACAGGCAGTTCATCGCAGGAAGAAGAATAATCATCTCGGCAGGGCCATAGAAAAGGCCCCTGCCTCCAAAGCCGGGCTCCTACCCCCGACAATGACAAAGGTGCCACAACACCACGGCAGAGGCCGTAGGCCTCTCGGTGTTGTGGCACCTTGTTTTGTACAATGTAGGAGGCCGCAAAGATACGAAAAACGAAAAACAACCAACAAAATGAAAGAAGAAAAGAAAACCTACACCCAAGCCCCGTTGCCTTTCATGGGGCAGAAACGCAGATGGAACCAGGAATTCAAACGAATCCTGAAGACCGAATTCACCGACTGCAACACCTTTGTCGACCTGTTCGGAGGCAGTGGCTTGCTCTCCCATTTCACGAAGTCAGTGCGACCTGATGCCAAGGTCGTCTATAACGATTACGACAACTATTCAAGCCGCATTGCGGCAATCCCTACGACAAACGCCCTACTTGGGGAGCTGCGGGACATTATGGATGGTTATCCCGAAAACAAAAGAATTGTCAATCCGTATCTGGGCCGCGTTCTGGAAACGATAGAAATGTACGAAAGACAAGGCTTCGTTGACTACATCACCCTTTCCGCTTCCATCCTTTTTTCCGGCAAATATGCCACCAGCTTCGAGGAGTTGAAGAAAAACGGGCTATACAACACCATCAAGCAGTCGGACTATTCAGCCGACCATTATCTTGATGGGCTTGTCGTAATCCACGAAGACTACAGGGAAGTTTTCCGTCAATGGGAGAAAAAGGACGGGGTTTGCTTCCTGATAGACCCGCCATACCTGTCCACACAAAGCTGCACCTATGCCAATTATTGGAGGCTGCGCGATTACTTGGACGTGTTGCACACCCTCAACGGAACCAACTACTTCTATTTTACCTCTGAAAAGAGTAGCATCGTGGAATTGTGCGATTGGCTCGACAAAGAATATAAGAAGGGCAACCCATTTGAAGGGGCAACCCGTATCGAACAGCGGTCGAACCTGAATTACAATGCAGGCTATACGGACATCATGTTGTACAAACACATAAAGCCATGAACAAGTACTACCAAACTCTCGCGAACATCATCGCGAACGGTCACAGACAGACCAACAAAAAAGGTGAGATCGTTTACCTTCTGAACCAGCAACTCGACCTGCGCCCCGGTGATTTGCTTGACATCTTCGAGGGACACAACATCGCCAGGAAGAAACTACGCAACGAACTGCAACTATTCATGCAGGGCGAACGCTTGACGGAGCGATACCGTGAAGCGGGAATCAGTTGGTGGGATTATTGCGGGCCAATTCTGGTCAACAGTTATCCAACCTACTTTGAGAAGCTTCCACGCTTGATCGCCAAAATCAATTCTGAAAAGCGAAGCAGCAAGAACTATGTGCTGTTCTTGGGTGAGACAGGTGCAGAAAGCAACCAAGCACCATGTTTGAGCCTTGTGCAGTTTCAACTGCACGACGGCGAATTAGTGCTTTCAGCGTATCAGCGTTCTTCAGATGCAAACCTCGGATTGCCTTCCGACCTATATCATTTGTATTTGATGAGTCGCCAGATAGACATGCCGCTGAAGTCTATAACGCTTTTCCTTGCGAATGTACACATCTATGAAACCAACCTCGAAGCGACCAAACAACTACTTTCAGGCAACGAGGAAGTCAAGTTTGTATTGAATGTATAAACGGCTTTTTAATAGCCTTTGAAGCACAATTAAACGTCGAAAAAAGAATCAGGCACGAGGTTTTGAACTTCGTGCCTGACTTTAGAAAAAGTTGTACTTTTCAATTTAGAAAGATGTACTTTTCGTTTTTGCGATTATAATAATTCTCACATGTCAGAAAAGATATATTACGAAATACGTCATGAAGGCTGGTATTCCTATTTTGGAATAGGCGTAACCCACAAACATTCAAGCTTGAGCCTTGGCATTCTCGGACAAGATGGGCATCAAAAGGAAACAAGAGAGGCCTATACGTTGGATGGTAGTGCCGGTTACATGGGAGGCAATCCTTTTGAGCTTCGCTATTCCTACAGGATTGGCTCGTCGTCGAAGCGGTAGGGGTTGAACGTATTTATCCTGCCTCGCATTCTAAAACGATTATGCATTTTCAAAAACGTTCAACTATACTATCAAAAAGGTGTAATCCGAAAGGGTTACGCCTTTTTTGTTGTGTACATAACCTTCTTACGCTGCCGCATAGATTGTTGGCTCCAACCAACACAAATTGCCTAAAAGTAGTGCCTCCAGTCTCAAGCGAGGCCTATATCTGTGCTGTATATATTATTGATTTATAATAATTTGAAAAGAATTTTGTATATAATTTGTTATTGTCGTTGTAAATAAATATTCGAAAATATTTAACAAGTTTTAACATATTTTCTTGCAATGCTTCCATTCCTTCTCTCTACCTTTGCTGCAAATTCAAAACGCAATCAAAATGGATATCAAAGAATTATTAAGTATGCCGAAAAGCATAACAAGCAAAGACACTCAAAAAGCATTCGCTAAGATCGCTGATGAACTAATGCACAATTATTGCATTCAATGTGGTGAAAAGAAGTATTATTTCGCTGAAATTGAGTTTTACTATTATGATAAAGAAAACAATAGCGAAGAATGGAACAGAAGAACCTATCCACGAACCGACAAAGAAGCTGGAGATTTGTTTTTCCACTATAGCGGATTCGACATTTGTTTTGAAAGCAAATACAGCGAAGGCCGATTTGGTGGTATTTTAATCCGAAGCTTATTTGATAAAACAAGCACCAGATATATTACAGGACCGTTGCTTTGCGTAAATGAAGTGTTAAACGCTTGCTCAGCTTCCCAAAAATGGCCAATACTAATCCCAACTCAAAATGAAAGTTGTGAGATTGGTGGGCCAATAGAAAGATATGGTATCTCTTATGGAGATAAGAACAAAAAAGATGAACCTTTATGCTACTTCGATAAAAACATAAAATGCACTAATAGATTTGAAGATGCCACATGGGATTTTGCAAAAAGAGAAGCCAAAGCTGTTACAAGATACTATCATAGATTTTAGACATGATTACTGACAACCTTACCACCGCAGTATATTTCTCTGACCTTCTGCCGAAGAAATGCCCAACATTGAATCAGCACAT
>CAMUYT010000020.1 GCA_947164955.1 uncultured Bacteroidales bacterium | reverse complement strand
ATTTGCAGGATGCGTTGGTCGCGATAGAAGCGCTCCATGTCGAACTCCTTCAGCAAACCATGACCGCCCATCACCTGAACGGCGTTGTCGCACACAGAGGCAGCCACTTCCGAGCAATACAACTTGGCCATCGCCGCCTCCTTCCCGAAGGGACGGTGCTGGTCCTTGAGCCAGCAGGCGTGATAAAGCAGGTTCCTTGCCGCTTCAATCTTCACAGCCATGTCGGCAAGCTTGAAGGCCACCGCTTGGAACTTACACACGGGCTTGCCGAACTGTACACGTTTCTTCGAGTAGGCCAAAGCCATCTCGTAAGCACCTTGCGCACAGCCCAATCCCATAGCGGCAATCGACAGGCGCCCCGAGTCCAAAGTGGCGAGCATGATGTGCGAGCCTTCGCCAGGCTTGCCGAGAATGCAGTCGTCGCCAAGGCGCACGTCATCGAAGACGAGTTTGCCCGTATTGGAGGCACGCCACATCATCTTCTCGTGCATGGGGGTCTGCGTAAAGCCTTCCTTCTTGTTTTCCACCAGCAGGGCGGTAAACTCCGGTTTGCCGTCCTTCAGACCCGACACGGCTTGCACCGTGGTGCCCAAAGTGAGAGGCGTCGCGCTATTGGTGATAAAGATCTTGGAGCCGTTGAGGTGCCACAGCGTGCCGTCATACTTGGCGGTTGTCTTGGTGCCACGCGAGTCGCTGCCCGCGTCTTCCTCAGTCAGGCCGAAGCCCCAGAGACGGTCTTTGCACAGACGAGGCAAATAACGCTGCTTCTGCTCCTCGGTACCGTAGTCCTTAATGGGTCCGATGCCCAGCGAGTTGTCGGCAGCGATGGTTGCAGCGGTGGAGCCGTCGACACGGGCCAATTCCTCCACGGCGATGATATAACTCAAGTTGTCGAGCCCTTGTCCGCCATATTCCTTCGGGACGGTCATGCCCAAGAGGCCTTGATTGGCCATTTTGAGGGTCAGTTCCACGTCGAAATGCTGGTCTTCATCGTTTTGGCGGGCCACGGGTTTCACTTCCTGTTCGGCGAAGTCGCGCAAACGTTGACGCAGGGCTTCTTGTTCGGGTGTCAGGTCGAAATTCATTTATTATTCAAAATTTAAGATTCAATGATTTAAGATTCCAACTCAATTAACTGCATTTTATTGTCTACCATCTGGCCTTCGACAACCAAAATCTTCTTCACCTTGGCCTGGCCTGATGCAACAATATTGTTCTCCATCTTCATGGCCTCCACCACCATCATAATCATTCCTTCATTCACTTTATCGCCCTCCTTAACATTGATCTTCACCACTTTGCCAGGCATAGGCGACACCAAGCGTGACTTGTCGTTGACCGATTCTTTACACGAATAGTCCAGCGTGTCGTTCAGTTGGTCAGTGCGATAGCAAGTGAAGTTGAGGCCATGGAAGTTGACGATGGTTTTTTGCTCGTCGTTGACGGAGCAATAAACCGTCTCGGTGCGACCATTGAGCATAAGCTTCAACTGTTTGCTGGCGTAGTTCAAGAACTCCACCTCGAAGGGCTTCTCCCCTATTGTCCCGCATATCTTTCTCGACTCGGCAGCGCGGATGCTCACAGGCACTTTTTGTCCTTCCACATCGACTATGAGTTGCATGCTATATCGCCAATAGCCAATCTCCTCCCATACATTTTCAGGAGTTTGTTCAATATGTTTCTTGCCAAAGTCATAAATCAAGAATGAAGCAACTATATCGTTGATATTCTGATTTTTACGCGATTCATTCAAAGCATCAAGCAACACTTCCCGGTGAGAGGAGCAGAACGAGGTATCAATCCTGTTTTCAATGAAATCCTCATTTTTGATGACTTCCCAAAGGTAGGCCTTATTTGTAGTAAGGCCTTGTATAATAAACTGTTTCAACGCATTTTGTGCCGTCTCTATGGCACTTTGGCGGTCTTTGGCATGACAGATGAGTTTGGCAATCATCGGGTCATAGGCTTCCGAAACGGCACAGGGGCCGTCAATACTACTATCGACGCGGGCTCCACGCACTTGAGGCTCATGATAAGCGGTCACTTTGCCTGGGGTGGGCAAGAAACCGTTAGCGGGATCTTCAGCATAGATACGCAACTCAATAGCGTGGCCTTGAGGTTGTATCATAGCTTGCGTCCAACCCATCTCCTTTCCCCTCGCAATGCGAATTTGCTCTTCCACGACATCAATGCCCATGCGCATCTCAGTGACGGGATGCTCCACCTGGATGCGTGTATTCATCTCCAAGAAATAGAAGTTCATGTCCTTATCGACCAAGAACTCAACGGTACCAGCATTGCGATAACCAATCGCTTTACACAGTTTCACAGCCGTCTCGCAAATCTGTTGTCGTTTCTCCTCCGACAAGGTTGGCGACGGTGACTCTTCGATGATTTTCTGGTAGCGTCGTTGTATGGTGCATTCACGCTCGCCGAGATGGATAACGTTACCGAAATGGTCGGCCAACACCTGCACTTCTACATGGCGTGGATTTTCGATATATTGCTCGACGAATACGGTACCGTCACCGAAATACTTCTCTGCTTCACGAGTAGCACGTTCCAATTCGGGCTTCAAATCCTCTTTGTGCCAGACGATGTGCATTCCCTTACCGCCACCGCCCGCCGCCGCCTTAATTAAAACAGGATAGGGCAGCGTGTCGGCCATATCCGAAATCTCCTCATGGCTGCCCATGGCGCCGAAGGTGACAGGGATGCCATGTTCGACCGCAACCCTGCGAGCTGCAATTTTGTTGCCCATCAGCCGCATCGACTGTGGGTCAGGGCCGATGAAGATAAGGTTATTGGCCTGGCATGCTTCGGCAAGCTCAGGGCTTTCGGAAAGGAAGCCATAGCCAGGGTGTATGGCGTCGGCGCCAGCATCCAAGGCGGCATCGATGATTCTCTGGACGTTGAGATAGGTGTCTTTCAATGAGCCGCCACCGATGGGACAGGCTTCATCAGCCAAACGGCGATGCAAGGCATTGGCGTCGTTGTCGGCAAAAACGGCCACCGAGTCGATATGCAGTTTCTTAAGCGTCTTGATGACGCGCACGGCAATCTCACCCCGGTTAGCAATAAGGACTTTATGTATTCTTTTGCTATTCATAAGGTCAATAATGATAGCGCAAAAATACAAAAAGAAAGGCAACCTTTGCAGATTGCCTTTCCATTTTTTGTGTTTGTCTCTCGAGACGTGCCATAGCGCATCTCAACCGAGAATCAATACACCAAGAACTTCACGCTGGAATGACGTGCACCTTGGTTGAGACGCAAGATGTAGGAACCAGCGCTGAGGTTTTCAACATTGATGTTGACTTGGTGTTCACCTTCTGCCATGCGACCCACGGCCTGGTTCATCACCATGCGGCCCGTCAAGTCGAACACTTGATAGCTCACATTGCAGTTCTCACCAAGCTCAAAGCTAATGGTAGCTTGGCTGCTAACCGGGTTGGGATAAATACTGACTGCGACATTCTCGATTTCGTTGTTTTCGGGCACGTCGGCGAATTCCTTCTTATAGTTCTCGCAACGGAACACACCACGTCCGTATGTGGCAGCATAGATGACACCCGTATTGTAGACACCAGGATACTCCGTCACGAAGACACCTTCTTCGGTCACGTTTTCGATTCTCTCGTCGGCGTGGAAAAGCAGTTGTTGCTTGAGTTCCATGACAGGCACCTCGCCAAGGCAATGGCCATCGGCAACCCACTCAGGATTGCTGATGTTTTGTGTCCTGTAAATACCGCGCTCGGTGCCGAGGATGACATCACCCGTTTCCATTTCAATCAGGGAAGCGTAGACCGGCATCTTAGGCAGGTTGGCTTGCTTGCTAACAAAGGTGGGTTCATCGGCCATGGCGTTAGTGGAATAGAACACATAATTGTCATTGCCATAGTTGCCGCAGGTCACAACGACTTTATTGTTGTTGCGCGGGTCGACGGAGACCGAAGTGACGCACTGGCCATCGATGGGCAGCGTGATTTCGGTAGTGGTCACAGCAAACAACGAATCGGTGATGGAGCCCGAGGTTGCATCCGTGACAGTGTTGAGGCCCGACACGCGGAAGAACCTGCCATTCTTCATACCGACAAACATGTTGTCGCCATCAGCAGAGATAGCCATGCAAAGCGGTTCACCAGTAAAACCAGTGTGAGCCTTATCAGCCACTTTATACCACACAGCTTCCACATTGAATTGGAGCGGGGTACGGGTCATATAAAGAGCATCCGTGAAGCTGATGAAGAAGGTAGAAGTAACGGGGTCGTGAACCTCGATGGAGTCGCCAGCGACGAGAGGAGCGGTCAAAGTATAGTGGAACGGGTAATCGTTGGCACCAACAACCATCACATCGCTGCCAGCCGGCAGGGTGGCATCGGTTTCGTTGAAGAACCAAGCTGTTTCAGGATTCAGTTGATTGTCATATTTCTCGTACAGCAAAACCGGCATACGGAATGAGGTGGTGCTGAGGCCCAAAGAGGAGCTGGAGGTGAAGTTGGTGGAGATCCAGTCTTCGCCAGCGGTTTGGGTACGCTGCAGGCCGCCATTCTTATACGTCACAAAGAACGTATTGGGGTTGAGTGCAGAGATGGCGCAAGGGCCAGCATGTGAACCATCGCTGAAGAGGCCCATATTGTCGCCAGTAGGATTAATCCACGAGCCAGTGCCCATCGTATTGCTGTTTTCATCGCCTTCGATCAGAACGGTGCCGTGGTCGAGGCCGGCAGCGAGGATACGCGTATCCTTGCCCGACATGGCCACATTGAACATACGTGTGGTGACATAGTTGCGGTTGCAATTGCTGAACTCGAATCTTCCCGTGCCTTTGTAGATACCGCCATCAGTACCCAGATAGCATTCTTGGCTATTGTTGGGGTTGAAAACCATGGTATGCAAACCAACATGGAGGTAGGTCGGCATGTAGTAGTAAGAGTCGCTAGCAGTAAGCTGCTTAGCGAGGTAGAAACCATTTCCACTCGAGGGTCTTTGCAGCGACCACAGATTATAACCAAGCACATACAAAATACCATCATTATCAGGATCGACCACGATGCCGTGGTTGTAGAGGCCGTAGCCGCCATAAACGGCATGGCCTTGACCATTTGTCACGTTCGGCAATGCCGTTGTCCAAGTTTGGCCTTTATCAGTTGAGGCAAAGAATCCCGTGTGGTTGCCGTTACCATCAACGCAACCGACATACAGCACGTTTTCGTTGGACGGGGCAATGGCGATATCAACCAAGCCAGCGGGTTTGGGAAGGAGGCTGTCGCCTTGCAGCGAATTGCTCGTACCAGAGTGGCAAACCATATTGTCGATGCTCGAGCCGATGTAGACCTGATTCTCGACAACGGCCATGATGACGCTAGCACCAGCCTTCACAGCGATGGCTTCACCTTCGATAACGGTGGTCCAATTACGACCCTTATCATTTGAGCACATCAGACCATCGTTGGTAGCGGCCAACAAATTGCTGCCAACAATAGCGAGGTCATTGATATAAAGCCATGAATCGGCAGTGGGGGCCTTGACTTGCTCAACCACATCATTGGTAATGGTGTAGAGGCCAGTTCCAACAAAACTGTTGTCATAGCCTTGTTGGCTAAGTCCATTGTAATTGGAATTGCTATCTCCAGTACCGACATAGATGATGCCGTCAGCATCTTGGGCCATGCAGCTCACCATGAGGTCTTTTTCGCCCACTTGGTGCCATGTGATACCATGGTTGTAGGACTTAAAGACGCCACCGCCTTTGGAACCGATGTAAATCACACCATTGGTATGACCTTCAAAAAGTCTGTTGTCGTAAATGACAGCCGTCGTTTGGCCACCCATGTTGTCGGGGCCCATGCTAATCCAATAAAGAGGATCGTCTGCAGCATTTCTTGTTGCAGAGGTCTGCATAGCCTTAAACATGTCGGCAGGATCGACAAGACCGGTGTTTTGATTTGCGCGAAGACTGCCCATAAAGCGCTCCGCATCGTTGTTTTGAGTACGCGGGACATAGTGTCCACCTTGGTCAGCGATTGCCATCGATTGACCTAAGATCATGATTACCAGAAGTAAACTGAAAGGTAAAAATCTCTTTTTCATATCACGAAATTTTAATTAATTCTCTGTATTTTGCGTGTTTAGTCAATATTTCACTTTAAATATGGTCTGCAAATATAGGACATTCTCTCAAAGAAATTGCATTTTGAGGAAAAAAAATTCATTTTTTTCTCAAAAAAAGCCATTTCAACCACAAAACCGGTTAGAAAGAGCGCATCGAAGCTTCCGGTAGCCAGCCTAAGCTCCCGTTGGCGATTCGGACCTTGTTCCAGCCGTTTGACTGCTCCAAAACCGACACTTTAGAGCCTTCGTGCAACACAAAAAGGTCGACGCTGGCTTCGCTGGGCGAACTCTTCACTGTGACTGTAGGCGACATGATGATGGCCTGATCTTGCGTGATGGCGGCGTGTTTTAGCTGGGCTGAAAAAACGAAGGAGACGGCAAAAACCATAAGGAAGACAAGTCCCATGAAAAAGCCTAATTTCCGCACTCCGATGCGGCGCGAGCGCAAAAACATGAAAAGTGCGGCCAACAAAAGAGCAAAGAAAACGATGGAACACCAAGCCCATTGGTTGCCCGAAAGCCAAGCCCTCGCGCTACGCCACCACTTGACGTAAAAGGGTTGAGGCATCGGCTCTATCTTGTCGACAATGGCGAGGTTGGCGATGCCGAGGTTGGTCTGCGCGTCGTCGTTGGACGGGTCGAGCTTCAAGGCCTTCTCATAGTAATAAATGGCCAAAGGATAGTTGTGCATCTTATAATAGGCGTTGCCCAAGTTGTAATAAACCGACGCCGACTCCATATCCATCGCCAAGATATTCTCGTACATCATCGCTGCGGTATCATAATTACCTGAGTTATAAGCCGTATTGGCTTGCTCGAACCAAACATCGCATGCTTCTGCAGTGTTTTGCGCAAAGGTCCATCCTGTTGCAGCAAAAAACAATAATATTAATAAGGTGTATCTTTTCATTGATTTGATCCTTTCCATTTTGATAGTTTACAGGACTTTTTCCGCTTTTGAAATCACGTCTATGCCCCGCTGATACAGGTCGTCCATCTTGGCCTCGGCGTTGCCTGGGGCGAAGCGGGCAAATTCGCAGCTGTTGAGCGTATCAACGAACTGCTGGGTCAGTTCATCAGGCACATTCTTGTCTTTCATCGTTTCGCTCACCGTATCCATCGAGAGCTTGGAGCGTTCGATACCGAGTTTGTCGGCGATATAGCCCCAAAGGGCCTGCGACATCTCCACGTAGAACTTTTCTTGGTCTTTAGCTTTCAGGTATTGGTAAGCGCTCTTCAGACGTCCTCGGGCCACTTTGTCGGCCTTCCGGTTGCGGTTGGCTGCCGTATCCTTGCTCAGCTGTTCGCGCTTGCGTAGCACGAAAAGCAGGAGGACAAACAGCAGAAGCAAGGCGAGCAAAGCCACATAATAGGCGGCCGATCCGAAAAACGTGGTGTGCAAAGGCCTCAGCTTGGAGCCATCGTTATGGATATGACGGATATCACTGCCCAAATACTTGATGTCTTCTTGGTTGGATGCAAACACACCGCCTCCGTCATCAGTATCCTTGCCTTTCTTGACGGAAAGCTCATAGGGCTCCGATTGCAATGTCTGATAACTCCCCGTAGACAGATCGAAATAGGCAAATTCAACAGGCGGAATAGCAAACGAGCCAGCACGGCGTGGAATCACAAGATACTCGGCCTTTTTCGTACCCGTCAGCCCTTGCGAAGTGACATCTGTCGACGTAGAGATTTTGGGGTCGTATACTTCAAAATCTGGCGGAAACACAGGCTCAGGCATTTGGAGGAGTTCAACGTTGCCTGCACCTGAAACCGTCAAGGTGAGCGTGACACCTTCATTGGTGCTCAGTTCCGTCTTGTCTATTTCCGACTTGAAACTATAGTTGCCCACGGCACCCGCAAAAGATTGCGGTTTGCCGGTTTCGGGAAGGTTCTTCACCTCAAGCGTCAAAGACTGCGAATTGAGGTCCTTCTTCACATTGACGATGTTGCGATTGAAAAAAGGATCGTTGAAGAAAGCCTCAAAGGGATCCATGCTTCGGCTGTTGTTGCGTTCGGAACGCACTTGAGCGATGCATTCCATGGTCATGGGGTCGAGGGTGAGCTTGCCCGAGCGCTGCGGCACCACGATGATTTTCTGAATCTCTGCGGTCGTATACTCGATGCCGTTAAGGTATTCACTGCCTTGGCGCAAAGTGCCACCCGAGTTGTCGGTCACATCTTTCGTCCAAAATCCTGCATAAGAAGGCATTTTGGAGATAGACACCGACGACACTGGCACTTTGGTGTACAACTTATAGGTCAGCACCAATTGTTCGCCGACATAGACCGACTTCTTCGATGGAATCACTCTGAGGAACAAATCCTTGCCACTTACCTCGGGGTCGGATGCATTTTGTTGTCCTCCTTGGTTACCCTGGCTTCCACTATAACCTCCACTAGAGTTGCTTGCATGGCTGCCATCATCGGGCACCACCTTAATGTCGAACGGCTCGCTGCTCACCTTGTCGCCTTTGACCGTCAGCGAAGCCGCGCCGATGTGGAAAGTGCCCTCCTTATAAGCTTGCAGGGCAAAGGTATAGGTGACCTTCACACTATGAGACATCGACCCGTTGATCATCTGGAAACTCGAACTCGTCGAGGTGAAAGGCCCGCCCACCACGGTAAAACCGTCAAACGATGGGGCCTGAAAATTCTTGCCATCGGCATTGGCTTCAAAAACCACTTGGAATCGCTCGCCTACCATGACTTGTTTCTTAGACGAGACATTGAGTGTTGGGGCGTCTTGCGCCCAAAGCCACAACGGTGTGGCAAATGCCATCAAAAATAATAACCTTAATATGCTTTTCATTGTTCGTTTGTTTTCGCGCTGCAAAAATACGTATTTTCGTGTTCTGTCGGCAGGGGTTTACACCGCCTGCCGGTTTCAACCTTTTCCATTAGGCTTTCGCCCCTTCGGGGCTATTGGGATTACCAGTCTTTGTCACTCTTCTTTTTGGGTTGTTGTCTTACTTTCTGTTCGTTGACCTTTTCCATGGTCTTCTTTTCTTGGTTTTCAAGGGCATCAAGCATACGTTGAGCATCTTCTTTCGACATTTGTTGGTTCTGCTGCTGTTGGTTTTGCTGCTGTTGCTGGTCTTGGTTCTGCTGCTGGTCCTGCTGTTGCTCTTGGTCTTGCTGATCTTGTTGTTGCTGATCCTGTTGCTGTTGCTGCTGGTCTTGGTTCTCGCCTTCCGATTTCTCGAAGATGGCTGAAACCTCCACATCGAAGTCGGGCATGGTGAAGAAATTGCCCAAAGGCTGTACCTTCACGGCGGTGTCGCCCACCTGATGGATGACGTATTCCTTGAACTTGTAACCCGGCTCAGGCGCATTATCGAGTTTCACAGTCTCACGGCGTGTGGCCTCGGTCTGGTCGAGCAACACATGGCCGCCTTTCAAGGTCGTGTCTGGCTGCACCTTATAATAATCAGTGGCTTCCACAAACTCGGCTTTCACCGTCACATCGCTGTCGAGCATCTGGAACATATTGTCGTCGCTAACGGGTGCCGACTCGGTGGCGTCACGGTTGCTGACCACACGCAAGTCACCTAATTGGTAGCCTTTGCTAGGCTTCACGATGATGCCAACGTTATCCCCTGATTTCGCCAAACTGTCGGTCACCGAAACCGTGCCATTTGCCACACTGTCGATACTGACTTTCAATGCAGTACGGAAAGTAGCCGTCACGGTCACGTCAAAATTTGGCATCTGGAACGCGTCCTTGTTGACCTGCACCGTATCGCTAGGATTGCCCGTGCGATAGACCTTGAACTTATCGAGTACGAAGTCGTTATCGCCTTGTGCCTCCAATTTCACCTGTTGTCCTTCGATGGAGCGTTGGCGGTCGGCGCGCACCGTACCGTTCTTGATGTTCTTTTCAATCTCAACCTTGTGTGCTTTCTTGAACTCAGCCGACACCAATACGTCGAACTTCGGCATGATGAAGTTGCTGCCGTTAACCTGCACCTGGACTTGTTGATTGTCGGCGCGAACCACCATATATTGCGACAAAGCGTAATCCTCGTCGGGTTGTGCGGTCAGCGTGATACGTTGACCATTGAAAGCTTCCTTTTCCTTGGCCTCTACCCTACCGTTTTCGGGCTGCACCACCCAAATCTTGCTCTTGACGAGATGAGCGCGGCAGTATTCGAGGTTGTAAAGTGCATCCCCGTTGTCGGGGTTCATCTTCAGCGACACCTTATATATATTAAAGGCATCGTAGAACTTGTCCTGTGCCAAGAGACAGTTGCCCATGTTGAATAAGGCATCCGACTTCAGCTTTGCATCGGGCGAAAGCTCAAGTACCTTCTGGAACTCGGTGTAGGCCGTGTCATACGATTGTTTGGCATAATACACGTCGCCCAAATTAAACTGTGCCTTAGCGTTATTCGGCCTAATCGCCAAAGCCTCGCGATACTTTGCTATAGCCTGCTCGTAACTTTCAGTTTTGTAAAAACGATTCCCTCTGCGAATGGCCTTTTCATCGCTTTGTGCCGAAACAGAGGCCGCAGAAAGCAATAAAGCTGCGAATATCAAATATGTGCTATACCTTTTCATCTCTCTTCTCAAAAATATTAAACTTTTTCTCCCATCCACGTTTCCCTGATGATATGAGAACTTCTAACAGCAAAAGGATGATGGCAGCGGCCACGAACCATTGGAACTGGTCTTCATAATCCGTAAAGACCTTGGCATCGATTTCCGACTTGTCAAGTTTGTTGATGTCGTCATAGATCTTACCCAGACCTACGTTGGAATTGGAGGCGCGCACATAGATGCCGTTGCCCGCTGCGGCAATCTTCTGCAGCATCTGCTCATCGAGGCGGGTGATGATGGTGTTGCCGTTACGGTCTCTACGGTAGCCAACTTGATTGCCATATTGGTTGTACTCTGGAATCGGGGCGCCGTCGGGAAGACCCATACCGATAGTATAGACATGTACACCTTGTTTGGCAGCCTCTTGCGCGGCCTTCACAGCAGCATCGTTTTCGTGATCTTCGCCATCAGAAATGATGACGATGGCGCGGCTATGTTCCTCTTCGGGAAACGACTTGAGAGCCAAATTGATGGCTTCGGCAATGGCCGTGCCTTGTGAGGCCACGAGGCTCGTGTTGATAGTCGAGAGGAACATGCGGGCCGCCGAATAGTCAGTGGTGATGGGAAGTTGCACAAAGGCCTTGTCGGCAAACACGATGACACCAATACGGTCGCCTTTCATGTCAGCAATGAGCTTGTTGATGGCCTGCTTGGAGCGCTCCAAACGGCTCGGGACGATGTCCTCGGCATTCATCGAGTTGGAGACGTCGATGGCGAGGTAAAGGTCGATGCCTTCGCGCTTCACCTCCTCCATCTTGCTGCCGCTTTGCAAGTTTGCCAGCGCCAAAATGATGCTAGAGACCATCAGCAGGAATATGACAAACTTGAAATTGGCGCGGCGTGTGGAATAAGACGGCACCAGCTGGTCGCGCATCCCAATTTGGGCGAAACGCTCGAAACGCTTCTTTTGCGCCAAGCGGAACAGAATATAGATGATGACCAATAACGGAATGATTAGCAGTCCGTAAAGGTATTCTGGATGTTCGAATCGCAATACGTTTTCCATGGCTTTAATCGGTTAAAGTTCTGAAAATGGTCTTACGCAACAGGAACTCTATGAGCAGTAAGGCCAAAGCCCAAGCCACAAGCGGATAGAACTCCTCGTGAAGGCGACGGAATTCCGTCACCTCTATTTTGGAGCGTTCCAGCTTGTCGATTTCCTGATAGATTTCGTCCAACTTTTGGTTGTTGTTGGCGCGGAAATACTTGCCTCCCGTCGAATTGGCAATGGTCGTCAACAGTTTTTCGTCGATTTCGACTTTGATTTGTTGGATGACCGTACCGCCAAAGGGGCTTTGCATGGGATACGGCGCCGTGCCATAAGTACCCACTCCGATGGTATATACACGGATGCCATAGAGTTTGGCCATTTCGGCGGCAGTATAGGGGTCAACGGAGCCAGCGTTGTTCATACCGTCGGTGAGCAGAATGACCACTTTCGAGATGGCCTCGCTGTCCTTCAGTCGGCTGATGGCCGTCGCCAAGCCGTCGCCAATAGCGGTGCCGTCGTCGATGAGGCCGTTTTTCATCTCTGCCAACATATTGAGCATCACGCCGTGGTCGGTGGTCAACGGCACCTGGGTGAAGGTCTCGCCTGAGAAAACAACCAAACCCATGCGGTCGCCTGGACGTTCTTTGACGAAGTCAGAAGCTACACGTTTAGCAGCAGTAAGACGATCTGGTTTAAGGTCACGGGCCAGCATGGAACCCGAGACGTCCATGGCCATCACGATGTCGATGCCCTCGATGTTGGAGGTCGAGTTGGTCGACGAACTTTGCGGTCGGGCCAAAGCCACGATGAGCAAGGCCAAGGCCGCCATCTTCAAAGCGAAAAGCAAATGGCGCAGATAGGGTTTCCAACTCTTTGGCAATTTGACGAAATTCCTTAGGTCGGAGAACTGCACCGAGGCTTCCTGCTTCTTGTGTCGCAACACGTACCAAACGATGGCCAACGGCACCAATAACAAGAGCCACAACAGTTTAGGATTCGCAAATTCAATGTTTTCAAACATCTTTCACTTCCTCCTTTCCTGCCATTTCGTCTTGTTTCACATTTTTCATCTGAGCCTGTTGTGCCTCTTCCTCCGCTTTCATCTTTTGGTAATGCGCATAGCTCTCGTTGACGAAGTCCGTCATATTGCCCAAGGCGGTGTCGCTTTCGAGAGTCGATGCCGAATACTTGGCGAACTTCACCAAATCGGCCACTTCCATCGTGTCTTTCAACTTGTTATAAGTTTCTTTGGGGAAATGCAGCGGTTTGATTTCGTCCAAGATGTCGTCGGTAGTCATCTCGACTGCGTTAAGGCCAAACTGGCCTTCGATGTATTCGCGTGCGATGTCGGTCAGCGAGGAGAAATACTCCTTCACCTTGCCCGACTGCCACATCTTTTCCTCGCGCAAGCGCTTCAGTTCGTCGACGGCCTTGTCGTAAGGCGGAATGACTGGGCCCTTTATGACATTACCATCCTCGTCCACCCTGGTTTTGCGACGTCTGAGGAAGAGCCAAATGCCCAAGCCGAGCAGCATGGCCAACAACACTGCCAAAATCCAGGGGAACACCTCTTTCATCGTGATTGGCGCAGCGAGTGGCTCGACAATAGGTTTGTAAGCCAAGGTCGTGTCGACCGCCATCGTTGTGGCATATAACCTAACCGGATCGGTGAAAGCCTCCAAACGCATCGGGTCGTCGAAAGACTTGGCATATTTCAGGCCTACGGATGGTAACACGATTTGGCCCGTGTCGAAAGTCATCAGCGTCAGCTGCTGCTTCACGATGACATTGCTGTCGGCATCAGCGGTGCGCTCCACGTTGCCGCGTTTGAGGATGTCGATTTGCTCGGACAGCGTATCTTGTGCAAAATCGTTCCATTCCACGAACCAACCATAAGGCACCTTAAGGCTCAAATCGAGCGTGAAGGGCTTGCCAACTTGCACTTTCGTGTCGGCCACCTTGCCTTCGACCTCGACCTGCTGGGCCATAAGGCCACTGGCAATGGCCAAACATGCCATCAAAAACAATACATATCTTTTCATCTTCTTGCCTCCCTTTTCTTGAAGAGTTGCATCAAAGGCCTGACATAATCTTCATCAGTGTAAATCAACGAGTTGTCGATACCGTGTTTGGTAAACTCACGATTCAGTTCCGCCGATTTGTATTGGATCATCTGTTGGTAAGCGTCGTGCCATGCGCGACTCGAGGTGTCGACCCAACGCTCCTTTCCCGTCTCCGAGTCGCGGAACTTGACCAAGCCCACCTTCGGGATTTCCATCTCGCGGCGGTCGGTGATACGAAGCGCCACAAGGTCGTGCTTGTTGGCGGCAATCTGCATCTCCTTCTCGAAACTGCTGTCCGTCATGAAGTCGGAGATAAGGAATGCAGTCGTGCGGCGCTTGATGGCCGAAGTCAGGAAGCGCAAACCCTCGCCGATGTCGGTGCCGCGCTCCGTCGGCTTGAAGTCGACGATTTCGCGGACGATGCGCAGGATGTGCGAGCTGCCTTTTTTGGGCGGGATGAACTTCTCGATCTTGCTGCTGAAAAAGATCACGCCGACCTTGTCATTGTTCTGGATGGCAGAAAATGCCAAAACGGCAGCCAACTCAGCGGTCAGGTCACGTTTCGTCTGTTCCTTCGAGCCGAAGTCGTTGGAGCCCGACACGTCGATGAGCAGCATCACCGTCATCTCACGCTCTTCCTCAAAGATCTTGACGAAAGGCCGGTTGAAACGAGCGGTGACGTTCCAGTCGATGTTACGGATGTCATCGCCGTATTCGTACTCACGCACCTCGCTGAAGGTCATGCCACGCCCCTTAAAGGCGCTGTGGTACTGCCCCGAAAAGATGTGGTTCGAGAGGCCACGCGTCTTGATTTCGATTTTTCGGACTTTCTTGAATATTTCTGTTGATTCCATAATTATACCATCTGTTGTATCATTATTTTCGGCATGGGGTTACACCACCTTTGCCGTTTGTCGGCAGGCAGGGGTTTACACCACCCGTTGCCGTTTGTCGGCTGCCTACATTGCTGTCGTCCCTACGGGACTTCGACGGTATTCAGGATTTCGTTGATGATTTCTTCGGTGGTGATGTTTTCGGCTTCGGCCTCATAGGTCAATCCGATACGGTGGCGCAACACATCGGGGGCCACGGCGCGGATGTCCTCGGGGATGACATAGCCACGGTGCTTGATGAAGGCGTAGGCCTTGGCTGCCAAAGCCAGGTTGATGGTGGCACGCGGCGAGCCGCCGTAGCTAATCATGTTGGCGAATTTCTTCAGTTTGTAATCCGAAGGATAACGCGAGGCGAAGACGATGTCGGTGATGTAATTCTCAATCTTCTCGTCGAGATAGATCTCGCGGCACACCTCGCGGGCGCGGATAATGTCTTGAGGTTTCACCACGGCGTTGATTTTCGCACCGGCATTAGCGATATTCTGACGCAGAATCAGTTTTTCCTCCTCTTTCTTGGGGTAATTGATGATCACTTTCAGCATGAAGCGGTCCACCTGGGCTTCGGGCAGCGGATAGGTGCCTTCCTGCTCGATGGGGTTTTGCGTGGCCATGACCAAGAACGGATCCGGCAGCTGGAAAGTCTCGTCGCCGATGGTCACTTGGTGCTCCTGCATGGCTTCCAGCAAAGCGCTCTGCACCTTGGCAGGAGAACGGTTGATTTCGTCTGCCAGTACGAAGTTGGCGAAGATGGGGCCGCGACGCACCACAAACTCCTCTTTCTTTTGACTGTAAATAAGCGTACCGATGAGGTCGGCAGGCAGCAAGTCAGGAGTGAATTGGATGCGGGCAAAGTCGGCGTCAATAGCGCTAGCCATCGACTTGATGGCCAAGGTCTTGGCCAAACCAGGCACGCCTTCAAGCAAGATGTGGCCATTGGCCAAAAGGCCAATCAGCAATCGTTCGGTCATCTGTTTCTGTCCGACGATGACCTTGTTCATTTCGAGGTTGATGAGATCGAGGAATTGACTCTCTCGTTGGATTTTTTCGTTCAGTTCGCGAATGTCAGTTTCTATCATTGTATGTTTGTTTTTGTTGTTTTATCGTTATTGCGCAGGGACTTACGTCGCCTGCTTATCGGCTGTCGCCCCTTCAGGGCTCCTTGAGCCACAAAAAGCGTGCAAAAATAGCGGTTATTTGGGTTAATAACTCCTATTTAATAAATTTATTGCGAGGAATCGAGGCTAAATTTTTAATTTTGCAGCATCAATGAGGCATGACAATGATCAAGAAAATCTATAAATTCGGTGGTGCGTCGGTGAAGGACGCCGATGCGGTGCGCAATTTAGCGCAAATCGTTAGCCAGCACAAAGATGAGGACATCCTGCTTGTGGTATCCGCTATGGGTAAGACAACCAACATGTTGGAAAAGGTCTTGGCCGATTTCCGCGAGCACGACGGCGACCTCGGCATGGAGGCTTTGCACGAAATCATCAGCTACCACGACGGCATCATCCAAGGCCTGTTCGAAAGCAACACCGACCCGCGCTTCGACGAGAACATCGCCGGCCTTTTCATCGAACTTTGGGAGAAACTGCAAAAGACCGATGCGCCCTACGACTACCAATACGACCAAACCGTATGTTACGGCGAGCTCATTTCGACCAGCATCATCCAGGAATACCTCAGCAAATGCGACATCCCCACACGCTGGCTCGATGCACGCAAATATGTCATCACCGACATTGAGCCCACCTTCCGCGCCGCCAACCCCGATTGGGACGAGACACGCCTGAAAATCAGCAAGCTGAACGATGAGCATATCCGTGGCATCGTGTGCCTCACGCAGGGCTTCATCGGCGGCACTGCTGACGGCAAGCACAGCGTCACCCTCGGCCGCGAAGGCTCCGACTTCACCGCGGCCATCTTCGCCAACTGCCTCGATGCCGAAGAGGTCACCATCTGGAAGGACGTGGATGGTCTGCTCAACGCAGACCCGAAACGCTTTGCCGACACGGTTCAGCTGCCACACATTCCCTACTCTGAAGCCATCGAGCTGGCTTTCTACGGTGCCACCATCATCCACCCGAAGACCATAAAACCGCTGCAAAACAAAGGGATAACGCTCAAGGTGCAATCGTTCCTCCATCCCGACCACGAGCCTTCCATTATTGATGGTACACATCGCAAGAACGACGAAAGCATTCCCTCTTTCATTGTCAAAGACAACCAAACGCTGGTCTCCATCTCGCCCCGCGACTACTCGTTCATGGACGAGCACAACTTGAAAACCATCTTCGAAGTCTGTGCCGACCTGAACATCCACGCCAACATGATCCAGACCTCAGCCTTGATGCTCTCGTTCTGTTTTGACAGCGACAAGGCCAAACTGAAACAGATGATGACCTATCTAAAAGACGACTTCAGCATCAAATACAACGAAGGCCTGCAATTGTTCACCATCCGCCACTATCACGAGGGCTCGGAGCACGATTTCATTGCAGGCAAAAATGTCCTCATCAAGCAAAGCAGCAGGAGTACGATGCAGTTTGTTTTGAGTTAGGAGTTGGAAGTTGTTCGGTGAAAGTGGGGTTTTGACATTTTTTTCAAAAAAAAAGCAAAAAGGAATCACTTTTTTCAGATTTTCCTAAATTTGCGGTCACTTTTTACGACTCAAAATCCTATCTCACTATGTACAAAATCGAAAAACACCCCATTTTGGACATCCCACAGGAAGACCTTGTGGAGTTCAAATATGAAGGCCAGACCGTGCGCGGTCAGCGGGGCAAGACCATTGCCGCCGCCCTTCACCAAGCTGGTTATCCTATCCACAGCCACAGCATCGCCGGGCGCAACCGAAGCCTCGAATGCGGCATCGGCAAGTGCGGCGCCTGCGAGATGCTCGTCGACGGCAAGATACGCCGCATCTGCATCACCAAGGTCGACGGCGTGAAGGAAGTGCGCGAAATCCCTAAAGGCTACCAACCCGAGCCTTCCGAAAACCCGCAACGCGAGGTGAAAATCTACAAGACCACCGTCGCCATCATCGGGGCGGGACCGGCGGGATTGGCCTGCCGCGAAAAACTCAACGAACTCGGCATCCCCAACATGGTCATCGACAACAACGCCAGCATCGGCGGACAGTTCAACATGCAGACCCACCAGTTCTTCTTCTTCGAGAAGGAGCAGAAGTTTGGCGGTATGCGCGGCTTCGACATTGCCAAGACCCTTGCCGGCGACAACCACGAAGGCATCCTCTTGAACAACACCGTTTGGGACCTCTTGGAAGGCAAACGGATCGCCCTGAAGAACGTGGTTACACAAGAAATCAGCTACGTTGACGCCGATCATCTCGTGGTGGCTACGGGTGCCGTACCTTTCATGCCGACCTTCGAGAACGATGACGTGCCAGGCGTCTACACCGCCGCCGTCTTCCAAAAGATGATGAACCAAGAGCACACCCTGTTGGGCAAGAAAGTACTCACCGTTGGCGCGGGCAACATCGGCTACCTGACCTCCTATCAGGGTATGCAAGCCGGCGCAACCATCAAGGCCATCATCGAAGGCATGGACCACGAGGGCGGTTTCCCCGTGCAAGCCAACCGTGTGCGTCGCCTCGGCATCCCGATCATGACCTCACACGTGCTGCTGAAAGCCATCCCCAACGCCGACCACACCGGTATCGTGGGGGCAGTCATCGCCGAATGCAAGAACTTCAAGCCCATCCCTGGCACGGAGAAGATCATTGACGACATCGACATTATTAATATATGTACCGGCCTCGTGCCCGACGACCAATTGCTCAACAAAGGCAAGCAGGTCTTCGGCCTCAACACCTACGGCTGCGGCGATGCCGTGCGCATCGGCGAAGGCACCAGCGCCGTGCTCCGTGGCAAACAAGCCGCCTTCGAGGTGGCCCAAAACCTCGGTGTGCGCTACAACTACGACGAATACCTTGAGATTTCGCGCCAATACATCGACTCGCAACAGCGGCCTGTGCGCATCTTGGAGGAACCCAACCTGCCCGACGAAGAACGTATGCACGCCAAGCCTTTCGTGCAGCTCGACTGCCTCTACGGTTTCGCCTGCAACCCCTGCTCGTTCAGCTGTCCGCAAGGCGCCATCACCAAGGCCTCGACCAACACCACGCCCGTCGTGGACTACACGAAGTGCATCGGCTGCATGCAGTGCGTCAACCACTGCCCAGGCTTGGCCATCTTTGGCTATGACCTCAACAAGGACATGGTCTTCCTGCCCGTCGAATACGACGTCGACGAAGGCAAGGAAGTGTACCTCATCGACAACAACGGCAAGATCTTGTGCGACGGCACCATCGAGAAGGTGCTGCGCAAACCCAACAAGACGCATGTCGTCCGCGTGAAGGTCGACAACGCCAAGTGGCGCACGGAATTCCCGATGATGACCGAAATCAAAGGCTTCATCCTGAAGGAACGCTACCCGAAACCGATTGTTTTCAAGCCCAACACCGAACCCGTTTTGACCGAGGATGCCTATGTGTGCCACTGCGAGGACGTCGACCTGAAGACCATCCTGAAGGCCATTGGCGACCGCAAGTTCATCTCTGTCGACGAGCTGAAGCACATCACCCGCATGGGCATGGGCCCGTGCCGTGGCAAACGTTGCGTTTCTAGAGCCAAACAAGTGCTGCGCGGCTATGGCATCGAGGTGGTGGGCGAGTCGTCGCCACGTGCACCTCTCGCCAACCAAGTCACCTTGGGCGAGGTTTACAACCCCAAGGCCAAAGAGGTGTTCGTCTATCCTGCTGGCAAGGAAGCCAAGAAAGAGACCGTCGAGGTGCTCATCGCTGGCGGTGGCATCGCGGGCAGCGCGGCCTTCCGCTATTTCGCCGAGGCTGGCAAGAAACCCGTCTTGGTCAACTACGACCGTGGTTCCTCATGGCGCTGCATCGGTGGTGGCCGTCCAGCCTTCTCCAACCCCGACATTTCCGACATTGCCAACCACAACCTTGAGATTTTCAAGGAGATACAAAAAGTCCACAACATCGACTTCAAGATGACGCGCTACGTGAACCTCGTGCACGACGAAGCCACCTACAAGGCCTTGGACGCCTCGCGCGCCTGGAGCGATGCCTATATGATCGACAAGAAAGACTTCCGCAAGGAGATTTCGCCGCTGTGGAACATGGACAGCAACGTCTACAGCCACGCGCTGATTTCCAACGACTGCTGGCAGGCCACGCCCGGCCGCACCATCGATTACCTCCGTGGCGTCGCCATCGAACATGGTGGCACGCTGATGGAAGACTGCGAGTTGGTGTTTGTGGAGAAGCAAGGCGACAAATACCACGCCTTGGTGCGCACCCACGACAAGCAGTTTGTGGAATACACCTGCGACCACTTCGTGAACGCGATGGGCTGGGGTGCCGAGAAATTCACCGACATGCTTGGCATTGATACCCAACTCTATCCCGTGAAGCACCAGGCCTTCATCACGCGCCGCTTGCCTAACATGGGTGTCAATGGAGACTCGTTGGACATGATCATCGACCGCCGCCACTACAAAGGCTTCAGCGCGGTGTATGGACAGCAGTTCCTGCACACCGGCCAGATCATCGGCTGCGCCTCGCCCGACTGCGACGCTTTTGAGGCCCGCCAGAACCTGAAGTACAACAGCAAGGAGTTCCTTGAAATCGTCAGTGAGGTCTTCGCCGACTGGATCCCGAACCTCGCCTCCGTGGGCTTCCACGCGGTGTGGGCCGGCTACTACATGGAACCGCGCTACATCGTCGACCCCGAAGTGGGTATGCTCACTGGTTTGCGCGGCCACGGCTTCATGCTCGGCCAATATCTCGCCAAGATCTATGTAGACAAGTACCTCGGCAAGGACGTCCCTGGCTACATGAAGGACTTGGCCCTGAGCGGCAAGGGATTAAGCGAGAACGCATTCAAGTAACCCAACTTGTAGAGACGTTGTGCGCAACGTCTGTACAAACAAATGCATTAAGGCTGTCGCAGGATTGCGGCAGCCTTAATTTTTGGAAACCAATCCGTCGATTATTTCTCTTCAGCAGGGAAAAACAGCTTCGTCCGTAGGGTGTAGCCGTTTCTCATCACGCCGTGAAGGGTAAAGGTGAGGCCCGTTTCATCTTCCTCAAACTTCATCCAACCGCTGCTGAACGGTGATTTGTCGGGGTAGTCGGTAGCCACGTTTTGGTCAAGCTGATCATCCCAATTCCAAATCTTGCCGCAGACCTTCTCCGGAGAAGTGAACCACGACACCTCGCCCAAAAGCTCAAACGACAAGGTATAATCCGACATTTCGTCCAAACGGATGGTTTGGCCCACCACTTCGTAAGGAACATTCCGAAAACGGAAGATAAACGTCGGGGTGATAAATCCTCCTTTGGATTCTGCACTAATGTTGAAATAGTCTTCGTATTCAGCATAAGCCACATTCATCTCTTGTTTGTAGGTGCCAAAGACCATCTCATTCTGTGCGGGGTCAAACAGGTAAAGCGGGTCTTTCTTGCAGGACGCGAAAGAAATCACCACCAAGAGCAAGAACACTGATTTTGCAATAGTTTTCATAACATTTAAATTTTGAGTTGACAATCAATTGGTTACAAAGCCACAATCCTATCCGATAATTCGTTCCAAAGGTAGGCTGTTTTGTAAGCCTCCACGCTATCGGCAGGGACTTTGATTTCGTTGATGGGACAATTCCATAAAAAACTTGGATTTGGCACATCGACGAGGATTTCCGGAGGGGTTGGCGCATGGCAAACCAATGTGGCAAGTCCTCGACAATCATCGAAAGCATCGTAGTAGAGGCCCGTAAGTCCTGAGCCTAATTCCACGGTGGTCAGTTCAACGCAACTCCTGAAAGCCATTTTACCGATTCGGTTCACGCCGTCAGGCAGTTTGATGGTCTTGAGTTTGAGGCAGAAGTCGAAAGCGCGTGCACCCACATATTGCACGGTGCCGGGAATCTCCACCGAGCGCAACTCTTGACGGTCATAGAACGCGAAGCTACCGATGCCCACAATGGTATAGGTTTGTCCGTCGTGGGAGATTTCGGAAGGGATGACCACTTCCGTGCCGCCAAAATCGATGGGAGGCTCAATGCCGCCGAAGTATTCCGTGACGCCTACCACCTCAGCGGTGTTTTCGGAAAGCACCTTGAAATACTGTTCGGTGCCGTCGCCGTAGGCCACTTGGGTATAAGTGCTTCCATCGTTGTCGCGCGAATGGGTTGCGACAACATCGGTGGGCAACGGATCCTTGCCGCAAGCCGTAAGCATCAGCAAAACAGCCCATAACAAATTCAATTTCTTCATTTTATCTAATTTTTAACTGTTTATCAATCTGTTTTTCCGTTTCGGTCTGTAGGGCTGTCGTACCACGGCAGCCGCTTACTGTCATGGCTGCACAGGCGGCTGCCACGGTGTGACAGCCCTACAGGACCGCGATTAACGCACCACAAATTTCCGCGTCGTGCCGCCCACGGTGATGAAATACATCCCATCGGGCAGGCCGGACACGTTGATTTGTTCGGTTTCGGAGGTGATTTGGCCCGTCATTAGGGTTTGGCCCATCAGGTTGGTGATGCGATAGGTCTGGGTCGGTAGAGACGTGCCATGGCGCGTCTCTACAAAGAGGACGCCGTTGGTCGGGTTGGGATAGATGGTTAAGGCCCCTGAACCCGTTGAAGAGCCGTCTTCTTCGATGCCATTGTGGTATTCCTGATACACCTCGTTGCAATCCCTTTCTCCATATTTGAAGAACAATTCGCCGTTGCGCCAGAAGCAACGGATGCCTTCCACACGGTAGTTCTTTCCACGGTTCATCAGCCTTTCAGGGAAGAAGCTGGTGAGATGACCTATGCCGCAGACGATGGTGCCGCTGAAAAGGTCTTGGCCGTCGCTCACTTGGAGCATTCGGAACAAACGGCCTTCATAATAGTATTGCTCCACGGCATCGACGTGCATGGTAATGCTTTCCGTGCCCACCTTGATATCCCATTCGTCACCAGTTTCGGCGTTGTAGTCGTAAAGCACGGCGAAATCTTGTAAAGTCGAGTTCCACCAATATACCACACCGTCTTCCTCATAGACGTATTCGCGGGTCACCTCTTGGTGTTCGGCCTTGTCATACAACGTGTTGGTGCGGATGATGACGGTCACCTCCTTGTGGTTGATGGTCGTGTCAGCCATATATTCCAGATGCTGATAGGTGACACTGCCATTTTCGTTCAGGATTTCGTAGTACCATTCAGCACCGTTGAATCCAACCAAACCCGAGCCACAATCTTCCGTGATGTTGGTGAAAATACTCCAATTTTCGTCGTTTTGGTAAGCCGCCAAAGTGCCACAAGGCACAATGATGGCAATGTCCTCAGGAAAATGCCAAGCACCTTCCGTGGTCTTGCGCTGTAGCTCTGGTGGTGTCATCGATTTGAAAACGAGAGAATCCAATTGGGTATGCTCAAATGCTGGCTCGGCAATGTAGTTGATGGAATCGCCGAAAACGATGCGGTTGAGCAGATAGCAAGAATCGAAAGTCATCAACTCGACTCGTTGCACCAAGTCTGGAATGACGACCTCACCATTTAGGCTCGTACACCGAGCAAAGGTCTGACCGGCCAAAAC
This sequence comes from uncultured Bacteroidales bacterium, assembly GCA_947164955.1. Lineage (GTDB taxonomy): Bacteria > Bacteroidota > Bacteroidia > Bacteroidales > F082 > Limimorpha. The sequence goes on along the minus strand of CAMUYT010000020.1, from coordinate 1,549 downwards.
CCTTAAACTTACAGGGAGTTCGATATGCGTGAGGCTACTGCAACGGCTGAATGCTCCGTTTCCGATTTCCGTAACGCCTTCTGGAATATAGACTTCCTCCAAACTCGAGCATTCGGAGAAAGCGCTAAAACCTATTGAAGTCAAACTTGCAGGGAAACGGACGCTCCTAAGGTTGCTGCATTGCGAGAAAGTCGATTTTTCTATTGTCGTCCAACCCTCTGGAATCTCAAGCTCGGCAAGGCTTCTACAACCTTGGAACACATAGCCTTTGTCGGGGTTGCTTTGGAAAACGATATGATGAGGGAGTACCAATTCCTCTATTCCAGAACACCATTCAAAAGCCGCCATGCCCACACCGACGTTCTCGGGAATAGTTACTGCACCCCGAATGCCACTGCAACCACTAAAGGCAAAGCTTCCTATGGATGTCAAAGCATCGTTTATCATCAAGCCTGTCAAACCCGTGCATCCTTGGAAAGCATAGGCAAAGACCGCTTTCAATCCGGCGGGCAATACAAGGTCGCCCGTGAGACGCGTGCAGCCAGCAAAACAACGAGGTCCAATGGTATCCAACGATTGTGAAAGCACAAGATGGTCGAAGCAATCGGCAAATGTCGAATAAGGTTCCGGATTGACATAATAGTTGCTGTTTTGCGTGTTTCCAAGTTCAACAACCGAATTAGGAATGATGAGGTCGCCCGAGAAACCCGTACAATGGCCAAAAGCTTGGTATTTGATATGCGTCACGGTTTCAGGAATGACAAGGTTACCCGTAAAGCCTGTACAGCCAGCAAAAGCTTGTTCTCGGATTTCTCTCAGACCATTCGGAAGAACCAAACTGGTAAAGCCTGAGCATCGGGCAAAAGCACCTTCGCCAATGATTTGCAAACTCTCCGACTCGGACAAGACGAGTGTCCCTGTCAAACCGTTACAGCCCCAGAATGCCCTTTCAGGTATCTCCGAAATGAATAAAGGCAAAATGAGCTCTGTGAATCCGCTACATTCCCTGAACACATCATTTTTCAACACTGCCGTCGTAAAGGACAAGTCAAGGGTGCCTGTAAAGCCTGAACATCCATAAAAAGCCCCTTCCTGAATCGTGTCGATAGTCGAAGGAATCGCAAAGCCAGTCAGGCCTGAACAATTCTTGAAAGCCCATTTGCCAATCTCAGTCACAGTATAGGTCACATCCTCGCAGGTCACCGTCGAAGGGATGTCGAGCTCGCCTTGGGCGTTTTCGCCGTCAACGTGGCCGTCAAGGCTCACACAAGGCGGATCTGTACTGATAATGGTGTACAACAGATTCCCCGATTGGAAATCATAGGCCAAGGCTTGCATGGCAAAGCCAGCCAAAATCGCTAAAGTAATGAATAACTTTTTCATTTTATCTGATTTTTAATTGTTTATCAATCTGTTTTTCCGTTTCGGTCTGTAGGGCTGTCGTACCACGGCAGCCGCTTACTGTCATGGCTGCACAGGCGGCTGCCACGGTGTGACAGCCCTACAGGACCGCGATTAACGCACCACAAATTTCCGCGTCGTGCCGCCC
>CAMUYT010000019.1 GCA_947164955.1 uncultured Bacteroidales bacterium | reverse complement strand
CCGCCGCGACGATGATACTGCGCGAAAGCGTGGGAAAGTAGTTCGTCGCCCACCCATAGCGCGAGCCCCGACAGCATGACGCTGCCGGGGCTCGTCGTTTTTATACATTGTTTCATGATTCAAAAAACTCGTCTTTGAAATTCACGAAGTAGACCTTTTCTTGTGCTCTCGTCAGAGCTGTGTATATCCATCGCAAGTCCTCAACTTCAAGTTTTTCCTTTTGATTGAATGATGAATCAATGAAAACGCTTTTCCATTGCCCCCCCTGCGTTTTATGACAAGTTAGCGCATAGGCGAATTTTACCTGTAATGCATTGAACCAAGGGTTCTTTTTCATTTCCTTATATCTCTCCCTTCGATTGGGAATATCCATGTAGTCTTCTTCTATGGCATTGAATAGTCGTCGGTTGTCTTCTTCTGTCAAGGAGGCTCCATTGCTGTTTAAAACATCGAGCATGACTTTTACTTCTATGTTGGGCTGGTCGTGATAATCGGTGAAACTGAGCTCAACATCGGCAAACCTAAATCCATACATCTCATCGTAATGCTTGATTTTCCTTATTTCGGCCATGTCTCCATTGGCTATGAACCCTATTGCTTGGTTATCATTGGCCCAATAATAATTGTTTTTTACAACCATCAACTTGTCACCGGTGGCGATCTCTCCTTCAATGTTCATAATTCGTCCTCGAATGGCTTGATTGTATAGATTGGCTCGTTTATTTGACTTGCAAATGATAACCGATTCATTGTCAGTACTGTTGTCGAAAGCATTATGTAGCATTTCCTCAAATGTCTCTGGTTCAATCTTTTTGATGTCTTTGAAGTCGCTCAGATGAAACAAGGGTAGCTTGTATTCGTAGAGATTCTGAGCCAATAGCTGCCTAATGTCAGTAGCATTGTATAGTATACCAGATTCTAAGGCTTGTCGTTTGACTTCTGTTAATTCAAAAGATGCCGCTGTAATTGGGAACTCAGATTTCAGATATTCGCAATCCAGTGCGGGACTTCCAACCGTCTCGATTGGAGGTAGTTGCGCAGTATCGCCAATAAGGAGCAGCCTGCAACAATCACCACTGAAGACATAACTCATGAGGTCGTCGAGAAGGCTGTTTCCACCGAATTCCTTTTGCTCGCCTATCATTGAGGCTTCGTCTACGATGAAAAGGGTGTTTCTCGATTTGTTCTCCGCTTTTCCCATTCTGATGCTTCCGTCTGGATATGTCACGGTTTGATAGATACGTCGGTGGATCGTGCTTGCGTTTAGTCCAGTATAATTGCTCAATACTTTTGCTGCCCGACCTGTTGGCGCCAAGAGCATATATCGCATTGAAATAGAAGGTAGCGTTCTTACCAATGCTTTGACCAATGAGGTCTTGCCTGTACCAGCATAACCCTTTAGAATATAAGTGGGGTTTTCTTTTTGGGAAAGTAAAAATGCGGCTAAATGATACATTACGGTAGCTTGTCCTTCGGTGGGCTCGAAACCGAATGAATGCATCATTCTAATGACTAATTCGCTGCGACTTAACATGATGAATCTCTTGTAGTGATTGGTCAGAAAGGATAGCCTATACCCACTTGAAGTCTTAGGTTGTTGCCTTTCCCAAAGCGCCAATAGCTACCATCAATCATATAAGGATTGCGCATAGCATAAGCGAAATCGAAACGGAGTAGCAAGAAGGATACGTCTATTCTAAGGCCTAGGCCTGCATCAACAGCAAATTGCTTATAGAAAGTGCTGAAATTGAATTCTGCATCGGGCATGGATTCATTAGGATGGTAGGCCCAAACATTACCGGCATCGATAAAGACAGCTCCGTTGAAAATGTTGCGGATGGGAAAACGGTATTCAAGATTGAACTCCAACTGCATGTCACCGGTCTTCTCGATATCGTCGGAAACTGGTATGTAACCTCCTGGTCCCACGGTGCGGTAAAGCCATCCGCGAAGGCCGTTGGCTCCGCCTCCATAGAAGCTGCGCTCGAATGGTAAGTCCTTCGAGTTGCCATAAGGCAGGCCAATGCCAATGAATTCGCGCATCACGAACCAATTGTCTTGGCCTAAATCAATGTGTTGTCTTAAGTCGAAACTGGCTCTTACATATTGAGCATAGCGAATGCCGAAAAGCTCATGAAAGCCGTCATTGTTTTCGGTTATGAGGCGCGTCTTGTTGAAGAGTGACAGCACATTGCCACTTGACTCGAAATCGGTCCGAATATAGAAGAAGCTACCTGACTTGTTGATGCTTTGTGTACTGTATGTCAGTGAGTAGTGAGTTCCAAAGAGCAAATGGCTAGTATATTGCGCTTTCTTACGTTGGCTGGTCTCTGCATCGAGATAGGCTTGAAAAAGGGGATTGATGTTTGAAATCTTAACACTATTGAGGTAGACTGGAGTCAGAGTTTGTGCCAAGCGGAAATTGCTCTTCCAATCATATCCGAAGGAGGCCGTTGATACGAGTCGGGAATAATAATATCTTGTTTGCGTGTTAAAACCCAGGGATACTGTTGTTGTAGGTTGGTAGTCTCTGGCAAAGGCGAGTGACTTGAAAGGACCGAGGAACTTTGGAAACAGGATGCTAGCGGTAAGGCCGAATTCCCATGTGTTGAATACGTTCTTTCCGCTTTCGGAAGTTTCGGTTCCTATTAGTTTTTGCGCTTCAAAACCTCCTTTTAAGCTTAGCTGGAAAGTCTCTGCCCCATGGAAAATGTTTTTGTTACTATATGATAGGCTCCCTTTTACACCTAGGTCACCATCAGAATTGGTCCCTTCTCCTTGCAATGTGAAGGCATGGATGTCGTTTTGCTGCATGGTCACACGGCAGTCGAGGCGATTGAGCGAGTCGTTGGGCGATGAAACGGTGTCGAATTCGATATTCACGTTTCGGAAGAGCCTGAAATTACCCAGAGCCTTATAAGTACTCGTCACACTACGTTGGTTATATGGCAAGTCTTCGATAATGTGAATGGACTGCTTGAAAGTTTGCGGTTTCACTTGTGGGGTGCCAAAGTAATAGAAGTCCCATGTGTTTGTCCTTTTCCTAAATCCAGTCTCCACAACAAGTTTCGCTGAGTCGCTTGGCTTTTCGTTAGCCTTGAATACGTTGAAATTGGGATAGATACTAATGTCCTTAATGTAGTATTTTTTGTATGAAAGTGGATTGTCTTTCAGTTTCATGGTTATCTCCATGGTGTGGTTCATGAAATTGCTGTCCACTTCATAATAAATGTCGTCACGATTAAAAAAATAATACCCCGAGTTCTTCATCCTTTCTGTGATGATGTCTCGTTGGTCGTCTAGGGTGTAGGCATTGTATTTTTCTTTTTCATGTACGGGAAACTTGGTGCTGTCGCGCATGATGTAATGCCTAACCAGCGAGTCTTCAATGATATAGTTGATCTTATTGATGGTATAAGGCTGGGTGGGGTAAATATGGTAGGTGACCTTGGCCATTTTCCGCTTGTTGACAACGGTATGGGTTACTTTGGAATTGAAATATCCAACGTTTTCGAGATACCGCATCATTTGTTGGGCTGAATTGTTGGCCCCGGTTTTGTCATAGTAGACAGGCTGGCTTCCAAAAGTCTTGTTCAGCCATTTCCAGATAGCACTGGAGGGGTGTCTCTGCGCTTTGTAATAAATCCAAGTAGGCATGTTGGTCTCAAACATGCTTCTGTAAGGCTTTAGAGTGATGTAGTTTGATACTTCGGATTTATTAATCTCGGTGTCGTCTTTTTCAATGACCACTTTGTTGCTTTGTACCAAATACTTACCTTCGGGCACAAAACGCCTAATGCCGCATGATGACATTAGGATGGCCACGAGCATTCCGACGACGAAGATATGATACCTTTTGCCTGACATGGGAAAAGCAGATTTGGCGCAAAGGTAAGAATAATTCCTTTACACGACCTCGGCTACCGTGAAATTGCTTCCACCGACAAATACAACATCACCGAAATGGGCATTGTTGACAGCCGAACGGTAGGCATGGCTCACCGATTCATAAACTTGTCCGCGTAGACCCATCTCAAAGGCCTTTCCAGCCAAGATGTTGGCGTCCAAACCTCTTGGGATGTCTGCCTTGCAGAAATAGTATTCGGCACCACGTGGAAGCAGTTGCAAAACACTGTCGATGTCTTTGTCGTTGACCATGCCAAGCACGAAATGCAGTTTGCCGTAGCTCATCTCGGCCAATTGGCGCACCACTTCGGTGATGCCTGCCACGTTGTGTCCTGTGTCGGCAATGGTGAGCGGGTCTTTGTTGAGAATTTGCCAGCGGCCCATGAGGTGTGTGTTCCTGATCACTTTTCCAATGCCGTTGCGAATAATGTCGTCCGAAAGATTAAACTTGTCGTGCAACAGGTCAAGGGCACACATCACGGTGGTGAGGTTCTTTTGCTGGTAGTTGCCCATCAACGGGATCTCGAGGGCTTCCATATAGAGTTCGCTGTTTTTCCATACGTCAAATTGCTGCTCGGTTTGCGATTCGATGTGGATTTTGTCACAGTCGAAGATCTGGTCGGCGAAGTAGATGGGACTGTTGCATTCCTGTGCCTTGTCAATGAAGACTTGTTGTGTCTCGGGGTGCGTTTCGCCAATCACCACGGGGACGTTGGGCTTGATGATGCCGGCTTTTTCATAGGCAATCTTGGCCCGCGTGTTGCCCAAAAACTTCATGTGGTCGAAGTCGATGTTGGTGATGATGCTTAGTTCGGGGGTGATGAGGTTGGTGGAGTCGAGGCGACCGCCCATGCCCACCTCGACAATGGCAATGTCGACTTTTTCGTTCGAGAAATAGTCGAAAGCCATGCCTACGGTCATCTCGAAGAAGGAGAGCTCCATCGCTTCGAATTTGTCTTTATAGCTGTCTATGAATTGTACGACGTTCTCTTCGGGAATCATCTCTCCGTTGATACGAATGCGTTCGCGAAAGTCGCGCAAGTGGGGTGAGGTGTATAACCCAGTCTTGTAGCCGGCTTCTTGAAACACAGAGGCCAGCATGTGTGAGACGGAACCTTTTCCGTTGGTGCCAGCCACGTGCACCGACTTGAAGTTGTGGTGTGGGTTGTTCAAAAGGTTGAGGAGTTGGATGGTGTTGTTGAGGTCAGCCTTGTAGGCGGCAGCTCCAATGCGTTGGTACATCGGGAGTTTGTTGAACATCCAATCGAGGGTTTCTTTATAGTCCATTGTTATTGGTTAATTACGAAAGTATAAGTGATGGTACCGTGTTGCTCTTCAGGAGCATCCGGGTCGGCTGCGAAAGAGGAACGCAGGGCGGCTTGTTTGGCTTTGTTACGCATTTCACTGTTGATCAATGTGGTGCCTTTGTTGGCCACTTCAGCGCGGGTGACTTGTCCAGATCGGTTGACCCAAATGTCGACCACGATGATGCCTTCTTCACTGAAGTCGTCGTTGGGGCGATGCAATGATTTGGCGCCACGACCTCCGAGATCGTAGCCCGTACCATTGCCTTTGCCACCGTTGCCGTCATATTTCTTGATTCCAGCCAATCCGTTGGGCTTGCCTTGGTCGCCGGGCTGTCCAGTGATGCCTTCTGAGCCTCCGGCTTGGGGGTTGTTGTTGCCTTTGAACAAAGCCCTGTCGTTTACTTTTGGTTTGGGCTCTTCGGCGGGTTTTTCTTGTTTTGGCTTGGTGTTTTTGGGTTTTTCCAAAGCAGGTGCTTCTTCATCGTTGCTGGTAGCAATGTCTTCCTTGCTCTTGCTTTGCTGCTGCTCAGGTTGCGATGCCATAGGAATGGCAGGCTTCTCTGGCTGGATGTTGCCCATGCCTTGGTCCATCATGCCCAAGTCGACTTCCACACCTTCCTCGCCAGGGAGAGGCAAGGGCGTCCTAAAGGCCATAAGGAGCAAAACAAGCACAGCCAAAGCGTGCACGATAATGGTGCCTGCCACGGCTATGCCTTTGTCTTTCTTTTCTTTGTTGTCCATGGTTCCTCCTTATTTTTTCGGTGAAGTAGCCAAAATGACTTTATGGTTGTTGTTCGTCGCGTTATTAATCTCATTAACGGCATCAATCACGTTGACAATGTATTGCACTGGCACGCTTTTGTCGGAACGAAGCACTACCGTGGCTTGGCTGTCGTTGCCGATTTTGGCATTGATAAGGTCGGTGAGCTGACTGTCTTCGGCAGGAGTCTCATCCACGAAGTATTGGAATTGCTCGTTGACGTAGACGGTGACGGTCTGTTTGGCCATAGTCTTGCTGTTGCTTGAAGGAAGCATCAGTTTGATGGCATTGGGTGCGACCAATGTTGAGGTCAGCATGAAGAAAATGAGCAAAAGGAACACCAAGTCTGACATCGACGAGGAGTTAAACGTAGGCTCGACCTTGTTTCTTGATTTGATGGCCATAATGCTTGGGTATTAAGCGGGTTCGTTCAAGACATCCATAAACTCGGTGGCTTTGGCTTCGAGCAAATTGACGACTTTCTGGATTTTGCTGGAAAGGATGGCGTGGAAGAAATAGGCGATAATGCCGACGATCAGACCGCCGACGGTAGTCACCATGGCTTCGTAAATGCCCGATGAAAGCAGTGAGATGTCAATGTTGTTGCCGGCCATCGACATGTTGTAGAATGCGCGAATCATGCCTGTTACCGTGCCAAGAAAACCAATCATCGGGGCGGCACTGGCGATCATGGCCAGAATGCTGACGCCGCGTTCCAGTTGCGCGACTTCCAGATTTCCAACGTTTTCGATGGCCGAGTTGATGTCGCCCAAGGGCCTGCCGATACGCGAAAGGCCTTTTTCGATCATTCGCGAAATAGGAGTGGAGTTTCCACGGCACAAGGCTTTGGCGGAGTCGAGTTTGCCGTCTTTCATGTATTCGCGGATACGATCCATGAAACCGTTGTCGTATTTTGTGGCACGCGAAACAGCGATGTAGCGTTCGATGAAGATGTAGACCGCGATGATGGACAATACGGCCAGAAGAATCATGATCCAGCCGCCTTTGGTGGCGAGTTCGAAGATGGAAAGCTTGAATTCCGTAGGCTGGGTTGCGGATTCTGCTGCGGCTGCACCCAGGTCATTGACAGCCTGTTGGATTTGAAGGAGATTCATATTGTTGTTTAATTGTTATCGTTGATTGTTGCATTGTGGTTTGTCGTAAAGACGCGCAATGGCTCGTCTCTACAATAACATACGTTGTCTTGTTTTATTGCATTATCGCATATCTATCACGTCCACTTTGGGGTGTTTTTTCGTGTCGAAGGTGAAGAAGTCATCGTCCAGTTTTTGGTCGAATTTCATCTCTTCGACGTTGACGACAACTTTGCTACCGTCTTCCAGGTATATGTCGGCACTCTTCAATTCGGTCTTTTTCGTGTTGATTTTCAAGGTTACGCGTTTGTATTGTCCTTTTGGATTGGCCAATTCGATGGAGGCAAGGCCTTGCGCATCGATGCCTGTGAGGGTGGCAACATAGCTTTCATCCAACGAGGTGAGGAGCTTTAGTGGTGTGTTGTCTGTGCCATCGGTGGCATTGCTGACCATGACTTCCTCGTCTTCGATGAGATACGACCAAATGGTCTTGCCATCGGAGATGGTCTGTTGGTCGGCCATTTCAATCTTGTAGGCTTCGCCTTGCAGCCAAGCACGGCCTTTTTCGCTGTCTCCAAGATTTTTCCCATCGGGACTGATTTGGTAGCTGAAGGCCATCTCCACATTGTTGTGGCTTTTCACTTGGTTGACCAAGAGGCGGATGAGTGCCTCGGCGTTGTTTTGTGCCGTAACTGCCTGTGTCGCAAACAAAAGGAACAAGCAGGCGATGATGTTTTTCGTTTTCATTGTCAGATTCCGTTGTCTTTGTTGTAGATATCCCGCAAAATCTGTTCCAAAGCGGCTTCGGTGCCCACTTTCACCTCACGCGACTTGCTTCCTGAGAACGGCCCCACAATGCCGGCCGCCTCCAATTGGTCGATGATACGGCCTGCACGGTTGTAGCCGAGCTTTAGCTTGCGCTGGATCATCGAGGTGGAGCCTTGTTGGGTTTGCACCACGATGCGAGCGGCTTCCTCGAAGAGACTGTCGCGTTCGCCATCTTCCTCTACGTCGGGTGCATCGCCACCTTCTTCGGGAACGTCGGGCAGCTCGTAAGGCGTCGGGAAGCCGCGTTGTTCGCCAATGAATTCGGTGACAGTTTCCACTTCTGGCGTGTCGATGAAGGCGCATTGTAGACGCACAAGGTCGTTGCCCGTGGAGAGCAACATGTCGCCGCGACCGATCAGTTGGTTGGCACCGCTTTGGTCAAGGATGGTCTTTGAGTCGACCGCCGAGATGACGCGGAAGGCGATACGGGCGGGGAAATTGGCCTTAATGGAGCCTGTGATAACATTGACAGAGGGTCGTTGCGTTGCGATGATCAGATGGATGCCGATGGCACGGGCCAATTGGGCCAGGCGGGCGATGGGTTGTTCCACTTCACGGCCTGCGGTCATAATCAAGTCGGCAAACTCGTCAACGATAAGCACGATATAGGGTAGGAAACGGTGGCCCTCGGTGGGCAATAGCTTGCGTGCCTTGAACTTCTCATTGTATTCGATGATGTTGCGGCATTCGGCGGCTTTCAGCAAGTCGTAACGCGTGTCCATTTCGACGCATAACGAGTTGAGTGTTCGCACCACTTTCTTGACGTCGGTGATGATGGCGTCTTCTGAATCAGGAAGCTTGGCGAGATAATGGCGTTCGATGCGGTTGTAAAGTGTCAGTTCCACTTTTTTCGGGTCGACCATCACAAATTTCAGCTCCGAGGGATGTTTGCTATAGAGCAAGGAGGCGACTATGGCGTTCAGTCCCACGGATTTGCCTTGACCTGTAGCACCAGCCATTAGGATGTGCGGCATTTTGGCGAGGTCGAACACGTAGGTCTCGTTGGAGATGGTCTTGCCGATGGCGCAAGGCAGGGCGTATTTAGAGTGTTGGAATTTCTCTGAACTCAACACGCTGCGCATCGATACGGTTTCGGGTTTGCTGTTTGGCACTTCGATGCCGATGGTACCTTTGCCCGGGATGGGGGCGATGATGCGGATGCCCAAGGCCGCGAGGCTCAGTGCGATGTCGTCCTCAAGGTTCTTGATTTTCGAGATGCGGACGCCAGGAGCGGGGATGATTTCGTAGAGTGTGACCGTTGGGCCGATGGTCGCTTTGATTTTGTCGATGGCAATGCCGTAGTTGCCCAACGTCTCGACGATTTTGTTCTTGTTGGCGTTCAGTTCCTCCTCGTTGATTTCCGATTTCTTGCCTCCGTAGTCGTTGAGCATATCCAAGGTCGGGAACTTGAAGTCGCGCAGTTCATATCGCGGGTCGAAAGGCGTATCGATGGTGTGGTGCTCCATGTTATTGGGCTTTTCCACAATCTCTTCTTTAGGGGTCTCTTCGATTTCCAATTTGACTTCGCCTTCAGGCTCGGCTTCTTTCGGCTTGCTATCATTGGAGAGGGTTATGGTAGGCTCAAGGCTGATTTCCTTATCGTTGCCTTCAGGTTCTTCCTCTTTCTCTTGGGGCGTAAAGAAGGTGTTTTCTTTTTGTTCGGGTTCAGTAGCCCGGTTGATTTCCATATCAGGCTCTCGGGTGAATGAGGTGACGGGTGGCAGATCGTTTTCCTCTTCTTCGGTTGAGTTAGGGTCGAGGTCTTCTCTGTCATCGGCCGTATAACCTTTTTCGCGCTCGATTTCCTCCTTGATGCGTTGCTCAGCGAGAAGCGCGGCTTGACGTCGTTGCTCCTCTTCTCGTTTTTCACGAAGGCGTTTGAAATAATTGAGTGTCAGGTTGAATTGGTAGACGGCAAATACCAGGAAAAGGAAGGTGAGGATGAGAAGTACACCTACCCATCCGGTGAAAGTTTCAAGCCAATTGTAAAGCCAGAGGCCGACAGCGCCACCAAAGATAGCGCAATTTGAAAGTCCGCATTTGTCGCTGGAGAGGAAGCCAAATAGCAATGGAAGCCACACCAAACACATGAGTGCGTATTTCCAAAGACCCCACATCTTGATTTTGGTGTTGTCCGTCAGCCATAATCCGATAAGTGTCAGTAGATAAACGAAGAAAAAAGAACCGATGCCAAACGATTCTTTGAGAAGCGTTTGTGCCAAGAAAACGCCACCACGCCCAGTCCAGTTGTCGATGCTGATGTTTTTGTTAAAAATTTGATTTCCATATTCTTGGTGGCTCGCGCTGAAGAAACTTGCCAGGTATGAAATTAAGGCGACACCCAAAAAGACGGCCAAACAGATGAACAATATTCCAATAATGCGTTTTGTTCGCCCGTCAGAAACATTGGGCTCTTTCTCGGATTTTTGTTTTTTGGGATTTCTGTCCTTTGGCGTTTTCTCTGCTTTTTTTTGCGATTCCTTTTTAGGTTTTTCCTCTTGTGGAGTCTCTATGATTTCAGGTAATTCCTCGAGAGTAATGGGCTCAAGTTGCTTCTTGAAAGTGTTTTCTTTACGGTTGTTTCCAGTGGCCATTTTCTATCTTCGTTTTGAATTGCAAAGGTAAGCAAAAATGTTGGTTTATGAAATAAAAAAAGCGAAACAATCTTAAAGGCATTGTAAGATTGTTTCGCTTATGAAATGGGATGGTTTTATTTCGGAATCTTGAACATTCGTTTCCAACGGATGCCTCCGTTTTCCTTGTCCAACGAAAGCCAGACGAGGATGGGTTTGCCAACGATATGGTCTTCTGGCACATAGCCCCAATAGCGCGAGTCAGCGGAGTTGTGTCGGTTGTCGCCCATCATCCAATAGTAGTCCATCGCAAAGGTGTAGCTGTCGGCAGGCTGTCCGTCGATGAGGATTTGGTTGCCTTCCACCTTCACGTCGTGCAGTTCGTAGGCATGGATGATGCGCTCATATAGCGGCAAGGTGTTTAGGTCGAGCTTCACCGTTTCGCCTTTCTTGGGGATGTAGATGGGACCGAAGTTGTCGACGTTCCAAGGATAAAGGTCGGGACGATTGGGGAATAGGCTAGTTGAAGTGCCCTGTCCGGGGGCTTGGATATTGCGCATCACGGAGGTGATGAAGGGCAGCTTGATGAGTTCGTCGGCCACCTTCGCGCTGATGTTGAGGATGAAGGTGTTGGGGTCGGCAGTGCGATAGCCTTCAGTGATGCCGTATTTGTCCAACGTCTGCTTGTTGATGCCGCCCGTGGTGGTCACTACAGTGTAGTTGTGCTGCATGTTTTCGGGCTCGAAGGCCTTCTCGCCGTTGATGAACACCACACCGTCGATGATTTGCAGGCTGTCGCCAGGCATGCCCATGAGGCGTTTCACGTAGTTTTCGCGCTTGTCCACAGGGTGACTGATGACCTTGCCGAAGTTTTGGTGATCGTTCCAAACTTTCTTGCGACCGTATTCGCGCACGAGGTCGTAGTAGCTAATGCTGCTTTGGAAGATATCGCACACGGTATCGCCTGCAGGGTAGTTGAACACGATGGGGTCGTAGCGTTTCATCGTCGACACGCCTGGATAGCGGTGGTACGGCAGTTTAATCCATTCCAAATAGGATTTTGCGGTCTTGCTTCCTGGCAAGGTATTGTGTACGAAGGGGAACGAAAGCGGTGTGTTTTGCCCTTTGGGGCCATAGTGTATCTTGCTGACAACCAAATAATCGCCTACGCAAAGGGATTTCTCCATACTCGAAGTGGGGATGGTGAACATCTCAAAGACATAGGTGCGGATAATCAATGCGGCGACGACGGCAAAGATGATGGCATCGAACCATTCGCGGGCTGCCGATTTCTTAGGACGCGTGGCTGTGGCGGGGTCTTGGTATTTGTCGTCTTTGGCGATGATGGGGAAAAAGATGAACGGCAGGATGGCGGCCATACCTTCCTCCCAGACCTTGAATCGCCCGAAGCATTTGCCCAGCTCGACGAGCATGAGCAGCAGCATGAAGATGTTGATGTAGGGGAAGACAATGAAGAACCACCACCAGAACTTCTTCTCTTTGCCAATGATTTTCAGCATGATATAGATGTTGTAGTAGGGGATGAGGCTGTAATAGCCCTTTTGCCCAGCGGCTTCGAATTGTTTCCAACAGAACGCAATCGGGATGGTGAACAACGCCGGAACGATTAGGATGAACAATAATAATGACATGTCTTTGTGTTGATTTACTTGTTAACGCGAAAAGGAGTGAATTATTATTTCGGGTTGGAAAAGATATCTCCCATCAAATCCTCCATCGAGTAGCAGCCTGTCTTGCCGAGCAGGAACTCCGCTGCGGCAATGGCGCCGAAGGCGAAGCCTTTGCGGTTGTAGGCCTCGTGGGTGAGGGTGAGGCGGTCGGCCTCGGAGTCGGCCACCACACTGTGGATGCCGTTCACTTCACCGATTCGTGTCACATTTATATATAAGGTGTGGTCGGTAGGCGCGTCGATGCTCCAGCGGTCGTAGTTGTGATCGATGGCAAGGATGTCGTTGGCCAGTTTTACGGCGGTGCCACTGGGTTTGTCCAACTTGTGGATGTGATGGGTCTCGGCTAACGAAAGTTGGTAACCGTATTGTTCGGCAAATCGTGCCAACTGCTTGTTGAGCATGAACATGATGTTCATCCCGATGCTGAAATTCGGTGCGGTGAAGAGGCTTTGGCTCTCGTTGAGGCAGCGTGTCCTGATTTCGTCGAAATGCGCTTGCCACGCTGTTGTGCCTACCACAACTGGGATGTGCAGGTCGAAGCAGCGGTGGATGTTGGCCACCACTTGGTCGGGCTGGCTGAAGTCTATGGCGACATCGGCTTGTTTCAGGTGTTCGATGCGTTCTTCCCATTCTTGGGCGTTGTCGATGGTGACGACAACTTCGTGTTGGCGGGCAAGGGCGGCTTGTTCCACCTCGTGGCCCATTTTCCCGTATCCTATAATAGCTATTTTCATGACTTAGAAATTCAGTTTAAAAGATAGCCCTACTTGGGCATATTGAGGTACCATAATTGGTTGTTCGACCGGCCTCAGATAAGGGTCGACGCAAAAGCTCAGATCGTCGCTGATATCGTAGGTATAGAGATGCCCGTCGACGCAGGCATCCACGATTTGGAGACCGTACCACGCGATGGTGAGAATAGTGTAGAACTCAAAATCGCGGCGATACGATTCCTTATAGGTCTGAAGCTGGCTTTCGGCATAGCGGTTGGCCAAGTCAGCCTCATGTTCGTTCAGGGTTACGCCTTCGGGCAGGTCACCGGTCTTGTATTCGTAAGCGTGCAGATAGGAACGATACTCGTAGTTGTTGTTGTAGACCAGATAGCCCAAACCACCCAATCCGGCATAAACGATGGGCACTTTCCACCACTTGCCGTTGTAGATTTGTCCCAATCCAGGTAGGCAGGCCGACATGATGGTGGCTTTCTTGGGGCTGTGTGGCTTTTTGGCTTTGGTTGTCTTTTTGGTTGCCTTCTCTTCCTTGACGATGGTGTCGGCACTGACCACGGCATTGCCTACTGTGTCAAACACGACATTTTGGGCTTTGGCTTTGGCAAAACCAAGGAGCAAAATCGTGACGATAAGGAAGATGCGGCGGGGCATGGGACGATTATTTGTTGCCGAACAGTTCCATGATGCGGTCAAACTCGGCTTCGTCCTTGAAGTCGATGACGACCGAGCCGTGGCCTTTCACGTCGCGTTTCACTTTCACCTTGGTGTTGAGCGTTTGCGATAGTGTCTTGATCTTGTTCTTGAAATGTTCGGGGATAAAGTTGGTTTGTTTGCGTTCCTTCTCGCCTTTGCCTTTGGCTTTATCGGCCAGTTCTTCGGTTTGTCGCACGGTCATCTCGTCCATGATGATTTGTTGGAGGAGCTTCAGCTGTTCTTCCTTGTCGTTGATGTTGATGAGGGCGCGGGCGTGTCCCATGCTGATGTGGCCGTCGCGGATGGCGAGTTGGATTTCTGGTGGTAATTTCAAGAGTCTTAGGAAGTTGGCTACTGCGCTACGGCTCTTGCCCACCTTCTCGCTCACTTCCTCTTGGGTGAGGCTGCATTCGTCGATGAGGCGTTGGTAGGAGATGGCCACCTCGATGGCGTTGAGGTTCTCGCGGTGGATGTTCTCGATGAGGGCGAGCTCAAGCATTTGTTCGTCGTTGGCCACGCGGATGAAGGCCGGAATCTTCTTGAGTCCGGCCATCTTGGAAGCTCTCAGTCGGCGCTCGCCGGAGATGAGTTGGTATTTGTTGTAGCCCAATTTTCTGACCGTTACGGGTTGGATGATGCCTTGTTCCTTGATGGACTGAGCCAGTTCGCGCAAGGCGGTCTCGTCGAATTCCGTTCTGGGTTGGAAGGGGTTGGTCTCGATGAGGTCGATGTCGATTTCGGCCACGGCGCCGGCCACAAAGTCGCCACTGATGTCGCGGCTGGTGATATCGGTTTCGGGGCTGCCGAGGATGTTGTCGAGTCCGCGGCCCAATGATTTTCTGATTTTGTCGGGCATGGTGCGTTAATCTTTGGTGGATAGGTTGTTCTTTTCAAGGATCTCGCGGGCGAGGTTGAGGTAGTTGATGGCGCCCGTGCTGTTGGCGTCGTACATGACGATGGTCTTGCCGAAGCTCGGAGCCTCGCTCAGGCGCGTGTTGCGGTTGATGATGGTGTCGAACACCATGTCCTGGAAATGCATCTTGACCTCTTCGACCACTTGTTTAGACAGGCGCAAACGGGTGTCGAACATGGTGAGCAGGATGCCTTCAATGTCCAAGTCGGGATTGAGGCGGGTTTGGACGATCTTAATGGTATTCAGTAGTTTGCCAAGACCTTCAAGGGCAAAATACTCGCATTGCACGGGGATGATGACCGAGTCGGCGGCCGTGAGTGAGTTGACGGTGACCAAACCCAACGACGGTGAGCAGTCGATGATGATGAAGTCGTAGTCGCCTTTGATGGGGGCGAGGAGGTGTTTCATCATCAGCTCGCGCTCTGGTAGGTTGATCATCTCGATTTCGGCGCCCACGAGGTCGATATGGGCAGGCAGCAGGAAGAGATTGGGCGTCTCGGTCTCGGCAATGACGGTCTTCGGGTCTACCTGGTCGATGATGCATTCGTAAATGCTCGTGTCGACGGTTCTTGGGTCGATGCCCACGCCCGAAGTCGCGTTGGCTTGCGGGTCGGCATCGATGAGGAGGGTCTTGTATTCGAGGACGGCCAAGCTGGCTGCCAGGTTGATGGAAGTGGTGGT
Organism: uncultured Bacteroidales bacterium; assembly: GCA_947164955.1. Lineage (GTDB taxonomy): Bacteria > Bacteroidota > Bacteroidia > Bacteroidales > F082 > Limimorpha. Next base: position 10,284 of record CAMUYT010000019.1, on the reverse strand, counting down.
CTTTCCGACGCCACCTTTCTGATTTGCAATCGCTATGATCTTGCCCATGTCTTTCTTGATTTTCGCTACAAAGGTACGCATTTTTGCCCCTTTTTATTGCGGTCATTTACGGAAAGTTATCAACATTTGCCCTTTTTGTTGATAAGTTTTTGTCTTGTCGTCGTTTGGCAACAAAAAAGCCGCGACGGTGCGCGGCTTCTGTTTTTTTTGATGAACTTTTTTTATTTGTCGAGGCTGTCGAACCATTTGTCGATGGCGCTGTCGAGTTCGCCCTTCGGCTCTTCGTCGTGGTCGTAGTGGCGCGGCTCGGGCTGGTCGTAGTAGTCGGCAGGATACTCGCCGGTCTCAATGTATTTGATGGCATCGGTGAGGCCTTTCGAAACCTTCTCGAAATCTTCCTTGTAAAGGAAAATCTTGTGCTTCTCATAGAAGAAGCGCTGCAGGTTCTCGTCGAAACGGCGTTTGCTCTCGGTTATGGTGATGTACTTTTCGTCGTTCTTCGTGGATTTCACATCAAAGAAGTAGGTTCTCTTTCCTGCTTTCACCGCCTTTGAGAACAGTTCTTCTCTTTCTTTCATTTCATTTTCTTCCATCATGTCTTTCAATAATTTGATACTTTCTAATAGTTCTTTTTTGTTTGAAAAGTGGGGCAAAAGTAGCAAAAAAATGAATATTGCTATCTTTTATGTATTATTTTTGCACCAAAATTTAAAAATCCAATGGAACTGAATCTGAAACGCCCTATAGCTTTTTTCGACCTGGAGACGACAGGCCTGAACCCTTCGCACGACCGCATTGTGGAGATGAGCGTGCTGAAAATCAACGTGAACGGCGATGAGGAGCAGCGTGTCTGGCTCCTGAATCCCGAGATGCCGATTTCTGCCGAATCGACTTCGGTGCATGGCTACACCAATGAGATGCTGGCCGATAAACCCACATTTAAAGATAAGGCAAAAGAGATTGCCCTTTTCATCGGCAACGCCGACCTCGCGGGCTATAATATCCTGAAATTCGACCTGCCGATGCTGGTGGAGGAGTTTTTGCGCGTCGACTACGACTTCGATCTCAAGGACCGCGAGTTCATCGACGTGATGAACATCTACATGAAGATGGAACCACGCAACCTGAAGAGCGCCTATCGCTATTTTTGTCATGCAGAGTTGGAAGGTGCGCATGGCGCCATGGCCGACACCAAAGCCACCTATGATGTGCTGAGAGCGATGTTGGATAAATACCAAGGCGTTGATTATGAAGATGGTAAAGGGAACAAGTCGCAGGGCCCTGTCAACGATATGAAACAGCTGGCCGAGTTTTCGGCGCATCACAAGAATGCCGACCTTTCGGGCCAAATCATCTTCGACGAGGATGGCAAGGAGGTCTTCATGTTTGGCAAGCATAAGGGCGAAAGGGTGGAGGATGTGTTCCACAAAGAGCCTGCCTTTTATGATTGGATCATGAAGAGCGACTTCCCTCGCTATACGAAAAAGGTGGTGACAGCCATCAAGTTGCGCATGGGCGGAAAACTTGTAAAACACTGAGGCCTATGAAGATGATTTGCATTGGGCGCAACTATTTGGCCCACGTCAAGGAACTGGACAATGCGCTGCCCACCGAGCCGATGTTTTTCATGAAGCCCGACACGGCCTTGCTGCCTGAGGGCGAGTCTTTCGCCTATCCCGAGTTCAGCAACGAAATTCATTACGAGACAGAATTGGTGCTGCGAGTTTGCCGGACGGGCCATAATATCAGTGAAGACGAGGCAATGACCTATGTTGATGCCATCACTGTCGGCATCGATTTCACCGCCCGCGACCTGCAAAATGAGTGCAAGGCCAAAGGCCATCCGTGGGAGAAAGCCAAGGCTTTTGATGGCTCTGCTGTGATTGGAAAGTTCAAGAGTATCAAGGATTTGAAGAATGTTGGTGACATCGCTTTCGGGATGAAGCTCAACGGCGAATGGGCGCAACAAGGCCACAGCCGCGACATGATTTTCGGTTTTGAAAAGCTGTTGCCCCATGTCTCGCGCTTCGTCACGCTGAAAGAAGGCGACTTTATCTTTACAGGCACTCCGCAGGGCGTCGGCGCAGTGCATCCGGGTGATGTGCTCGAGCTTTTTCTGGATAACGAGCCAGTCCGTCAATTTGAAGTGAAATAATTCTAAAAATACGACTGTTATGAAGAAACTTCTATTCGTTGCCTTAGTTGCGGCAACATTCCAACTCTCGGCGCAACCGCTTTGGCTGCGCGACAACGTAATCTCGCCCAATGGCGATAAGATTGCCTTTTGCTACAAAGGCGATGTGTATGTGGTGAATGCCAACGGCGGCAAAGCCCAACAGCTGACCACCACCACGGCCTACGAAACCTCGCCCATCTGGTCGCCCGATGGCAAGCATTTAGCCTTTGCCACCGACCGAAATGGTAACTTTGATGTTTACTTGATTCCGGCTGAAGGTGGTGTGCCTCAACGCATTACGACCAACTCGGCCAGCGAGATGCCTTTGGCCTTCTCACCTGACGGCAAGGAAATCTATTATTCCGCACAAATCCAGAAAGCGGCTGAGAATGTGCAGTTTGCCACGGGCTGGATTACCGAATTATACAAGGTGAGCACCGAAGGCGGTCGGCCTGAGCAGGTGGTGGCTGTGCCGGTGTGCAGCATGTCGTTCGACAAGGACGGCAAGTCGTTCCTTTACTACGACCGCAAGGGCAGCGAGAACGTGTGGCGCAAGCACCACGTCTCATCGGTGGCTCGAGACATCGTGTATTACAACGCCAAAAAGAAAACCCACACGATCATGACGACCAATGTGGGCGAAGACCGCGACGCATGTTACCTGCCTGGTTATCAGGAAGTCGTGTTTCTGAGCGAACGCAACAAGGGGAATTTCAATGTCTATAAAGCCCCAGCCAACAACCTCGAACAAGTGGAGAAAGTGACCGATTTTAAGATCCATCCTGTGCGTTTCTTGAGCGTGGCCAACAATGGCTTGCTGTGCTACGGCTATATGGGCGAAATCTATACGCAACGCATTGGCAATGAACCAAAAAAAGTGAATATCGAAATCATCAACGACCAAGACACGGAGCAGTTAGTGAAGCAGGATTTCCGTGGCATCGGCGATTTCGCGTTGAGCGATGACGGCAAACTGATTGCCTTCACCTCGCGTGGCGAAGTGTTTGTGACGGGTGTCGACGAATACGCCACCACGAAGCAAATCACGCACACGGCGCAGCCTGAGCGCAGCCCCAGTTTCTCGAAAGACGGACGCACCTTGGTCTATGCCTCGGAGCGCGACGGCTATTGGAATCTCTACCAAGCCACCATCGAGCGCAAAGAGGACTACAACTTCGCATACGCCACGTTGATTGACGAAAAGCCGCTGTTCGACAACGACGGCATCGAACGCATCGCGCCGAGCTTCTCGCCCGACGGCAAGGAAATCGCTTTCATTGAGAACCGTAATATCTTGAAAGTGTATAACATTGCTTCTAAAGAAGTGCGCCAAATCACAGATGGGACGCAGCATTACGACACCGACGACTATGGCTTCAGCTACGAGTGGTCGCCCGACGGCCAATGGTTTGCCTTGACCCTGATTTCGCACATGCGCGACCCGTATTCCGACATTGGCATCGTGAAGGCCGACGGCTCGAAAACGATTTACAACATCACGGAGAGCGCTTATATCGACGGCAGCCCACAATGGGCGATGGATGGCAATGCAATTATTTATCGCTCAAATCGTTATGGTATGCGCTCCCATGCTTCATGGGGCAGCCAAAACGACGCTTTCATTGCTTTCTTGAACCAGGAAGCCTACGATAAATTCCGTCTCAGCAAAGAGGAGTATGCCTTGCTGAAAGAGACTGAGAAAGGCAACAAGGACGCGAAGAAAGAAGAGGCGAAGGACGAAGGGAAAGACAAGAAAAAAGGCAAGAAAGATGATGAAAAGAAAGACGGAAAACCGAAGGAAACCAAGAAGATAGAAGTGGATTTGGAACATTTGCAAGACCGCGTCGTCAGGCTGACACCGATGTCGTCGAATTTGAGCGGCATGGCGCTTTCGGGCGATGGCGAGAAGTTCTATTTTATGACTTCGTTTGAGAAAGGCTACGACCTTTGGGAACTCGACGTGCGCGAAAAGTCGATGAAGGTGCTGAAGAAACTTGGCCAGGGCGGCGCACAGTTGCAGGTGAAGGGCGACAATATTTTCCTCCTTTCAGGTGGCAATTTGCAAAAATTGGATAAAGGCGGCAAGTCGACACCGATTAAGCACGACGCCACCATGCAACTCGACTACGCCCAAGAGCGCGAGTACATGTTTGACCATGTCTTCCTGCAAATCGAGAAGCGTTTCTTTATGAAAAACCACAACGGCGTCGACCTCGCGCTGATGAAGGAGGCCTACCGCCCGTTCCTGCCGCACATCAACAACAACTACGATTTCAGCGAGATGCTGAGCGAGATTTTGGGCGAACTGAATGTGTCGCACACGGGTTCGGGCTATCGTCCCACGAACCGCGGCGGCGATGCCACGGCTGAGTTTGGCGTGTTGCTCGACCTTGATTACCGTGGTGATGGCCTGAAAGTCGCCGAGGTGGTGGAAGGCTCGCCGTTCGACAAGAAAAGCTCACAAGTGAAGGCGGGTTGCGTTATCCAGAAGATTGACGGCGTGGAGATTACAAGAGACATGGACTATTATCCGTTGCTCAACAACAAGGCAGGAAAGACGGTGCTTGTGACGTTGAAAGATGGCAGCAAGACATGGGAAGAGACCGTGAAACCCATCAGCCATGGCGCGATGAACGAGCTGCTTTATCACCGCTGGGTGAAACACAACGAAGAGACGGTGAAGGAACTTTCGAAAGGCCGTTTGGGTTATGTCCACATCCGCAGCATGGGTGATGCCAGCTATCGCGACGTGTATTCGCAAATCCTCGGCAAATACAACCTCTGCGACGGCATTGTCATCGACACGCGTTTCAACGGTGGCGGTCGTCTGCACGAAGACATTGAAATCCTGTTCAGCGGCGAGAAATACCTCGAACAAGTCATCAACGACAGCGTGGCCTGCGTGATGCCTTCAAGGCGCTACAACAAGCCTTCGGTGATGATCATCGGCGAGGCCAACTACAGCAATGCGCACGGCACGCCTTGGGTCTATAAATACAAGAAGATGGGCACGTTGGTCGGTATGCCCGTGCCTGGCACTATGTCGAGCGTGACATGGGAGACCCTGCAAGACCCGTCATTGTATTTCGGTCTGCCCGTCATCGGTTATCGCACCGAACAAGGCAATTGGTTGGAGAACACCCAATTGGAGCCCGATGTAAAGGTGCGCAACACGCCTGAAAAGATGGCCAAAGGCGAAGACGAACAGCTGGAGGCCGCCGTCAAGGAATTGCTGAAAGAGGTGGAGGCGTTCCGTTATTGGGGAAAATAAGGCTGTAGGGCTGTCGTATTACGGCAGCCGCATCTTGTGGTTTCATGATGCGGCTGCCCCAGTGTGACAGCCCTACAACCTATTACACCAAAAATGCAATTTTGGCCTGGATTTTGCGTTAATTGGACAAATTCGATTCTATTATGCGTAACAGATGGATTGTGTTATTGCTCTTGCTACTTTCCACTCGGGCTTATTCTCAGTGGGTTGCATTGGATGGAGATGATTATTTGGTGCATCGCGTTTGGATGTACAATGATACGGTAAGGGTGTGTGAAACCAAAGTTGCAAAAGAATTGTATGATTATTATCAACAGGAACGAGACCATTACTTTTATCGTTATGAAATGGAAGGGAAGCAAATAGGAGATAATCGTAAAAGTTTTGTTTTTTCAGAGAATGGCAAACCTGTTATAAAAGATTTGGCAAGGAGGTTGGAAACCATTGCAATATCAGAAACTGATAAGGTTGAGGCAGCACTTTCTTACGTCCAGTCATTACCATATTCATATGATTCTACCTCAAAAGGAAAGGATGAATATGTCCGTTATCCTATTGAGACTCTTGTGGATGGCTGTGGGGATTGTGAAGATAAATCTGTATTGTTGGCAGCAATTTTGCGTGAGATGAACGTCGATTTTGTGTTGTTAATGGCACCAGACCATATGGCAGTTGGAGTGGATTGTCAACTACATGATGATGCAACATATTATATGTTCAATGGGAAGAAATACTATTACGTTGAAACCACTCAGCCTGATTTTAGAATTGGACAAGTTCCAGATAATATTCCAAAGACTAAGATTGAAGTCATATCTTGTGAGGAAACTCCTATACTGATTGTTAAAGATGTTCAGTTTGAATCCCAGCCTGCCATGGTTTTTGAGAAGGCACCTTGTGTGTTGGAAATTACTCTGCAGAATCTAGGCCCTAGTAAGCTTACAGGACTGAAGATTCATGTGGCGTTGGTGACAAAAAGTAAACGGGGCGAACGTTTTTTGGCAGAAGAAAGCAGAGGGTTAGCGGATTTACCCGAATGCAAACAACGAACAGAAAGGATTTCTTTCAAGAGTTTGATAAAAGAAAACTGCGTGCTTCGGGTTGAAATCTTTGGCGACAATGTCGACTCCCGGTATTTTGAGTATGATATGAATTACAGCCGTACTCGGCGTTTTTAATCATTCTACCATCATTTCATCCATAAAGATCCAAGAATCGTAGCCCGCTCCTGGGAGACCTTCTGGTAATAATCCCGGATTCTTCACCACAATGCGCAAGTAGCGTGTGGAGAGATTGGGCGTAGCGAAGCGCTCGCGGAAAGTGTGGTTGCCTGTAAGAGGTATCTCTGTTTTCAGGCTGAAGGCTTTGAAGGGTTTATAGTTTCTGCCATCGTTTGAGGTTTGGATTTCCACCCTATCGGGACGAAGGATCCAATCGTGGGCGTTGACCAAGAAGCCGATATTCAGCGCGTTGACTCTTTGGACTTTGCCGAAATCAATCTCAAGGTCAGCATCAATGCCGTAGAAACCTTGCCAGCGACCGTCCTTGTAGTCGTCGCTCCCGAGGCTGCCGTCAAGCAGGGCCGCGTCGCCGCCACCTGAGTATTCGGGACGGTAATTGCCAGCAGGACTGTTCAGCTGTTTCAGTCGGCCCATGCCTTTGTGGTAGCACACATAGCGTTCGGCGCAAATGGGTTCACTCACTTCGTTGAAGCAAGCCGCTTTGATCAAGCAAGGCCGTTCAAGGACGATGGGTTTCCGGTAAACTGAATCGCTGAGTGTAACTTCTTTTCCGTCAATGGTATAGTGGATTTCTTGGTCTTCAAAAACGGTCATCAACGCGATAGCGGCATTGCCTTTTTCGTCCGTCATGGTTTCGATGAAAGGCAGATATTCAAGCTGTTGCAACTCGATGGCCACTTCATCGTATTGTTCCATGTTGACATCCAACCAATACTGTCGGCTTTCAATGTCCCAAACCTTGACGTATTCGTTTTTCAAGCTGTGGAGCAAGACGATAAGTTCGTCAATCTGCTTTTGACTCTCGGCGATGTTGGCTTTTGTCGGGTCGTTGAAGGTGCGGAAGAGTTGGATTCGGGCTATGTTGCGCTTGGCGCACCATTGCATGCGGTGCACGGCGTAAAGTGCATTGTCGAAGAGGTCGGTGTTTTGTTTTGCTTGTCTTTTGTCGGTCATCAAGGTCTTTTCTAACGCGGAAAGTGCCACGGAAGCTCGTTGGTTCAAGGCCTTGATGGAATCGTTGACGAGGGCGGGATAGAAGGGCACCATGGGTTCAGTCATGGCGGTGAACTTGCCGATGCCGTCGATTTTGGTCCATTCGGAGAGCTCGTCGAGATGTTTGCAGATGTCGCTCGAGAGGCAGCCTAAAAGGTGGATGGTGAAATTGGCATCGGTGTCGCGCTCTTGTGGCGAGGTTGCGTTCCAGCTCATCTCGGCTCCGTAAGTCAAGCCGTATAACGCGCTGTTGGTCAGTGATTCTCCAAAGTCGTCCCAGCAGGTGTTGATGACGCCCAAGGCACCGTTTTTGTAGCCGTCTCTACATAGGTTGGCGATATTCTTCCTGAACTCATAGTGCTTGGGCCACACCCTTTCGGAGAGGCTCACTCCAGGGGCAACAAAGAAGTTGCGGTCCGACTTGACGTAGGGTTGTAGGAATTCATCGAAGCTGTCGATGCCCACATAGCTCCAAGCAATGAGGAAGATGTCTTTGTCTAAATTGTTGAGGATTTCGGGGTGCTGGTCGGCGATGTCGCCCCACATCATCACGCGTTTGCGGTAGGGGCGGAGCATTCGGTTGACGCGGTTGATGTGTTGGTAATAAACGGTTTCGGCGCCAACAGAATCCACATAAGCCTTGGCAAAGCCTTGGCCAAGTGCCTCGGTCTCGTCACAGTTGATGTTGAAATAAGGTGATTTGTAGGCTCTTACCACCTCGCGGAGATGGTCTTCGAGGAACTTGTAGGTCTCTTCTTTGGCGGGGTTGAGGTTCCATTTCGTGTCGGCCAAATGGCTGTAGAAGGGATTGCAAAGAATCTCTTCAAAATGCCCAAAACACTGCTGGTTTCCAATAATTTGGATGTGATAAGGTCTGCAGAACTCCTCCAATTCCTTGATTTCCTCCGCGGTGAAGGCATCGGTGGGTGCGATGTCGGGATGGCATTTGGTCTTGAAGGTGTGCTCGGTGTAGAGCGAGAAGGCGTTGAGTTTGCATTCGGCCATTTGCGGGATAAGGCGTTTCAGGTAGTCGACTGTGACGATAGGGCCGCGACTGATGTCGTCTTGCCAGGCGCGAATTTTGAAGTTAGGCCAGTCGGTGATGGTCGTGCATGGGATGATGATTTTCCCTTTGTTGGTGAGGAAGGAGTAACGATAGAGCTGTTTGAGGCTTTGCATGGCGTAGAAAAGTCCCGTGTTGGTGGTGGCTTCCATGCGGATGAAGTTGGGGCTAACCGTAAGGCGGTAGGCTTGGTCTTCGTTTTCGCTCACGCCGAGGGGGTCGGTCTTGACGAGTTCGATGAACTGTTTGCCTTTGATGACGCCGCGCGAGAATCGCACGGTCTTGCCGCTAATTTGGTTCAAGTCGTTGCGGAATGTCGTTACAATTTGGCTGATTTCGGCATCGGAGGCATCGTAGGTGAGGACGACGTTCTCGTCCCAAACGAAATGACCCTCAGTGGTTTCCACTTGCTGAGGCGTAGGAATGATATGGGTGTTTTGCGCTGAGGCGCAAAGGCTGAAAAACGAGAGAATGATTAGGATTCGGAATCTCATATAACAAGGAAAATCAATAAAGATAGTTGATACTATTGCGGTAAACGCGTCGAAGATTATTTATGCGGATAGCATCTGATGTTCCATCCAATGCTAATGGCTGGAAGTATTGTAAAATCTATATCACCTGGGTAGTAAAAGAGCCATCCCAATCCAAAGTCCAAGTCTTTATAACTGGCACCACCAATCAAAGATTGGTTAAATCCGTAACCATTAAAACCGAAACGGGTGTCAAACATTCCAGCCCAATTGCTGTCGTTGGTATAACAACGCAATCCTACATACAATGTCATTGCATCACCATATCCAATGCTAAAGTAGGATTGAATGAAAGGATTAAACTGATAACCAAAAGATGCGTAGATTCCCCTATAGAACTCTGGCCTGATAACAAATCCATGGCCGCGGGTAAACGATGAACCGCTCATTTGCAAGGACTGTTGGTTTTCAAACTCTGAAAGTTTCAAACCTTCATATGTCACAAGAGTCTGAGCATAAAACGTTCCGCTGATAAACAACATTGCAGCGATTAAAAAGGCGAATTTCTTCATTTTTTCTTTGCCAAGTTGTATCCCATTAGGCTCGTCGGTGTTTGTTAGATGGTGTTTCGCTGCAAAAATAAGTTTTTTTCGTGAGCTTTTGCCTTTTTCACCAACAATTGACTATGTCGAGTCAAAAATTTCGACAATTTCAATATCTTTGCCCAAAAATTCTAAACCTATGATACGACTGGAAATCTGTGCCAACGGCATCAAGTCGTTGCAGAACGCAATGGACGGCTGCGCCCAGTGCGTCGAACTTTGCGAATGTCTCGAAGTGGGCGGTGTGACCCCCTCTTTTGGCACCTTGGCCAAGGCCATCGACATTTCGTTTATCCCCATGCGCGTGCTCATCCGTCCGCGACCGGGCAACTACATCTACGACGACGAGGAAGTAGAGATGATGAAGACCGACATCATGCTCTGCAAGAATCTCGGCTTCGAAGGCGTGGTCATCGGGGCTTTGAATGACAAAGGCGAGCTTGACGTTGAGACCATCAAGGCCTT
>CAMUYT010000018.1 GCA_947164955.1 uncultured Bacteroidales bacterium | reverse complement strand
TGCTGAAGGAGTTCGACATGGAGCGCTTCTATCGCGACCAACGCATCCTGCAAATCGGCGAAGGCACCTCCGAAATTCTCCGCTTGGTGATTTCGAGGGCCATCGGCTGCTGATTTACGAAACGAGAAACTGTAAATTCCGTCAGTCAACTGACGGAATTTTTATTTTTTGCTTGCCATGATCCGAAAAAGTCCGGAACTTCGAGCCACTTTCGCGGCGTACCGATATTGACCGTGGCGCACTTTGGGAGAACTACATCAACACGGAGCGGCTGAAACGCAACTACAACAATCGGTTGCTGCTTGATTTTTATTTCTGGTGCACTTACGACAAGCAAGAGATTGACCTGCTGGAGGTGGGCTCTGGCGTGATGAACGCTTTTGAGATGAAAGCTGGGAAAAAGACACCGACAGCTCCGAAAGCCTTTGCAGCGGCATATCCTGAGGCATGTTTTTCCGCAGTCAACGCAAATAATTACATGTCGTTTATCTGACTTTTTCTATCTTTGCAAAATCTTAACAAAGCTTATACCCAATGAAGACTTATGACATCATACTGATTAGCGCTTTGGTAACAGCCATCGTTGTGTTGTGGATTGTCAGCGTCAAGGGGGACACCTCCGACTTGAAGAAAGCCGAAAAGAACCGTTTTTCCTCCATAATTGCCAATGGAATTGCTGGTGGTACTGTTGGTGCGGCAGTAATGCATGGTATCGAACATAACCGCTATTGGGTTCCTTTGGCGATGTTCGTGGTGTTGGTTTTGAACAATGTCCTCATCCGAAAGCGTATGTGCTCAAAATCTGGATACAATCAACTTAATAAATAATAATCAAATGAAAATCAAACATCTAACTCTCATTGCGGCTTTGGCCATCGCTGCCACGGCCTGCGACAACAAGAAACAACCTGAGCAGCCCCAAACGCCTGCCCCACAAGAAACACGCATGGCCGACAAGTACGCCGAGTACACCCTGACGACCAACATTGACCACCTCAGCGCCAACGAAAAGGAGATGCTGCCGTTGCTCTTCGAAGCCGCCGACATCATGGACAACCTCTTCTGGCAAGAGAACTACGGCGACAAAGCCCAACTCATGGAGATGATCGGCGACAATGCCGACGTCAAGAAACTTGCCACCATCGCCTACGGCCCCTGGGACGGCCTCGATGGCAACAAGCCTTTCGTGGACGGCATCGGTGCCAAGCCCGCTGGCGCCCGCTTCTATCCTGAAGACATGACCGAGGAAGAATGGAATGCCTTCGACGACCCGAACAAGACCAGCCAATACACGATGATCGTGCGCGACGAGAACGGCGCCCTGAAGTGTGTTTGGTACCACGACTACTTCGCCGAGCAAATCAAGAAGGCCGCATCGTTGCTCGACGACGCCTCTGAGCTGGCTGGCGACGAGGAGTTTGCCAACTACCTTCGCCTCCGCGCCAAGGCCCTCCGCACCGACGATTACCTCGAGAGCGACATGCAGTGGATGGACGTGCGCAACAACAACATCGACATGGTGATTGGTCCCATCGAGAACTACACGGATGCTCGTTATGGCATCAAGGCCTCGCACGAAGCCTTCATCCTCATCAAGGACCAAGAGTGGACCAAACAGTTGGCCCGTTACGCCTCGTTTGTGCCCGAGCTGCAAAAGCAACTGCCTGTTCCCGCCGAGTATAAGAAGGAAGTGCCTGGCTCGGACGTCGACCTGGCCGCCTACGACGTGGTCTACTATGCTGGCGACTGCAACGCCAACTCCAAGACCATCGCCATCAACCTGCCCAACGACGAGCGCGTGCAACTTGAACGCGGCACCCGCAAACTCCAGCTCAAGAACGCCATGCAGGCCAAGTTCGAGAAGATCCTCGAACCCATCTCCAAGGAGCTGATGACCCCCGAGTCGATGGAACACATCAAGTTTGACGCCTTCTTCTCCAACGTGATGTTCCACGAGACCGCCCACGGCATGGGCATCAAGAACACCATCACGGGCAAAGGCACGGTGCGCGAAGCCCTTGGCAACCAATACAATGCCCTTGAAGAAGCCAAGGCCGACGTGCTGGGCCTCTACCTCGTCACCAAGCTGGCTGAGATGGGCGAATACACCACCACCACGATGGAAGACAACTATACCACCTTCATGGCCGGCATCTTCCGCTCGGTGCGCTTCGGTGCTGCCAGTGCCCATGGTAAGGCCAATATGCTTACCTTCAACTATTTCCAAAACGAAGGCGCTTTTGTCCGCAACGAACAAGGCCAGTATGCCATCGACTTCGAGAAGATGAAAGTGGCTGTTGAAAAACTCGCTGGCGACATTCTGCAACACCAGGGCAACGGCGACTACGAGGCCACCAAGGCCTGGATGGGCGAAAATTGCGTCATCCGTCCCGAGTTGCAAAAGGACCTCGACCGCGTGAACGCCTCTGGCATTCCCGTCGACATCTATTACAACATGGGTCCCGATGTGTTATTGAAATAATGGTTTTTGCCTGGAAGGGCATCAATTAGTTTTTGTGTGTAAGCGTTAAGCGGATGTTCGAATAGAGCATCCGCTTCGTTTATTTCTACAGGTCTTCCATTAAACATCACTACCACTCGGTCGCTCATGAAACGTACTACGCTGAGGTCGTGTGAGATAAATATATAGGTAAGACGTCGTTCTTCCTTCAATCGGTTGAGTAGATTGAGGACTTGAGCTTGTACGGATACGTCCAATGCCGACACCGACTCGTCGCAAATGACTAATCGGGGATTGACGGCCAAGGCACGTGCGATGCAGATGCGCTGCCGTTGCCCGCCGCTGAATTCGTGCGGATAGCGGTCGTAGTGTTCGGCTTTCAGTCCCACTTGCTCCAAAAGCTCGCAGACGGCCTTTCGTAGGGCGTCTGAGCTTATCGAAGGCCTTGTGTCTCCTGCCCTCCAATGTACCCGCATCGGCTCAGCGATGGCTTCGCCTATGGTCATGCGTGGGTTGAGGGAAGAGTAGGGGTCTTGAAACACGATTTGCGCCTGCCGACGGAAGTCGCGAAGCGCTTGTCCTTTTAATGCTGTCACCTCGATGCCGTCAAACCACACCTTGCCGCCCGTAGGCTCAGCCAGGCGCAGTATGCTGCGCCCTAGGGTGGTCTTGCCACAACCCGATTCCCCCACCAAGCCTAAGGTTTCGCCTTCGTAGACGTCTAAGGTCACATCGTCGACGGCTTTCACGTAGTCGTAGACGCGGCCAAACACGCCTTTGCGCAACGGGTACCAAGTTTGGAGATGTTCAACCTTGAGCAACGGATCGCGGCTGTATAGTGCGTTGAGGTGGTTTTGCCGCTCCTCGTCACCGATGCGAAGGTCGTGCAGGATTTGCTGTTTTCCCCCTTGCCACTCGCCATCGAGAAACTCCTTGACGATGGGTAACCGTTTGAGGCGTACATCCATGGGCGGACGGCAAGCCAACAGGCCTTGCGTGTAGGGATGCTGAGGATGATTGAGGATGTCTTGTACTGTGCCACGCTCCAGGATCTCGCCGTTGTGCATCACAGCCACGTCGTCGGCGATTTCGGCTACCACCCCGAGGTCGTGGGTGATGAAGATCATGCCCATGCCCGTCTCGGCTTGTAGCTTGCGCAGCAGTTTCAGGATTTCGAGTTGTACGGTGACGTCCAAGGCGGTGGTCGGCTCATCGGCGATGAGCAGTTTGGGATTGCATGCGATGGCCATGGCAATCATCACACGTTGCTTCTGCCCGCCAGAGAGCTCATGGGGGTAGCTGTCGTAGATGGCTTTCGGCCTCGGCAACATCACCTGCTCAAAAAGTTTGATGACCCGCTTTTTGGCTTCGGCCTTGCTCACTTCCTCGTGCTGCAAAATCATCTCAGTCACCTGAAATCCGCACTTATACACAGGATTGAGCGATGTCATCGGCTCTTGGAAAATCATAGCGATGCGTTTGCCTCTCACGTCAGCCATCTGTCGCTCTGAATACGCTTTGATTTCGGTGCCTTCAATGGTGATGTTGTCGGCACTGATGCGGCTTAGCTTTTCGTTGAGCAGACGCATCACAGCCAGTGAACTCACCGACTTGCCTGAGCCCGACTCGCCCACGAGACCTAAGGTTCGTCCCGCAAATACGTCAAGGTCAATGCCATGCACAGCTTCGGTCCATACCCCTTCTCGAGAGAATGAGACCTTGAGGTTTCGGACTTGTAATAACGGCGTTGACATTGATGTATAATTTGTGCAAAGATATTGAAAAAATGACTACTTTTGTGCAAAATCTTTCGTCATGAGAAAAACCATCCTTTTTTTCTTCGTCCTTTTGCCGATGATGGCTTGGGCGCAATTCGAAAAGTATTTCAACGAGTCATCGCTGCGCGTCGACTATTGTCTCACTGGAAACCATAATGAAACCACCTTCTCCCTGAAGGAACTCATCCATGAGCCTTATTGGAGCGGCTCCAAGACCAACCTTATCGATAATTTGGAGTTTGGCTCCTACATCGTCAAGGTGTATGAGTCGGGAACCGATCATCTGCTGTTTTCCAAGGGCTACCAAAACCTCTACGGCGAATGGCAGACCACCGACGAGGCTTTCAAAATCACCAAGACCTTCGAGGAGTCGGTCATCGTGCCGTTCCCCAAGGTGAAGATTGACATTGCCTTGTGTTACAAGACTTGGGAAGGCCAACTCAAGGAAGGGATGCGCTTCACGGTCAGCCCCGACGACTATTTCATCCGCAACTACGATAACCTCAACCTGCCCGTCTACGAGGCCTGGATTGGTAACAAAGACATCACCAAGGCCGTCGACATCGTGATTCTGCCCGAGGGTTATACGCAGGCAGAAATGGGCAAGTTCCTCAAGGACTGCGACTTTTTCGTGGAAAGCATGTTCAATTATGCGCCTTACGACCGCTACCGCGAGAGCTTCAACATCCGTGGTGTGATGGCACCTTCGGCAGAGAGTGGCTGCACCATGCCTGGCGACCACATTTACAAGAACACCGTAATGCGTTTCAACTTCTGGACTTTCGATAGTGAGCGATACTGCATGAGCACCGACAACCGCGACATCCGCGACTTGGCCGGTCAGGTGCCTTACGATCAGATTTACATCCTCATGAACACCGAGAAATACGGTGGGGGCGGCATCTATAACTTCTATTGCTCAAGCGCGAGCAGCAACGGCTTCTCGAGCGATGTCATCATCCATGAGTTCGGGCATGGCTTTGCGGGCTTGGCCGACGAATACTACAACGACGACACTTATGGCGACATGTACAACAACGACCTCGAGCCCTGGGAACCTAACCTAACGACCCTCGTCAACTTCGATGCCAAGTGGAAGGACATGATGGACAAGAAAACGCCCATCCCCACGCCGCGCGAGAAGAAATATGAGAACGCCATAGGCGTTTTCGAGGGAGGCGGTTACGAGCCTGAAGGCGTCTACAGCCCCAAGATGGACTGCCTGATGAAGACCTTCAACGGCCACGAGTTCTGTCCCGTCTGCCAACGTGCCATCGAACGAATGATACTTTATTATAGTGAGTAGTTTGTAGTTAGGAGTTACTCCACACTACACTGACAACTGAACAACTGACAACTGAACAACTGACAACTGTGAACTACTTAGACATCATCATCGCCATCGTCCTTTTCGTCTTCGGGTGGAAGGGCTGGAAAAAGGGACTCATCCTTGAGGTAGTCACTTTGTTGGCCTTCGGTGTGGGCATTTATGGTGCCATGCATTTCTCCGATTTCACGGCGGATCATCTTCAAGACTTCATGGAGATCAAGCCGCAGTATCTCAATACCATAGCTTTTGTGCTCACTTTCATCCTTTTGGCTATTCTTGTCAACATCATTGGGAAGTTGGTCACAAAGGCGGTTCATGAGATGAACTTGGGCTTTTTCAATAAATTAGGCGGACTCGCTTTTGGAGCAGCTAAAGGCTTGTTGCTTTGTAGTACTTTTGTGTTGGTACTCAATAATTTACAGATTCTTGGTCTCGTCAAAGAGGAGGTGAAGAAAGAGTCGTATCTGTATCCCTATGTGGAAAAGACCGTGCCTTACCTTTACAAAGGCTTTGATTTGGTGAGAGGATATGCCCTGTTGCCTGACGAAACTGAAGAAAACGAAAAAGCGGAACCCGAAAGCTCCGCTGTGTTGATATAGGTGACCAAACTTGATGTTTCCGTGCCGATTTGTGCAATCCCTGTTTCCTCTAAGCATCTGTGCTCTTAAATCACGCCGCGCTCAAGTAGCGTCATGATGGTTTCAATCTCGTCGTCCTCGGGGTTGTTGTGTGGATCGTATTCTGTCTTCAGGTTGTAGCCCCAGAGGCGTGCGAAGCCTTGATAGAAGAAGGCGCGCACTTTGCCACGCAGCTCTTGAACGACTTGGTAAGTGGTGTTGCCGGTTTCGCGGTCGATGAGGCGCACGAGGATCAGTCCTTGGGTGATGGTCAGGTTCTTTAGTTCCTCGGTGTATTGGTCAGTGATTTCTTTTTCAGCTTGTTTCATCAAGCGGTTGCGCTCAGATTTGTTGGAGGTGTGCGCCAGTATCGAGTCGTATTCCTGCATCTTGGCTCCGGCGAGTTTGGCATAGGGGAATACTTTCCTAACGTTGTTGGCCAGGCGGCGTCCTTTATGGGTGTCGGTGATTTGCAAGTAGCGTTGCATGAGGTCGATATCCACTTCGGGCAGGTAGACCATAAGTGTGGTGTCGCCGTTCTCGTCGATGCGGCCGTAGACAACGGTACCTTTCGTTGGCTCGGTTGGGTTCGAGAAATCTACCACTGACGACTGTGGCAGTTGGGCTTGCTTTTTGACGACGATTACTTTCTTTTTCGCTGCATCGCCCTTGGCAATCATTTGGGCAAATCCAGAGAGGCTCATCAAGGCCATCAACGCTATCAAGGCTATTCTTTTCATCGTTTTGTCTCCTATTTTTGATGTTCAACGCTGAGTTTTATGCAAGTATTGTGCCAAAAAAAGCACCGGGTGAAATACCCGATGCTTTTTTGCTTGTTTTTGTAATGTCTTCAATCCCCCACATGTAGTTTCTGTAAGCCCGATTTCTCGAGTTTTTGCTCGGCATAGGCGCGGTCGATGACCAATTCGGTGGCTTCGATTTGCGAAGGCATCTCAAACATGGCATCGTTGAGGATGGCCTCCATGATACTGCGAAGTCCGCGAGCGCCTACCTTGAATTCGATGGCTTTCTCCACCACGAAGTCGAGCACCTCGTCTTTGATGACCAGGTTGATCTTGTCCATAGCAAAGAGCTTCTGGAACTGCTTCACCAAGGCGTTCTTGGGCTCGGTGAGGATGCGTTTCAAGGCATCGGCATCCAAGGGGTTGAGGTGGGTGATGACGGGCAAACGACCGACGATCTCGGGAATCAAGCCGAATTTCTTTAGGTCAGCTGGCGAGAGGTATTGCAACATGTTGTCCTTGTCCAGTACCTCGTTGCCTCCCGTGCCATAGCCGATCACATTGGTGCGCTTGCGGGCTGCGATGATGCGCTCGATGCCGTCGAAGGCGCCACCGGCGATGAAGAGGATGTCCTTCGTGTTGACGGCAATCATCTTCTGTTCGGGGTGTTTGCGTCCGCCTTGTGGCGGCACGTTGACGACCGAGCCTTCCAGAAGTTTCAGCATGGCTTGTTGCACACCTTCGCCGCTGACGTCGCGGGTGATGCTGGGGTTGTCGCTCTTGCGGGCAATCTTGTCGATCTCGTCGATGAAGACGATGCCACGTTCGGTAGCGGCCACGTCGTAGTCGGCAGCTTGCAGCAGTTTGACGAGGATGTTCTCCACGTCTTCGCCCACATAGCCGGCTTCGGTGAGCACGGTGGCATCAGCGATGGCGAAGGGCACATTGAGCATCTTGGCGATGGTGCGGGCCAACAGCGTCTTGCCCGTACCGGTCTCGCCCACAAGGATGATGTTCGACTTCTCAATCTCCACCTCATCGGCTTCCACCTTCTGGCTGATGCGCTTGTAGTGGTTGTAGACAGCCACGGCCAAAGTGCGCTTGGCTTCGTCTTGCCCAATCACATATTGGTCGAGGAAGGCCTTGATTTCGGCAGGCTTCTTAAGCTTCATGCCTGACGAGGCGAACTGTTTCCTGCTGTCGCCAAACTGCTCCTTGACGATGAGATAGGCTTGTTCGGCGCAGCTGTCGCAAATCTCGGCATCGATGCCTTGGATGAGCAGTCTCGCTTCACTGGCTTTTCGGCCGCAGAAGGCGCAAACACCTGACTTCTTTGCCATGGATTAAGCCTGTTTGTTCTTGATGAGCACTTCGTCAATCATGCCGTAAGCCTTGGCTTCCTCAGCGGTCATCCAATAGTCGCGGTCGCTGTCGGCCCACACCTTGTCATAGGTCTGGCCTGAGTGTTTGGCGATGATTTCATACAGTTCCTTTTTCAGTTTCTGGATCTCGCGTGCCGTGATCTCGATTTCGGTGGCTTGGCCTTCCACACCGCCCATGGGCTGGTGGATCATGATGCGGGAGTGGGGCAGGGCAGAGCGTTTGCCCTTGGTGCCGGCGCACATCAAGACGGCGGCCATCGAAGCGGCCATGCCGGTGCAGATGGTGGCTACTTCGGGACCAATGAACTGCATCGTGTCGTAGATACCCAAACCTGCGTAGACGCTACCGCCGGGCGAGTTCAGGTAGATGTTGATGTCGCGCTTCGAGTCGGTCGACTCCAAGAAGAGCAGCTGGGCTTGGATGACGTTGGCCACATAGTCGTCGATGGCGGTGCCAAGGAAGATGATGCGGTCCATCATCAGGCGGCTGAACACGTCCATCTGGGCCACGTTGAGCTGACGCTCTTCGATGACGGTGGGCGAGATGTAACTCGTGTTGTTGATTTTCGAGATGTATTGCTCAAGGCCGAGGGTGTTCAGCCCCATGTGCTTGGTGGCATATTTGAAAAATTCGTTGTTCATGTTGGTTAAATAGTTTTTGAGTTGTGGGGTTGTTTAGGATGCTTCTGGCAGATGGCTTATGGCCTATGGCTTGCCTTCCCGAAGGAACAGCCATAGGCCATAAACTATTGGCCATCAGCCTTACTTGGCTTTCCGCTCCTCTTCGAGCTTCTTGACGAAGTCTTCGGGTGTGGTGTCGGTGTAGTTGATGTTCATTTTGCCTTTCAGGAACTGCGTCATCTTGATGTCGGCCAGCTGGTTCTTGATTTGTTCCACTTGGCGGGCGTCCTTGAGGTAGTTGGCGGCGATCTTGTCGAGGTTAGCCTTCATGTCGTCTTCAAGCGTGGCGTAGTCGATGCCAGGGAAGATTTGCTTCAGCACGAAGTTCTTCACCTCTTCATCATTGATGATGAGTTCGGGGTTGGCTTTCACGATGCTGTCTTCGATGAGTTGCCAACGCAGGCCTTTGACATAGTCCTTCTCGTAGTTCTTTTCGATTTCGTCGGCCTTGATGTCGCCACGGCTGTTTTCAACGAGCCAGCGTTTCAGGAAGGCGTCGGGCAGGTCGAAGTGGACGGCGGCCACCAGTTCGTCAACCATCTTGTTGAAGAGGATGGGGTCGGCCTCGGCTTCGTGTTGCTTCTCCATTTCGGCTTTGACGGCTTGCTTGAAGGCATCGAGTTCCTTGATTTCCTTGTCGGGGAAAATCTTTTTGAAGAAGTCCTCGTTGAGTTCGGGTTTCTCGTCGCGTATGGCGTCGTCGATGATGATGTTGTAGTCGCTGTCGACAGGAGCGTCTTCGCCCAGCACTTTGGCCACGGCTTCTTCGGTGCCGAAGGCTTTGGCGAAGTTGACGATGAACTCGGCGCCAACTTCCTTGCCGATGATCAGTTCACGGCTTTCCTTGTCCTTGATTTGGTCCATGTGGATGAAGATGCCGTCCTTTTGGAAGCCGCCTTCCAGTTCCTTGCCGTCTTCGGCTTCGCGCACCTTCAGTTCGAGGCGGTCGTTCTCGCCCACGGTCTCAGGATGGCTGGTGTCGGGATTGCGTTGTTGCAGGTCTTCGACCACCTTGTCCACTTCCTCGTCGGTGGGGATGATATGGTAGAAGTCGACCATTGTGTTGGTGTAGTCGACGTTGATTTCGGGACGCAGGGCAGCCTCGAAGTAGAAGTCGATGTTCTCTTCCTTGTCGAGGTCGGCAGGCTGTTGTTGGTCAAGGTCGCTGAGCGGATAGCCGATCAGGTCGAGCTTGTTGTCCATGATATGTTTGTTGAGGTTGTCCGAAACCACCGTATTCAAGGCTTCCATTTTCGCACTGGCGCCATACATCTTTTTGATTATGCCCATAGGCACCATGCCAGGGCGGAAACCGGGCACATTGGCGCGGCGACGCATATCTTTCAGGGTCTTTTCAACGGTCTCTTGGTAGTCGGATTTCTCGACGCTAATCTTGATGGAGATCAGGTTGTCTCCTTTCGTGCTCTGTGTGATGTTCATTTCTATATGATTGATTATCTTTAATTTGTGCGGATGAAGGGACTCGAACCCTTACTTCTCTCGAAACCAGATCCTAAGTCTGGCGCGTCTACCAATTCCGCCACACCCGCATAAGGTTGCGCTTTTGAGGGCGCAAAGATACAACTTTTCTTTGAATTACATCATTAATTTTTCACGTCCAATGCTTCGCGCAACGCGTTTCCGATGAGCATGAAGGCCAAAACCAAGAGCATGATGGCGATACCGGGTAAAATGGCCAAATAAGCCGCATCGAGGATGATGAAGGCGTAGTTCTCCTTGATCATGCTGCCCCACGACGGCATGGGGGGCTGTACGCCGATGCCCAAGAAACTCAAGCCTGCCTCAAGTAGGATGGCCGAGGCGAAGTTGGCCGCCGATACCACGATGATGGGATTGAGAATGTTGGGCAAGATGTGCCTGAAGATGATGCGCAGATCTTTGAATCCCAGGGCTCTTCCCGCTTCCACAAAAGTCGTTTCGCGAATGGAAAGAATCTGTCCGCGCACGATGCGTGCCACCTCGACCCACATCGTCAGGCCAACGGCGATGAAGACCTGCGCGATGCCCTTGCCTAAGGCGAAAGTGATGGCGATGACCAAGAGTAGGGTGGGGATGGACCACACCACGTTGATGAACCACACCACCGCGTCGTCGACCTTGCCACGGAAGAAACCGCCTAAACTGCCCACCACGATGCCAATCATCAGGCTGAGCAACACGGCAATGAAGCCTACCGTCAGGCTGATGCGGCTGCCCAAAACGAGACGGCTGAGGAAATCGCGCCCAAACTGGTCGGTGCCGAGCAAAAACTTGCGGTGTTTCACGCAGTGGCTTCTGATGTATTGGTTGGCTTCCTCCGCAGAGTTGAAACCTGCGGGCGTTGAGCCTGTCGAAACGCCGCCCCGTAGTAATTCCTTATTTTCCACTACCTCCATCCTCACCGAACCGCTTTCTCCCGACTGATACAAAAAGACCGTCGTCTTTTCCTTATTAATCTGCAGGCTGTCGAAAGGCAGGTAGATGCAGTCGTCGGGCCGCCCGTTGAACAGGAACTCGAAAAACGACGTTTTTTCAGGTGGCGTTTCCTTCGGCACCATTAGCATGTCGACCTCGAAACCAGGCTTCTTGGTGCTGATTTCGAGGATCTGACGGTTGGCGTTGGGCGTCTTGTCGGGGATGACTACATAGGCAAACAAGGCCAACAAAGCCCAAATAATGACATAGAAACATGACAGCAGTCCCAGCTTGTTGCTTCGGAAACGCTTCCATGCCAACGCTTTGGGTGATTGGCTCTGTTGCTTCTTTTCGTCCATAAGTCCTTCCTTTTTGAGCCGTCAAAAATACGGAATTCGAGGCTGATTTTGGGCAGGAAAGAGAAAAAATGAAAAATTTTGTCGAAAAAATGTCGCTGTTTCGGAAAAATGTAGTATTTTTGCACCCGCAAATCGAAAGATTGGCGCTACTAAATCAGATGGTGGGTGTAGCTCAGCTGGTTAGAGTACCGGATTGTGGTTCCGAGGGTCGTGGGTTCGAATCCCATCTCCCACCCAAAACAAAAGAGGCCCAAACGAGCCTCTTTTTCAATTTAAACGACATGGCAAGGATAATGGCTATCGACCTTGGGCGCAAACGCAGCGGCATCGCCGTGACCGACCCGTTGCAGATCATCGCGAATGGGCTGACGACGGTGGAGTCGCACAAACTCGTCGACTTCGTGCTCAACTATGTGAAGCAGGAAGAGGTTGAGCAAATCGTCATCGGCGAGCCCAAGGACATGAAAAACAACCCTTCCGACTGCTCCAAATACATCGAGCCTATCGTCAACCGCCTGAAAAAGGTGTTACCCGACATGAAAATCGTGCGTTATGACGAACGCTTCACCTCGGTGATGGCGCATCAAACCATGATTGACGCAGGTCTCAGCAAGTCACGCCGTCAGGATAAGGAACTTGTTGACACCATCGCTGCCACCATCATCCTGCAATCGTATATGGAATCTGTGAGCGTTAGGAATTGAGAATTAGATTGCAACTACAAACTGACAACTACAAACTAACAACTGAAATGATATTACCCATCGTAGCATATGGTCACCCCACGCTGAAAGCCATAGCGCAGCCCATCACGCCCGACTATCCCGAGCTTGACAAGCTGATTGCCGACATGTG
Organism: uncultured Bacteroidales bacterium; assembly: GCA_947164955.1. Lineage (GTDB taxonomy): Bacteria > Bacteroidota > Bacteroidia > Bacteroidales > F082 > Limimorpha. The sequence goes on along the minus strand of CAMUYT010000018.1, from coordinate 13,121 downwards.
GGAGACCCTGGCCCATTCCGAAGGCGTCGGCTTGGCCGCACCGCAGGTCAACAAGTCCATACAACTTTTCATCGTCGACGGCAATCCTTTCTATCCCGATTATCCGGCAGCCAAAGACTTCAAGCAGGTTTTCATCAACGCCGAGTTGTTGGAGGCTTCAGAAGAAATGGAACCTTTCAAGGAAGGTTGTCTCAGCTTGCCCAATATCTATGAAGAGGTGATGCGGCCTAACAAGATTCGCATGAAGTACTTCGACGAGGACTTTAATGAGCACGAAGATGTCTTCGAAGGGATCCGTGCACGTATCATCCAACATGAATATGAGCACCTGCAAGGCCATGTCTTTGTCGACGACATCGCGCCTTTGCGCAAGACCTTGTTGCAAGGCAAGTTGCGTGCCATATCCGAAGGCAAATGCGATGTCGACTATCGTATGGTTTTCCCCCGCAAGAAGAAACACAGATAAATATCAAGACCATGAAGAACACACTGAAAATGATGCTGTTTGCATTGCTCGTTTGCTGTTTGACGGCTTGCGGCAGCAAGGGCAAAAAATTGACCCAAGAGGATTTGAAGGCGGCCCAAAGCACCTTGTTCAATGATGACCAATCGGTGAACAAGGAGGTCGCGCCCAAAGTGGCAGAGCAATACTGCCAGTTCGTCAAGCAAAATCCGAACGATTCAACGGCAGCTATGTGGCTTTATCACGCCATGGAAATCAACGTGCTGCTCGAGAATGCCGACAAGAGTATTGAGATTGGCGACCAATTGGTGAAACAGTATCCGCAATCCAACTGGGCTCCGATGAGCCTCTTCCTGTTGGGGTCGTATGTCTACAACGACCAGCTCAATGACACGGCGATGGCCCATGCCAAGTTTCAACAACTTATTGATAGCTATCCCGATAGCGACTTGGTGGATGACGCCCAGAAATCTATCGAGTATCTCGGCCTGACCCCTGAGGAAATCATGAATCTGATCATGATGTCGCAATTCAAGGAGGAGGAAGAGGAGTTTTAAGTGGGTCTGTCAAAAATGAAAAAGCCTGCGGCTTGCCGCAGGCTTTTTTCGTTTAGCGACCAAAGGCCGTTTTCAACTTGTCGACCAGGTCGAGTTTTTCCCAGGCGAAAAATTCGACATCCTTATAGGTCTTGCCGTCTTTCTCGTATGTGTGTTCGTCTTGGTAATGGACTTCGACGGGGCGTGTGAACGGCTCGCGACCGAAGTGGCCGTAGGAAGCCGTTTCCTCGAAGATGGGGTTGGTGAGGCCGAAGCGCTTCACGATGAAGTAGGGCCTCAAGTCGACCAATTCCTTTACCTTGAGGGCAATCTCGGCATCGCTCATTTTGACGTGCGAGGTGCCGTCGGTGTTGACGTAGAAGCCCACAGGTTCGGCCTTGCCGATGGCATAGGCAATCTGCACCAAGGCTTGGTCGCACACGCCGGCGGCCACGAGGTTCTTGGCGATGTGGCGCGCTGCGTATGCCGCTGAGCGGTCCACCTTCGAGCTGTCCTTGCCCGAGAAGGCCCCACCGCCGTGGGCGCCACGACCGCCGTAGGTGTCGACGATGATCTTGCGTCCTGTCAGGCCGGTGTCGCCGTGAGGGCCACCGATGACAAACTTGCCCGTGGGGTTCACGTAAAGCTTCATGTCGTTGCCGAAGAGTTTCTTCACGCGTGAAGGCAGTTGCTTTTTCACCCTCGGGATGAGGATGTTGCGCACGTCGGCCTCGATTTTTTCGACCATGCGTACATCGGCCTCGTCCTGGGCTTTCTTGCTGTTGTCGGCGGGTTTGATGAAGTCGTCGTGCTGTGTGCTGATGACGATGGTGTCGATGCGCAAGGGCTTCCAACCTTCGCCGTATTCTACTGTCACCTGCGACTTGGCGTCGGGGCGGAGGTAAGTCATCTTTTTGCCTTCGCGACGGATCTTGGCCAGTTCTTGCAAGAGCATGTGAGCGAGGTCGATGGTGAGTGGCATGTAGTTCTCGGTCTCCTTGCAGGCGAAGCCGAACATCATGCCCTGGTCGCCAGCACCTTGGTTCTCAGGGTTCTCGCGACCCACGCCCATGTAAATGTCGTTCGACTGCCCGTGTAAGGCCGACAAGACACCACATGATTGTGCGTCAAATTGGTACTCTGACTTGTTGTAGCCGATTTTTTCGATGACCTTGCGTGCCACATCGGGGATTTCGACATAGCCGTTGGTGCGGATTTCGCCCGCCACGACGACCAAGCCCGTTGTGACCAAGGTCTCGCATGCCACCTTTGAGGTGGGATCGTTGCTGAGAATCGCGTCCAAAACGGCATCAGAGATTTGGTCGGCCACCTTGTCGGGATGGCCTGCCGAGACGGATTCTGAAGTGAAATAATAACCCATAACAAATTGTTTATTAGTTAGTTAATAACGAATTTGTGGGAAGTTGTTGACTGAAAGAATAGGAAAAAGCATTGGTTTAGCATTTTTTCTTGTGGTTGCAATCAAATCAAATCTTTCCACGATTGAGGCTGCAAAAGTACAAAAAAAATCTGAGCGCGATAGCATCGCGCTCAAATTTATTTTGTCAGTTTCTGGAATGCCTCTTCGATGCTCAAGTCTTCCTTCTGCAAGGTCTTGATGATGAGGCCACGCTCCACCGACCACTTCATCAGGTTGGCGCGGATGTCGGCGTCGCCCTGCGGCTCGATGATCCAATGGTTGGCCTTCACTTGCTGCACTTTGCTCACCATCGGGATGCTGCGCAAGAGGTTTTCGCTCACCTCGCTCTCGAACTCCACGACGACGACGTTGCTGGCCGCGTTCTCCTGTTTCAGGTTCTCGATCTTGTCGTCGGCCACCACCACACCTTTATTAATAATGATAGCGCGTTCGCAGATGGCTTCCACCTCCTGCATGATGTGGGTGGAGAGCAGCACGGTCTTCTCCTTGCCGAGGCTGCTGATGAGGCTGCGGATGTCGATGAGCTGGTTGGGGTCGAGGCCCGAGGTAGGTTCGTCGAGGATGAGCACCTGCGGGTCGTGCATCATGGCTTGGGCGAGGCCTACGCGTTGGCGGTAGCCCTTTGAGAGGGCCCCGATTTTCTTGTGCGCCTCCAGGCCGAGGCCCGTCTCTTCAATCATCGCCTCGATGCGCTTGTGGGCGGCTTCGCCTTTCAGCTGGTGCACGCCGGCCACGAACTCAAGGTATTCGCGGACGTACATGTCCAGATACAATGGATTATGCTCTGGCAGGTAGCCCACGATGCGCTTGACGGCCATCGGGTCGTCGATGACGTCGTGGCCTTCCACGCTCACCGTGCCCGAGGTGGGCGGGATGAAGCAGGTGATGATTTTCATCAGTGTCGACTTGCCCGCTCCGTTGGGGCCGAGCAGTCCGACGATACCTTTATTAATAGTGAGCGTGACGTCGTTGAGGGCGAGTTGCTCGCCGTAACGCTTGGTGATATGGTTGATTTGGATGGACATGGTTCTGCAATTATGGCGGCAAAGGTAGCAATTTTGGAAAAACGTGAATGTATATTTGTGATGATTTATTTTTGCTATTTTTGCAACCATGAAACGATGTTTGTTTATAGGGATGGTTCTACTGGTGGCTTTGGCTTCTTGCAACAGCCCACGGCGTGAGGCTCGGCAGATGGTGCATCGTGCTGAGCAATTGTTTGATACGGACCCTGATAGCACCGTGGCTTTGATTGATAGTGTGTTGCACATGCCTGTCTATTTTAAAGAGAAGCACCGCATGGATATGGCCCTGCTACAGGCCGAAGCCCTCTTTGGCGACCGTGGGCAAGAGATTCCGCCGCTGATGGACGACGAGTTTTTTGACGACAAGCCCTTCCTCAGCACCAGCCCTGAACTGGAGCGTGCCGCCGATTACTATGCCCGCAAGAAGAAATTCGATAAGGCCGCTCACGCCGCGCTTTATAGTGGATTCGTGCAACTCCACTATAACGACAAGGCTGATGCCATACGTTCGTTCAAAGATGCGGAACGGTATGGAGAACTTGATAAGGATAGTCTCGCTATGGCACAGGCGGAATTCAGGATGGGAAAGTTGTTGTTTTTTGATGGTATGGAGCTGGAAGCTCTCGCCATTTTGAGAAAAGCCATGGACAATTTTGGTAGTCGTAATGTTGATAAGGCTATAAATATGAACATGATGGCGGTATGCTATATGGTGAGCGGTGACCATGAGAATGCAGAAATCTGCCTTCAACAGAGTTTGATGTATGCAAGGGAAAGTGATATTGACAAATTGAATCGGAAAATCTTGAACAACTATGCGGTACTATATCAATTGCAGAATGATTATAAACAGGCTCTTGCTTGCCTCAAACTTATTGATAGAGAACCAAATCTTGATGAAACAGAATTACTTCTTCTTTACATGAACACGGGTGATGTGTTCGCTGAGATGCAAGTAATGGATTCAGCTGCTCTTTACTACAAATGTGTAGATTCCCTTCTGCCTCATGCCCATGTGAAAACGGAAACCAAAGTTTCAGCGTACAACTCTCTTTCTCGGTTTGCGGAAAGCCAACACAACGATTCTTTGGCTCTCCACTATTGGAAACATTACAACGATTGTCTTGATGAGGTCAGGGGATTTCGGGAACATAACAATTTATATGGAATCCAACAGAAATATGATTATGATTCTATCCAAAATGCGATGAATCAGAAAATGATACGAAGACAGCGCATTATCATTGTCTTGAGCATGTTGGCTGCGTTGGTGTTTTTGGCTTTTGCCGTATCTAAGATACGTTTGGCCCAATCCAGAAAGCAAGAAGCCGAAGCCAAAGACAGCCTGTTCCTTTTCATGCAACAGCACAATGAACTCCAGAAAAAACACGAAACCAGCGTAAAAACCGTATCCGACTTGTCCATGATGCAGGAATCCAGCAAAAAGGATTACCAAGAGTTGGCCCAAAAATACAACGAAACCGCAGAGGCTTGCACGAACTATGCCCGTCAGCTTTCTGAAACGCTTAATAAGGAAGCACTTGTTATACAAAAGATGTGCATCTTCAAAAACAATCAGAGCAAGAAAAGCTGTTTGAAGGATTTGGAAGAAGCTGTTTTTGGCGACGAGGGCAGATGGGAAGCCTTGAAAAAAGTGTTTGACTCTCTTTATCCAGAAGTAAGGGAAAAACTAATGATCCAACATCCTGAGCTGACAGAAGCGGAGATAATAGATTTTATCTTGTCCTTCTTTGGAGTTTCACGTCAGGAAGAAGCCGATATTTTTGGCACATCGATTCATTCAATAGACAAATTGCGCAACAATGCCAAGAAAAAACTGAGTAAGGCTCCGTATGAAGGGCGAGAAAGGTCTTGAAAAAGCCGTGATTAAGTCTAAAAAAGCCTATAAAGTTCGTAATTTCGCCAAAAAAAGTTCGTAAAAAAGGAATGTTACTTTCTTTATTTTCAACGTGTTATCCAAAAATAAGTTCGTAAAGGCGTTTTGATGCCAGTTTTTTCATAGTATGTTTGCACCGTGAATTTACACAAACAATTGTTTTATCATCTAAACATTTGAAACTATGAAAAAACGAATCCTTTTTTTCGTCGGCATCTTTGCCATTGGCTTCTTCGTTTGTAAAGCCCATGCCTCCGTTCCACACCATCCGCAGCAAAACAATATCAATGTGGAAATGGAAGACAACCACATTCCAAGCGAAGCTGAAAAAATCAAGTTGCAAGGCAAACTGAATTACAATGTTGGCCCCGACGACATTGAAGCGGGAGCCACGGAAACAGCAGTTTACATCTACTTTAACCAAAGTTGCGGCAATGTTAACATTTCGCTCTACAATGCAGAAGGAAACCTTTGTTATAGTAGTGTGGTAAACACAGGAGCGCAACAAATGGTCGTCATTCCGATTATGGGCAACAGCAACGGCACCTACACCGTGGTGCTTGACAACGCTAGCGGCTATGCCGAAGGCGATTTCGAAAGGCAAAACCATTAAATGCCAGTAATAATCAAATAAGAAAACCGTTAAAAAGATGAAGAACGCAATTCATACGTGCCTCTTTTGGCGGCTGGGGAAGAACAAGTTTATTCGGCTTGCCGTCACCAGTGCCTGAATTGGCATTGGCTTCCGCATGGGTGGCATTCATCCGACATGTGGAAGGCTCGACAGGGTTGGCGTTATGGAGAGGAAGGCATTCTCCCGCTTTGCCGCAAAGTGCTTTGCCTATGAGGGGAAAATTAACTGAGTACTAAATCATAGAATTGAACTAAAATGAAGAAATTAGTAAGAAAAACCATGTTCGTCCTGTCTTTCTTGGGACTGTTCACCTTTGTTGCACCGAAGCAGGTGAAAGCGGAACAGCCAACATATCCCTATTGGACTTGGATATGTTGCGATGACGGGAATTGTCATTACTGTTATATTCAAAAGCCAGGTGATGAAGTCATTTACCTCTCCTTCTGTAATGAATCAGGTACGCCGACATCCCCCGAAACTTGAACATTTGCCTATCAGGAGACTCCTGTACTGGAGTCTCCTGATGCCAGAAACTATTTTGATGCATGGTCGAAGGTTTTAACAAGCTATTGTTTATGAAACGCATATTTGCTATTGGGTTGTTATTCTGTGTTTTTCCTCTAATGCTGTCAGCACAATTGAAGGAAAGTATCTTTGATTCGTTGGATGTCGCCCGTCTTCAAGTCATGTACGATTTGACTTATAGAGAAGATACGACCCATTTGGAATGGGCAAACAAGGAAAGGATGGTGTTGCTCGTCGGCAACAGCGTTTCCGATTTCGAGAGTTATGGGAACTACAAACTCGATCGCATCCGATTCGAAAAGATGCGCGATGGAACCTATCCAGAATGGTTCACCTCCAACGGGGGAGATTTTGTTGGAAGGTACATGTTCCAGGTTTTCAAGAATCATCCTGAAGGGAAAATGACCGTAACAGACCATGTATTCCTTACCGACAAATTCAAGTATGAAGAGGATTTGAATGCGTTTTGCTGGGACATCCTTGACGACACCGTCAGCATCGAGGGCTATTTATGCCAAAAGGCAATGTGCGATTATGGCGGACGCACATGGGAGGCTTGGTTCGCTGGCGAGTTGCCATTCAGCGAGGGGCCGTGGAAATTTCACGGTTTGCCTGGGCTGATCCTTAAGGTGAACGACACGAGAGGCCATTACAGCTTTGATTTCGTTTCCATTGAAGTGCCCGAAAAAGGCACAAACGTCGAATGGCATGACGTGTCATACTATGGATCGGATTATGTTCCAACGACAAAAATGGGACTGTTTAAGGTTGAGGACGAGTTGCGCGAGAACATCATGAGCCATTTCGATGAGCGGACAAGCCAAGAAGTTCAAAAAAGGATGTATCACCTAATGAAATCCCGCAACAACCCCATCGAACTCGACAGGAAATGAAAAAAAACGAATAAATTTCCTTTGAAATTAAAATATTAGTCATAACTTTGCAACGTTAATCACAAAAACAATCGCACAATGAAAGCAAGACTCCTATTACTAATTGTGGCTTTGGCCTTTGTTTCTCCGATGCGGGCGCAGGACGAGGACACGCTTTGCCAAGCTCGTCTGATGGTGATGTACGACCTCACATACCGTGAGGACACCAACCACATGGACCGCGCAAAAAAAGAGCGGATGATGTTGCTTATCGGCGACGAAATCAGCCGCTTCCAGAGTTACAATAATTATAGGGCCGAAAAGAAAATGAAGGAGAAAAGGCGGCAAGGCATCGTGGAGAAAGTGATTTATGTGAAACAAGAGGACATTTCCCGCTACATTTACAAGGTTTACAAGAACCATCCACTTGGCAAGATTACCATGATTGATAATGTTTTTATGACAGGGGTGTTTTTATATGAAGAGGATTATCCTTGCATGACATGGGAATACACCGAAGACACCGCCACCATCAACGGCTATTTCACCCAGAAGGCCGTTTGCGACTATGGCGGTCGCACTTGGGAAGCATGGTTTGCGCCGGAATTGCCTTACAATGACGGCCCTTACATGTTCTGTGGCTTGCCTGGGCTTATCGTGAAGATTGCCGACACGCAAGACCATTACCGTTTCGAGATGGTCTCAGCGGAAATCCCTGAAGACATGTTCATCGAATGGGAAAACCTGGATTATGTGAGAACCACCAAGAAGGCGTTTTTCAAGGTCTATGACGATTTCTTGGCCAACATTGTGGAGAACGCTGCACCCTACATTCAATCCGCCAACGGGACGGATGACACTTCAAAGAAGCTGTATTATTACGGAGTCACGAAGAACAATCCCATCGAACTCGACAGGAAATGAAACCGCGTTGGCTGCATATCGCCTTGTTTTTGTTGCTTGGTAATGCATTGTCGGCGCAAACGGTGCTCACGGGCACGGTGAAGGACACCGAAGGCGAGACCTTGCCCAACATCAAGGTGTTGGCTTACAAGGCGGGCAGCCGTGTCATCGTGGCCTACGCGGGAACGGACAACGACGGTCGCTACAGCCTTTCGGTCAACGTCGAAGCCGACAGCCTCGATGTGGCCACTTCTTCGCTCTTTTTCGACAAGCAGACCAAGCGCATCGCCAACCGCAGCCAGACGGTGGATTTCACGCTTCGCGAAGAGGTGCAGGAACTGAAAGGCGTCACCGTGCGCGCCCGCAGCATTGAGCAAAAAGGCGACACGTTAGAATACATCGTAGGCTCCTTCGTGCAAAAGCAAGACAAGAGCATCGAAGACGTGCTGAAGCGGATGCCCGGCATCGAGGTGGCTGATGACGGCAAAATCACCTACCAAGGCCTGCCCATCCAGAAGTTCTACGTCGAAGGCATGGACCTGATGGGCGGGAGCTATGCCGCCGTCAGCAAGAACCTGCCGCACCAGTCGGTGTCGTCGGTCGAGGTGTACGAGAACCACCAGCCCATCAAGATGCTTGAAGATAAGGTCGAGTCAGAACAGGCCTCCATCAACATCAAGTTGGCCAAGGACGTGGCCCTCACCGGCACGGCCAAGGTGGGCTTGGGCGCGTGGCCCTTCCTTTGGAACGTGAACCTCACGCCCATGCTCTTCTCCGGCAAGGTGCAGATGCTGGCCGCCTACCGCACCAACAACACGGGCGACGACCTGACGATGTACACACGGATGCTCACCATGCAGCAACTGCAAGGGGAGCGGCCCGCCAAGTTGGGCAATGAATTGGGCATCAAGCAGGCAAGTATGCCGCTGTTCAACACGAACCGTTATTTGGACAACCACACGCACCTTATTAATTTGAACACGCTGTTTCCCGTCAACGAAAACACCACCCTGCGCGTCAATCTCTATTACCTCAACGACTTGCGCAAACAGTCGGTCGGCCAGAGCAACACCATTTACCTCGCCGCCGATACCCTGGCCTACGCCGAGCAAATCGACAACCACCTGCGCGACAACCAACTCTTTGGCACCATCACGCTCAACCGCAACGACAAGGCCTATTATTTGGACGACAAACTCAACTTCTCCAAGGCTTGGGACAACGCTTTCGGCCTCGACGTGAACAACGGCCTGCCCGTCAGCCAAACGCTGAAAACGCCCGCCCTTTCGGTCGATAACGATTTGAGGCTCATCATCCCCGTCGGGAAGCGCCTGTTGGACTTCACTTCCTACATCGGCTATGGGCAAACGCCCCACCGCCTCGAAGTGGAGCCAGGACAATTCGCCCACTTGCTTAACGACAGCATCCCATATTCCAAGACCACCCAACAACTCAATACCCGACAATACTTCGCCGACCATGCCGTCAGCGCCATCTTCACGGCGGGCCGGTTCACCATCCGTCCCAAGGCAGGCTTCCTTTTCGTGCAGCGGCACATCACCTCTCAACTGACTTTAAGCGACGGCGAAGCCGACTGGCAAAGCGCAATGACCGCCGATGCGCAAGTGCGGCGGCGCAACGTGAAGCCCTACCTCACCGCAGAGGTCGAATACAAGCGCAACCGCTTCAGTGCCGGCATGGACTTGCCTTTGTCCCTGCAATCCGTCACGGTGCAGAGCGAATCCGACGGCGACCAGATGACGAAACTGCTGTTCAATCCAAGCCTTTGGAGCCGCCTGAAACTCGGCAACTTCTGGACCCTCAACGCCTCGGCCCGCTTGAGCCACAGCATCGAGAACTACGACACTTGGATGGACGGCTACCTCCTCACCGACTACAAGGATTTGGTGTTGCGCAAGGCACCGCTGTCGTTGTCAAGAACCGTTTCGGGCAGTTTCGGAGTGCAGTTCAAGGAACCGTTCATCTCGCTGAATGCCGACATGCGCTATGGCCTTGGACACACGCATAGCGAAAACATGTACCGCTACGAAGTAGGGGAGGGCGGCATCAGCACCCTGCAAGTCGTTTCGATGCCCAACAACCGTTTCTACCAAACCCTGAGCGGTAGCGTGAAGAAATACTTTTCTCCCATCCGCACCAGTATTGGACTGAAGGGCAACCTTTTAGACTCGCGTGGCGTTTCATTGGTCAATGGCGCATTAATGAACACGGAAGCCTTGTCCTACAGTCTATCTCCCTCTGTGATGTTCAAGGTGACGGAATGGCTCAATGTAGATTATTCGTTGAACTACAATAAACTGTATTCTTATATTGATGCGCAGAAACGCAGCGAAATCACCTATTGGCGGCATTTCGGCAAAGCCTTCGCTTTCCTGAAACGCAACCAGACCGTGGGCCTTACGGCGGAATACTATCGCCACCAAGGTGAAAACTATGTGTTTGTAGATGCCAGCTACGAGTTTTCCATCAAGCAGCCCAAGCTCGACTTTGAGGTGCGCTGGAACAACATCTTCAACAGCAAGCGGTATGTTTCCTATTATTCGGGTGCCTTCTCGGTGCAGGAAACCGTCTATGCCCTCCGCCCGATGGAGGTTTTGGCTTCGGTGAGGTTCAGGTTCTGAACAGAAAGCCTTAGCCAGAGGTTGCTGAGCGCAGCCGAAGCATCGAAGGCTCCATGTCGGAATTGCAAAGATAGGAAATTTATTCCAACACAATCTTTTTTACGCAAGTATGTATGCCGTCGGTCAGGCGGATGAAATATATTCCCTTGTTCATACCGCTGACGCTGATTTGCTGCTCGCTTTGGGCTACACCCTGAATGACTTCTTGTCCAATGGCATTAATCATGCTGTAATGAAAAGCGTCTTCACCACCCCTGACGGTGAACAAGTCTTTGGCTGGTATCGGAAACACCTCGAAACATCCCATGTCTTCCTTTGTGTTTTCGCCCACAGCATCGTAGTCGAAGACATCCCTGATGTGTACGATCCAGTAAACGGCATTGCCTGGTGTACCACAAAGGAAATTGTTGGTGCATTCGAAATCTCCATGGTAGATGTAATTGAACTCATCCCAGTTTGCCGAATAGCCAGCCACCGTGTATTCCCTATCGTTGTGCTTGACGACGTCAAACAGTTCTTCTCTTGAACCGCTCCTCGACCCAAGAGCGCGTTCCCACAGCAGGTTGCCCTCACTGTCGGTTCGGAAAATCCACCAGTTGCCCGCCTCTCCCATCCCGGGAGGCAAGACCCAGTGCGAAGCACTTTGGACATCGCCATTACGTGATTCCGAATGGGCAAAGACGGTGAAACCACCGTCCTCATTTTGAAAAACACGGAATGGAGTTTCTATGCCGCTACCTCCAAAGCAACGACTCCAAATGATGTTGCCGTCATAATTCAAACGCAGTAACCAAATGTCTGGCGCCCTCTGCTGTACACCTACATACCCCAAATGATAGCCAGCGTTTTCAAGGTCTCCGTCATCCGATGCGGAAGCACCTGCCAAGAGGTAGCCATCGTCAATTTCTATTCCAATATTGAACTGATCGGATGCAGTACCTCCATAGCATCTGTTCCATTCTATCCTTCCATCATTGCTAAGCTTCACCAAAACGGCATCATGCCAATTTGTTACAGGTTTACAAGGCTCTATGGATCCAGGCAGGGCACCGGCCGTAGATCTCATAAACGCGAGGAAACCTTCATCGCTTGTCTCACACAATCCATACACCATATCCGTCTCATCTGTTCCTAAGGTAACCTCCCATTCCGAGTTGCTTAAACTGTCCAACTTGATGAGCCATCCGTCGTAACCGCCATACCAATGCGAAATGTCACCGCCAGAATGACATGGTTTTGCATACCCTAAAACACCTCCGTCAGACGTAGCTATTGCTCCTACACCATAAGTAAAATCATAGTTCGGATTACCAACCACCCGTTCCCAGATGGTATTTCCATTTTCGTCAATTCTTCGAATGCCAAGACCTGATTTCCCCGTTTCGGGAAAGAGTCCTCCGCCAACTGTATAGATGGGGCTATCGCTTGCATACCTATAAATTTGACTTGAACTTGTTGTATAGCACCTGCCCCATTCCAAATCATGGTTTTGGTTGATTTAATCAACCAGCCACCCCCTACGTAATTGCCGAAGTCGCACTCCACCATTCCACTGTTCGGGGATCTGCTTATTCCTGAAACTAAGAAGCCGTCATCCATTTCAATAATACCATAGGCCTCATCGTTGTTTTCTCCGCCGTAGCACTGTTGCCAGTCGATGACAAACTGGGCGTTAAGAAAGAGGGAGCTAGCAAGTACTGCCAACAATAATACTGTTCTTCTCATATCAAATCAAAGATCGTGGCAGTTTCTCCACGGATTTAGTCCCTTGTTCCGACCAAAGGGAGATAGGTCGCAGTTGTGTTTTACGGCTAAATTAACCGTGCAAATATAATAGATTATTCTTTATAAACCAAATGATTGGTGTTTTTTTTCTGAAGCAGGCTCGTTTTTCCACTTTTTTGTCGTTCATAAGATAAAAAATCAACTAATCTATTGTCAGTAAGCAAAAAAGTCGTACTTTTGCGGCCTCGTTAGTTATAGTCCATCGTCGGTCTTCTGAACGCGCTAACGCATTGATTTTCGGGCGAAAGTGAATTAATGCACAAAAAAAGTTGGAGCGTAAAGGAGAAAGATGTATTTTTGCACGCCCAAAAATAGGGTAGTGTCTTATAGAAAAGGATAAACATATTAAACACAAAATGAACTACTTAAGTTACAAGACAGTAAGCGTCAACAAAGAG
>CAMUYT010000017.1 GCA_947164955.1 uncultured Bacteroidales bacterium | reverse complement strand
ACCCCAACTTCCATGGATGCCCCACACGCTTCTTCGACGTGTATGGCGAACAAGGCCATCCGTTGAGAGCCACCATTTCCGATATGGGTCCGCAACTGCTGGCGCGTTTGCTCGGCCTCAACGAGACTCAGACAGGCATCCTCAACATCGTATTCAAGATTGCCGACGATCGTGGGCTGCTGCTCATCGACATGAAGGACTTGCGCCTCATGCTCGACTATGTGGCGAAGAATGCCAAGGAGTTCACCACCACCTATGGAACCGTTTCGTCGGTGAGCGTGGGGGCTATCCAGCGCGCCTTGTTGGCTTTGGAGGCCGAAGGCGGCGAGCTCTTCTTCGGCGAGCCTTCGTTCAATGTGCTCGACTTCCTACAAACTGAAGGCGGCAAGGGGGTGATGAACGTGCTGGCAGCCGACAAGCTGATGCTCAACCCCAAGCTTTATTCCACCTTCCTGCTGTGGCTGCTGAGTGAGCTCTACACCCAGCTCCCCGAAGTGGGCGACCTCGAACTGCCCAAGCTCATCTTCTTCTTCGACGAGGCGCACATGCTGTTCAAAGACACTTCTAAGGCCTTGATTGACAAGATTGAACAGGTTATCCGACTGGTGCGTTCCAAGGGCGTGGGCGTCTATTTCGTCACCCAAAGCCCGAGCGACATCCCGGAAGTCATTGCGGGACAATTGGGCAATCGCGTTTTGCATGGACTGAGAGCATACACACCCAAAGACCAGAAGACCGTGAAGGCGGCGGCACAAACCTTCCGCGCCAATCCTGATTTCAATACCGAAGCGGCCATCCTTGAACTCGGAACGGGCGAAGCCCTGGTCTCGTTCCTTGACGAGAAAGGAGCGCCCTGCATTGTGGAACGCGCCAAGATCCTCTTCCCGCTGAGCCAAATCGGAGCCATCACCGAGGAACAGCGCAGCAAGCTGATCCGCACCTCGCGACTCTATGGCATCTACGATAAGAGCTTCGACCGCGAAAGCGCCTACGAACTGCTTGTGGAACAACAAAAACAAGAGGAGAAGCGCCTCCAACGTGAAGCCGAAGAGGAAGAGAAACGCAAAGCCAAGGAAGCCAAAGAGCGGGAGCGCTCGAGAAGTAGCAGCTCGAGAAGTACGACCACCAGAAAGAAGAAATCGACGGCAGGCAAGGCGCTTGAGAAAACCATCAACACGACGGCGACGACCATTGGGCGTAGCCTCGGCAAGTCAATAGTCCGCTCCATTTTGGGGAGTATCTTCAAGAAGTGATTGAAAAAGGAAGCCCAATCGGCTTCCTTTTTTTAGTCATTCCCAATCTCCTTCAGCATCGGCACAAACTTGAAGTCGCCGAACTCCTCTTTTTTCAGCGTGCCATCCTCCATTTTGGTGACCCTCAGCATGGTCTGGCCGTCGCCTTCGGCGTTGTCCATCGGGATGACCATGACGCCGTTGGGTTTCATTTGCTCGATAAGCGTTGTGGGAAGGGTGGGGGCACCTGCCGTTATGATGACGCGGTCGAAAGGCTGGTAGGTGGGTAGGCCTTCATAACCGTCGCCGAGGAAAGTCTTCACGCGAAAGGGCAACTGCTCGAGGATTGTTTTGGTCTTGAAAAACAGGTTGCGCTGCCGTTCGATGCTGAACACTTTGGCGCCCATGGCGGCCAACACACAGGCCTGATAGCCCGATCCAGTGCCGATTTCGAGCACTTTCATGCCTTTTGTCACACCTAAAAGCTGCGTTTGGAAGGCCACGGTGGAAGGCTGCGAGATGGTCTGCCCAGAGCCAATGGGGAAGGCTTGGTCTTGATAGGCGAGTTCGACGAAAGAGGAGTCGAGAAACACATGGCGCGGCACTTCGTTGATGGCTGACAGCACGGCCTCGTCAGTGATGCCTTTCGTGCGCAAGATGTCGACGAGCTGTTTGCGCAAGCCTTTGTGACGGTAGTTGTCTTCGATATGGGTAATCATGGCGCGAAAATACGCTAAAAACCGACGCATTGGAACGAGAAAAAGACTATTTTTGCGGAAATTTTTGAATATGCTGAAAATTGGTGTTTTAGGTGCAGGTCATTTGGGGAAGATCCATCTCAACTGCATCAAACAGATCGAACGATACGACTTGGTCGGCTTTTTCGACCCCGTCTCGGAGACCGCCCAACAGGTGGCAACAGAAATGGGAGTGAAGAGCTATGAATCCATTGATGCACTGATTGATGCGGTGGATGTCGTCGACATCGTCACGCCTACCATCCGCCATTTTGAATGTGCCTCAAAAGCCTTGCAGAAGCGTAAACATGTCTTCATCGAAAAGCCCATCGTGGCTACGCCCGACGAGGCCAATGCCTTGAAGAAACTTGCCGACGAGGCAGGCGTGAAGGTACAGGTAGGTCACGTCGAGCGCTTCAATCCGGCATTCATCGCAGCCGAGCCTTTCATCGGCGAGCCGCTCTTCATCGAGGCTCATCGCCTGGCGCAGTTCAACCCAAGGGGAACCGATGTCCCCGTCGTCCTCGACCTGATGGTGCACGACCTCGACATCTTGCTCACCATCGTCAAGTCGCCTATCGTTCATATCAGTGCGAGTGGCGTGAGCATTGTCAGCCCCACGCCCGACATCACCAATGTGCGCATCGAGTTCGAAAACGGAACGGTGGCCAATCTTACGGCTTCGCGTCTCTCGATGAAATACATGCGCAAGACCCGTATCTTCCAAAAAGACGCCTACATCACTGTCGACTTCTTGGATAAGAAAACCGAGATTTTCCGCATCAACGAGGTGGTCGACGAGGCTAATCCACTGTCGGCTACGCTCACGTTGGCCGATGGAAGCGAACGACAGATCACTTTCGAGATGCCGGAGATTCATCCCATCAACGCCATTAAGACCGAATTGGAAAGCTTCTACGATGCCATCGTGCACAACACCACGCCGACGGTCAGCATCGACGACGGCATCAATGTACTCAAGCTGGCCTATCGCATTCTCGACGCTGTCGATGAAGCCACTGCCAAAGTGAAGAAATAACACCGGTCGTCTACAATATTCGCAACCCTTTCTCGTTATCTTTCTACAAAAACATCGTTATGACACGAAGATTTACCTTTTGTCTTTTGTTGGGCATTGCGCTTATGGCCTTGAGTTTCAGCTCGTGCCGCAAATTTAGCGGCTCGCAGACCGTGCCCGCCTATATCCATATCGAATCCATCCAGTTGGATTCGTTGACCGATTATTTCGTTTATGGTGCCAACACCCAGAAAATAACCGACGCATGGGTGTATGTCGACGACAACCTGATCGGCACTTATGAGCTACCCGCCACTTTCCCCGTGTTGAAGAACGGCCCTCACAAGGTGGCCGTCTACGCAGGCATCAAGGTCGATGGTCGCTCGCCGGCTCGCGACATCTATCCGTTCTATAGGCCTTGCGTTTATCAGCAGGTCAACCTCGTCGAAGACAGCATCGTCAACCTCAATCCTGTGGTGACGTATTACCCTATCGGTGATGGAGCCAATATCGCTTGGATGGAGGATTTTGAGACGACCAACACCATGCTGCCCGACGACAACAGCGACACGATTTTGTTTCGCTGCACCGGAAGCGAGGCATGGCATTCAACCAACTCGTTTTGGTCGGGCAAAGTGGAACTGCCGCCCGATTCTTTGGACTTCATGATCGCCACTGCCGACGAATTCGATTTCTATAAGTCTTTCAACGCTGGCGTCTATTGCTTGCTCGAAATGGACTACAACTGCAACGACACTTTCTTTGTTGGTGTGCAGTATATGAAAGACTATCAGCTGACGACAACACCTCTGGTGAAAGTGACGCCCACCGACAAGACCCACGAAAAGCCGCAGCGGTGGAACAAGATCTACATCAATATCGGACCTCAGATGAACAACAATCCATGGGCTTCCTATTTCAAGATCTATATCACCTCCAATCTGTCCACGATCTATGACCCACCCTATACGCCCATTAGTGAACCGCGATACTATTATTTCGATAACCTGAAACTGATCTATCGTTCGTTATGAATAAGAAAAGGTTGGCAACGCTGTATTTCGTCGTCGATTGGATTGCCTCCATTCTGGCGTGGACGCTGTTCTATTTCTTCCGCAAGGCCCACGAAGACCTTTACATCAATTATTGGGATCGCATCACGCATTCTTTCGTGACGCCCAGTTTTTGGATTGGTGTGGTCGTCATCCCCATCTGTTGGTTGATCCTCCATGCCGTGACGGGGGCCTATGAGAAAGTGTACTACAAGTCGCGTCTGAAAGAATTGGGTCAGACCTTCTTTATCACTTTGTTGGGGGCTGTGGTCCTTTTCTTTGTCGTCATCCTTGATGATGAGGTGACCAACTACAAGTCTTATTACCAATCGTTTATCGCGCTGTTCACACTTCAGTTTGTCATCACCTACATCCCAAGGCTCATCATCACTACCTCGGTGATTTCGCGCATCCGTAGCAAGAAGATCGGGTTCAATACGCTCATCGTGGGCAGTAACGACAACGCTTGCGCCATCTATAAGGAGATCGAGGATGAGGTAAAGCCGTCGGGACGCCGTATGATCGGATTCCTCAACGTGTACGACAAAAAGGAATACAAGCTGGGCGAGTTCTTGCCGCACTTGGGCTCCTACAACGATATCGAGCGCATCATCAAGGAAAACAACGTGGAGGAGGTCATCATCGCCATCGAACGCTCGGAAGTGGAGACGATGAAGGTGCTGCTCACCGTGGTCGACACGACGGATGCCAATGTGAAGATCATCCCCGCCATGCAAGACCTGGTGTTTGGCACAGTGAAACAGTCTGCCATCTGGCAAGCACCGTTGGTGCAGGTTACGCCCGAACTGATGCCTGTGTGGCAAAGGGTGGTCAAACGCGCTTTCGATATTGTGGCTTCGGCCTTGGCCCTGGTTGTGCTGTCGCCGGTGTTTTTGGTTTGCGCCATCATCGTGAAAGCCACTTCGAAAGGCCCCGTCTTCTATTCCCAGGAACGCATCGGCAAAGGTGGCAAGCCTTTCAAAATGTCGAAGTTCCGCAGCATGAGAGTCGATGCCGAATCGAGTGGAACACCGCAGCTTTCGAGCGATGACGACCCGCGCATCACCAAGTTCGGCAAGTTCATGCGCAAGGTACGTCTCGACGAGATTCCGCAGTTTTGGACCGTGCTCAAAGGCGACATGTCGCTGGTGGGTTATCGCCCTGAGCGTCAGTATTTCATCGACAAGATTATGGAAAGGGCCCCGTATTATCGTCTGTTGCTCAAGGTGAAGCCTGGCATCACCAGCTGGGGCGAGGTGAAATATGGCTATGCCGAGAATGTCGACGAGATGATCGAAAGGCTGAAATATGACGTGCTCTATATCGAGAACGTTAGCCTTGCCTTAGATATCAAAATATTGATTTATACGGTTTTAATCGTTGTCCAAGGTCGTGGGAAGTGATTTTTCCTCGCAAGCCTTCAGATAACAAGCTCTGCATAAGGGTTCGTAGCTCTCTGTTTCGCCTAAAACTACCAACTTGTCGCCCGCAATGGTGCGATGCGAGAACTGCGCTTGACTGCCACAGCGCACGCAGATGGCATGCACTTTGGTGACGTCTTCTGCGATAGCCATTAGCTTGGGCATGGGGCCGAAAGGATTGCCCAAGAAGTCCATGTCCAAACCTGCCACGATGACGCGTACGCCTTGGTTGGCCAGTCGTTGGCAGACGTTAGGCAGCTCGTCGTCGAGGAATTGTGCCTCATCGATGCCAATGACGTCGACATCGTTGGCGTAGAAAAGAATTTCGCTGGCACTTTCCACCGGGATGGAATGCAAGGCTGTGGCATTGTGCGACACCACGTCCTCCTCGCTATAGCGCGTGTCGACGCCTGGCTTGAAGATCTCCACCTTCAGTTTTGCGATTTTGGCGCGTTTCAAACGACGGATCAACTCTTCGGTTTTGCCCGAAAACATCGAGCCGCAAATCACCTCAATCCAGCCTTGTGCAATATTATGAGAATCTTTTTCAATAAACATGTATCAGCGACCAAATTATTTTGTACTTTAGCGGTTTCATAAATCCGCTTGAAAAGGCAAAAATAAAGATAATTAGTATATGAACGATACATTTGACCAACAAAAAGATAGGTTGTTGTCTATTAAGCACGAAATCAGCCTGTTGTATCAACAAGTTAACTATCTTCTCAGAAACCAAAAAGCACTCGAGCTCCTCGATTTGGACGTGCTGATGAATCGCACGCACACGCTGTACGACTTGTTGTGCTCCATCAATTTGGGAGCTGAACCCGCTGATGACGATCTCGAACTTGACCCCGAGGCATTTGCAGGCTTGTTTGGCGGGATGATGCAGGAAAAAGCGGAGGATGAACTTGCTCCTGAGCCAGTGGAAACGCCTGAACCTGAACCGATAGTGATGCCTGAACCTGAACCGGCAGCGGTTTCGGAGCCCGAACCAGAGCCTATGCCTGAGCCTGAACCTGAACCCCAAAAGGAGCCCGAACCGGTGGTTGAGGATGAGCCCGAAAATGAAGCAACCGCTTCCAAGGATGAACCAGTGGCTCCCAACGACGAAAAACCGCTGGGTGACGAATACGGTTTCTTCTTCCGCTTTGAGGACATCCCTGAACGTGAAGAGACGCCTGCTGAGGAAGTGCCTACCATGGAGAAAGACGGCAAGGTGATTCATGTGATGGAAGAGATCCCGGAGGAAGAAATTCCGGAGCGCGACCGCGTGCATGGCGAGGACTTGGTGCAAGACAATCCGTTTGAGATGCCCAAGATGGAGAAAGAGATGACCCCCGACGAGGTGGAAGAGATGGGACGGGCGAACTCCGAAAGAGTGTCGGGTTTCTTCGAACAGGATGACGCCGACTTTGAACTCTCGACAGGCGAAACCCTTGGCGAGACCTTGATGGGCGAAGACCATTCTTTGGCGTCGAAGTTGCAGCAAAACCCCATCCCCGACCTGAAGTCGGCTATCGGGATTAATGACAAATTCTTGTTTGTCAACGAATTGTTTGGCGGTAGCATGGAAAAATACAACAAGTCCATCGAGAACCTCAACGATTTGAAGACCTTGAATGGCGCCTTGATTTACTTGAACGAGTTGAAGATTGAACTGCAGTGGAACAGCAGCAACGAGGCTTACCAGAAGCTCAAGGATTTGGTGTCGCGCAAATTCGAATAATCAAGCCATGCCGAAACTTTATCTTGTGCCTACGCCCATTGGCAACCTTGAAGACATCACCTTGAGGGCCATCCGTGTTCTTAAGGAGGTGGACGGCATCCTTGCCGAAGATACGCGCACGTCAGGCAACCTGCTGCGCCATCTCGATGTCAGCAAGCCCATGACGGCCTTCCACATCCGCAACGAGCATCAGGTGGTGGAACGCATCGCCGACCGCATCGAGGCAGGCGAGACTTTGGCCTTGGTGACTGATGCAGGCACGCCTGCCATCTCCGACCCTGGGTTTTTGTTGGTGCGTGAGTGCGTGAAACGCAACATCGAGGTGGAGTGTCTGCCTGGCCCCACAGCCTTTGTGCCCGCATTGGTCAATTCGGGATTGCCGGCTGAGAAATTTATTTTCGAAGGCTTCCTGCCCCATAAGAAAGGCCGTCAAACCAAGCTGAAGGAAGTGGCCGAATATCCTTACACGACCATTCTCTATGAGTCGCCGTTTCGCTTACTAAAGACCTTGCAACAACTGGCCGAGGTGTGTGGAAGCGAAAGAAAAGTGAGTGTCTCGCGTGAGCTGACCAAGATCCATGAGGAAAACGCTCGTGGCACCTTGGCGGAGGTCATCGAGCATTTCTCGAAGAAGGAGATTAAAGGCGAAATCGTCATCGTGTTGGAAGGTAGAGACGGCATGGAGGCCGGTTCCACAGATGACGATTCCGAGGATTGATGAGTTATTTCTTTAGCTGTCTCTCGTAGGCTTTCAGGCGGGCAACAAGACTGTTTTTCACGCCGTTGGATGTGTATGTGGCGCCGCTTACGGCATCTACATCTTTCTCCAATGCTTCGGCGGGCGTAAGTCCATCCCAGGCTTCATAGAGGCCGCCATCAACCACGCGCTGCGCGAAACGTGGTGTCTCTTGGTTCTCTAGGAGCACGACATCCTTGATGCGTCCTTCGGCATCCAAGGCGATCAGCAGCGGGGTGGCTCCTTTGAAACCTTGCACTTGGTCGGAATAGGGCGAGGAAAAGAGCACCGTGCCGATTTTGTTGCCTTTGGCATCCTTGATTTCATAAAAGGCCGTGTCGATGGTCTTGGTCTTGGTAGCGTCGGCGTAATACGCCTTGATTTCTTCGACGGGCAAAGCGGGCCATTTCACTTTCGGTTGGCAGGCAGTGAAGCCCAAAGCACCGATAAGCAACAGTCCACCAGCGATTTTCTGTGTTCTGTTCATTGCTTTGTGTTTAAATTTTGTGCAAAAATAGGGAAAAACTCACAACAATTGAACAGTTACGCATTCAACAAATCAACAAAACCCTTATCTTTGTGCCGAAATCAGTTAGCAGTTGGCAATGTGTAGTTGACCGACAACTGATAACTACAAACTCAAAACTTAAAACTAAACAAAATGTTAGTCATTGGAATTGCTGGCGGTTCGGGTTCAGGAAAGACCACCGTCGTGAAAGAGTTGGTCAGGCAGTTGCCAGAGAACTCAGTATCAGTCATTTCGCAGGATGCGTATTACTATGACAACGGTGACAAGTCGCCGGAGGAGAAGAAGCAGATCAACTTCGACCATCCCGACGCCATCGAGTGGGATTTGCTCATCGACCACCTCGACCGACTCAAGAGAGGCGAGACCATTCCCATGCCGATTTATACATATGTGACCTGCGCCCGCTCGAAGGAAGTGATTTATGTGCACCCTACTGAGGTCATCATCGTGGAAGGCATCATGGTGTTGACTCAAGAAGAACTGCGTAACCGTATGGATATCAAGGTGTTTGTTGATACCGATGGCGACGAGCGCCTGATGCGTATCATCCGTCGTGACATCGCCGAGCGTGGCCGCACCTGGGAGGATGTGTTGCGCCATTACCAGACCTTCGTCAAGCCCATGCACCAGCAGTTCATCGAGCCCACCAAACGCACTGCCGACATCATCCTGCCACGTGGCTCGAGCCCCGTTGTAGTCGACATTTTGGCTTCACGCATCCGAATGCATTTGGGCAAGTGATTGTAGACCAACGAAAAACAAAAAAGTCGAACGAATGTTCGACTTTTTTTGTTGCCCAACCAGGGTTCGAACCTGGACTTTACTGATCCAGAGTCAGTCGTGTTGCCAATTACACCATTGGGCATCTTTTACGGCTGCAAAAATACGGTTTTTTTGAATGCTGCAAGAAAAATCGGGAAATTTTTTTTCGAAATTTTGGTGACGGCAAGGTTTTCCTGCCGTAAAATGTTCAATATCAGTAGTTATTGAACCTTGAGCCCCAGTTGTACGAGAGCATGAAGGTTAGGAAAAATGGCCGATGTCGTTCCGAATCCATGATGGAGACACCTAGCGGGAAATACTCTGCGATGACGTTCACGTTGACGGCTTGTATCCTTGTGCGCGTCTTCGCGAAGTCGAAGCCCAGTCCCATCGAAGCGTGGACGCCAGGTGAGAGCTTGGTCTCGCCAAGTCCTTTGGTGAAGGCCGAACGTCCTAAAATGTCGATGCCATGCTCGAAAGTCTGTTCCACGATGGTTTCGACATAGCCTCCAGAGCCATCGGGCTCGTAAGTGACGACATGGTAATAGTAGGGCTTGAGCAAGGCCAACGAAGCACCGAATTCATAGTTCCACTGTGTCTCGATGCCGCCCCAATAGGGCTTGCCGAAGATGCGGCGGTCCTCGCCATAGCCGAAACGCACGACGAAGGCATCGTTCAGTTTGCCATAAACGAAGGCCCTGGCATTGAATGACGACAAATTCAAGGTCTTGATTTCCTTGAGCGAGTGTAGCGATACCACCTCGGCACACCAATTCGTCGTGCGGTTGATGGAGCGGATGCGTCCGATCTTGAATCCCGCCCCGAAGCCTTGTGAGTGAATGGCTGCGTTGAAGGTGTTCTGGCGCTCATACACCAGTCTTTCCTCAATGGGTTTGTCGTCTTCGCTCTGGATGTCAATGTTTTGCGCAGGCAACAAAAAAGCACACGCTCCGAAAAGCGTGAGCAGCAAGATGCGCAGGAGCGGTTGTCTGAGGGCAGTCATGTCAACGCCTCCCAACCCCTTAATTAATAACGCGTCTCCTTGATGTACTTTTGCGATTCGCCGTAGGCAGGACAGCTCTTGTTGGAGCCGCACGAGGTCATGATAATGCCTGAAACAAAGGCGATTAGCAACGCGATGGCAATTCTTCTCTTCATCTTGATGAAATTTGGTTTGCAAAGAAACGCATTTTTCTCCGAAAAATTATCATCTTTGCAGAAATTTTATCCATCTTTATAGCCCAGTAGGGGCGACACGTCAGTAAGCAGGTGACGTGAGTCCCTGCGCTAAAGCAAAGAAAACACTGTAAGTAAGCAGGCGACGTGAGTCCCTGCGCTAAAGCGAAGGAAACTATGGAAGTCAAGAAACCCAACATCGACGAAAGCTGGTACCAAGTGCTGCGGCCGCAGTTCGAGGCACCCTACTTTGCCAACCTCAAGTCGTTCCTCGTGAGCGAGAAACGCCAATATGCCGTCTATCCTCCTGGACCGCTGATTTTCAATGCTTTCAATCTCACGCCTTTCGATAAGGTGAAGGTGGTCATCTTGGGCCAAGACCCTTATCACGGCCCTGGTCAGGCGCACGGGCTTTCGTTCTCGGTGCCCGATGGCGTGCCCTTCCCGCCCAGCCTGCAAAACATCTTCAAGGAGTTGCACGACGACCTTGGTGTTCCCATGGCGCGTTCGGGCAACCTTGAAAAGTGGGCGAGGGAAGGGGTGCTGCTGCTCAACGCCTCACTGACGGTGAGGGCTGGTCAAGCTGCCTCGCACTCGCGCCACGGTTGGGAGCAGTTCACCGACGCGGCCATCCGCGCCCTGTCGGAGCGACGGGAGCATCTCGTCTTCATCCTTTGGGGCAACTATGCCATCGCCAAACAGACCTTAATCGATCCGTCGAAACACTTGATATTGAAGTCGGTGCACCCGTCGCCGCTATCGGCCAGCCGAGGGTTCTTTGGCTGCCATCACTTCTCGCAAACGAACAATTATTTGATACAAAACGGAATAGAACCTATTGACTGGAGTCTGTAATGGTATTACTTCGCAAGAAATACGCAGTATTCAACGCAGTTAAATCTTTTAAAAATCGAAAAGAAAATCAATCAAAAATCTCTTTGTTTATGCTCTTTTCTATTTTACTTTGGTAAGGATTTTGAAAGATTTTAAAATTGATTTTGTCAGATTTCTTGTCCTAGGACAATTCTCAAAACAAGAGAAAAATGAAACAAATCGTATTCGCTACAAACAATAAGAACAAACTGCGCGAGATGCGCGAAATCATGGACGGCCTCTATGAGGTCATGAGCCTTGAGGAAATCGGCTGCCATGAGGAAATCGTCGAAGATGCCGACACCATCGAAGGCAACGCCAAGATCAAGGCCGACTTCGTCACCAACAAGTTCCACGTGGACTGCTTCGCCGACGACACGGGCCTCGAAGTGGAGGCTTTGGGCGGTGCTCCGGGCGTGTATTCGGCACGTTATGCGGGCGAGCATTGCAGCTATCAAGACAACGTCGACAAGATGCTCAACGCCATGCGCGGCCAAACCAACCGCAAGGCGGCTTTCCGCACCTGCATCGCCTTGAACCTCAACGGGAAGTCCTATCTTTTCGAGGGCCGTTGCGACGGACAAATCACCGAGGAGCAGCGTGGCACTGAGGGCTTCGGCTACGACCCCATCTTCCAGCCCGACGGCTACGACCAGACCTTCGCCGAACTGGGCCACGAAGTGAAAAATGCCATCAGCCACCGAGGTCGCGCGACGCAGAAATTGATTGCATTTTTGAAGGGACTGGACTGAGACGTTTTCAGGGATGAAATCGATTGATGCCTCTTTTCGCATACGCTAAGCATAGTGTTCGCATACTCTTGGCATACTCTACGCATAGTGTTGGCATACTCAATCCTGCCTTTTGAGTATGGCTATAGTATGGGAAAGGCGCGAGAAAGGTATGGGTGGTTGTTGGCATCAATGATGCGGACAAGGCCACGAGTGGGAGAAAGCCGTTTACCGTGGGGATTGAAATTGCACGATGAGGAAGGGTTTCCCCTTGATTTCGTCGAGATGCTCTGCATTCAGCGTAGCTAATAATTGATTTCAGGGCTTGGGCTTGTCGTTGTTTTGGGCATTGCGAGGCACGAAACAGTCTATTTAACCATTTTTTTCAGTATACTTGTCGTTTCTTTGTTGGTTTTTCTTATTTTTGCAACTGTCATCGTCATAGATGTATTGATAGATTTTCTAGATGATCTAGGAAGTCTAGAAAATCTAGCTAATCTTCATATATTTGATATGAACTACAAAATTATAGCTGAGAGAATTGAGTCAGTCCTAAGGAAGCAGACGAACTGGAAGAACCTTTGGTTCTATCAGAAAACGGTTGTCCTTTATCAAATGACATATGTCTTTACAAGGCGTTTCCTCCCTGCCTATGGTGACAGAACGGTAGACCAAATGATACAAGCAGCCCGTTCGGGAAAACAGAATATAGTTGAAGGATCTGCCGATGGCGTGACTTCAATGGAACTTGAATTGAAGCTTTTGAACGTGGCTCGCGCAAGTATACAAGAGTTGCTAGAAGATTATGACGATTTTCTTATTAGTCACGATCTTGTGAAATGGACTAAAGGCCACCAACGATTTGATGGAATGCTTTCCTATTGCCGAAGCCACAACCACCTGCAAGACTATGAGCCTTTCTTTGAACGTTGGACGAGTGAAGAAATGGCCAATACCGCCATTACTTTGTGTCGTATGGTGGATAAGATGATGATGACCTACCAAAAGAAGAAAGAAGAAGAATTCGTGAAAGAAGGTGGTATACGAGAGAGGATGACGGCAGCAAGGCAGGGTTATCGTAATGGGCAAAAAGAGGCTCTTTCTTCGGCACGCCAGGAAATAGAAAACTTACAAAAAGAAAATGTTGAGTTGATGATCCTCGTTGACCAGCTTAATGAAGATGTCGCACAACTCAAGAGAGGCAGCCACTAAAAAGAACTAACTATGAATACAGACTTGCAAAGCAAATTGGAACAAGAGGTCTGCTTTCTTCAGATTTCAATCCCTTATAATGAGGAAGACCATCTAATAACCTTTGATGACGGCTTGGTGACGGAATTGGAGTGTGATGACGATTTCGTTCCTCCTATGTTTAACGATGAAGACCAGTTGATGGAATTTGTCATAGATTTGAAAGAACGGAAAGTGATAGGGTGGAACGCAAATGAGTATCTGCGGATGTGGGCTAAAGTGCGTGATGGAGGCACCTATACACTTTTGGATGCCAATAGGCAACCTATATGGCAAATTCGTGGTTATGTGCCAAGTAAGTTGATTCCTCCTTTTGAGAAGGGCTATGGTGACTATATTGAATTGGCTGTTGAAGCTGAGGGGATTATTGTGGATTGGCCGCAAACGCCCGACTTTTCGGATTTCGTTGAGAATGGTAAATCGCCCGAACCTGTCAGAACAAACAAATGGCATCGGGCCGAACCGGCTTTGTGGTATGTTAGAGGTTTGCGACTTAATAAGGAGGAATTGGGTTGGCTGGTTGAGCAGTTGAAAAAGTTGTGAACAATGGTTTCATTTAAGATATTACTTGCAGCTCGGGAGATTGCGGATCGAGTCCGCAATTAACGGCAAGGGACATGACGTTGTCGTTCCTAGCGGGCGAAGGACTGTACCCACAAAGCCCTGAAAGGGCGACAATGATTCATCGGGCGATTTCAATCCCCGCAACCCAGCGTCAGTCCAAGTCCCTAAGGGACGACAGCCTTCCCCCTTCGTAAGGGGGGTAGGGGGATAGGCAGGTGGTGTGAACCCCTGCCGACAAAAATAGTGGGGTCACCACGAAGTGGCAACCCCACGCATTATTTATGAAAGATTTGTGTCAGATTTGTTTCCAAAAACAAAACATTATTTGTTCCCTCAAATTCTCTCCCGCAGCATCTGCATCGCCTTCGGCAATCCATCAGCATTGCGGCCACCGGCCACGCAGAGGGTCTTCTGCCCGCCGCCACCGCCTTGGATCTCTTTGGCCACCTCGCGGATGAGCTTGGTGGCATCCAAGCCTTTCTGGTCGGCAAACGATTCGGGCAACAACAGGCAGAGCGAGGGCTTGCCTTCAGCAACCGAGCCGAGGATGGCGATGGTGCTCTCGTTCATCTGTTTGAGCATCAAGGCGATGTTGCGAAGCTGGTCGCCACCGCAAGGCAGCGTGTCCACGATGAGCTTGTAGCCCTCGTGGTCGACAGCTTTCTCGTGGAGACGCTCGGCCATGCCTTGGGCTTTCTCCTGCATCAGGTGTTCCACCTCTTTCTTCAGGGCTGAGTTCTGCTCGCTGAGCGAAGTGACGGCCTTTACTAGGTCGGGACTCTTGACGCACTCACGCAAGCGGCCGATGAGGTCGAGTTGCTCGTCCAAGTATTGCTCCACGGCCTCGCCCGTGATGGCCTCGATGCGGCGGATGCCGGCAGCAATGGCGCCTTCGCTGACGATCTTGAACATGCCGATGTTGCCCGTGGCTGAGGTGTGGCAGCCGCCACAAAGCTCCATCGAGTAGTCCTTGTCGAAGACCACCACGCGCACCTTGTCGCCGTATTTCTCGCCAAACAAAGCCGTGGCGCCCATGGCCTTGGCCTCTTCAATGGGCATCTCGGCGTAGGTCACGTTGGGGATGTTCTCGCGGATCTTCTGGTTCACAAGTTTTTCCACCTGTCGGATTTCCTCAGGGGTCATCTTGGCGAAGTGGCTGAAGTCGAAGCGCAGACGCTGGTCGTCGACCAACGAGCCCTTTTGCTCGACGTGTGTGCCTAACACCTGCCTCAAGGCGGCGTGCATCAGGTGGGTCGCGCTGTGGTTGTTGGCGATGCGCTGACGACGTTGGGCATCCACCGTGGCGGTGAAGGCGACCTCAGGATTCTGCGGCAGCTGCTCGGTGATGTGGATGACCAGGTTGTTTTCCTTTACGGTATTGATGATTTTAATCGTCTCGTTTTCAGAGGTCAAAGTGCCGGTGTCGCCTACCTCACCGCCCATTTCGGCGTAGAACGGGGTCTTGTCGAGGACGATTTCGAAGTGGGTCTTTTTCTTGGCCACCACCTCGCGGAAACGGAGGATGTGGCTCTCGCAGGTCAGGTCGGTGTAGCCCACGAAATTGGTCGGCTCCTCGCTGGCGTTCACCACCACCCAGTCGCCATTGGCTTTCTCGGCTGCTTTGCGTGAGCGGTTTTTCTGCTCCTCGAGGTTGGCCTTGAAGCCTTCCATATCGACGTTGATGCCTTTCTCGGAGGCCATCAGCTGGGTGAGGTCGATGGGGAAGCCGAAGGTGTCGAATAGCTCGAAGGCGAAGTTGCCGTCGATGTCCTGGCCTTGGTGCTGCTCCACATAGCCTTCAAAACGCTTGATGCCTTGGGCCAAGGTGCGCAGGAACGAGGCTTCCTCTTCGCGGATGACTTTGCTGACGAGTTCTTGTTGCTTCTTGATTTCTGGATAGTTGTGTTCCATCTGACTGACGAGGATGGGCAGCAGGTTGCACACAAACGGCTCTTCGAAGCCAAGGAAGGTGAAACCGTAGCGCACGGCGCGGCGCAGCACGCGGCGGATGACGTAACCCGCACCGTTGTTCGACGGCAGCTGTCCGTCGGCGATGGCGAAGCTGACGGCACGCAGGTGGTCGGCGATGACGCGCATGGCGACGTCGGTCTTCTCGGCCTTGCCGTATTCGATGCCCGACATCTTGGCGATTTCTTGGATGATGGGCTGGAACACGTCGGTGTCGTAGTTCGAGGTCTTGCCTTGCAAGACGCGCACGAGGCGTTCAAAACCCATGCCCGTGTCGACGTGCTTGGCGGGGAGTTCCACCAATTGGCCGTTGGCCATGCGGTTGTATTGCATGAACACGAGGTTCCAGATTTCAATCACTTGCGGGTCGTCCTTGTTGACGAGGTCGCGGCCGGCAATCTGCTTTCGGGCCTCATCATCGCGCAAGTCAATGTGGATCTCGGAGCAGGGACCGCAGGGGCCGGTCTCGCCCATCTCCCAGAAGTTGTCCTTCTTGTTGCCGTAGATGATGCGGTCTTCGTTGACGTGCTCCTTCCAGTAGTTATAAGCCTCCATATCAGCGGCTTGGCCGTCCTTCTCGTCACCGCCAAAGACGGTCACATAAAGCCTGCCCTTGTCGATTTTCACCACCTCGGTGAGGTATTCCCAGGCATAGGCGATGGCTTCTTTCTTGAAATAGTCGCCAAAAGACCAGTTGCCGAGCATTTCGAACATGGTGTGGTGGTAGGTGTCGTGGCCAACTTCCTCAAGATCATTGTGTTTTCCCGAAACGCGGAGGCATTTCTGCGTGTCGGCAGCGCGGTTCCACTTGGCGGGTTGGTTGCCTAGGAAGATGTCCTTGAACTGGTTCATGCCAGCGTTGGTGAACATCAAGGTCGGGTCGTTCTTGACGACGATAGGTGCCGAAGGCACAATCTCATGCCCCTTGGAACGGAAGAAATCCAAAAAGCTATTTCTAATCTCGTATGCGTTCATTTATAGTGAGTTATATTATTTTATCTCAAAAAATGCTTCAAAAAATCGTGCAAATTTACGCTAAATATTCTATTTTTGCGCAATAGAATTTGATTTGGAGCGTTATTTATGGCTCAATCAAGAAGATAATGGATCGACAAAAACACTACATATTCAACCAGTTGACCCAAAGTTTCGAGGTCCTTGAGACATCGAAATCGAAGAAGGCTTTGCGCTTGGTGTTGGTTTTGCTGGCGGTTTTGGGCATCGCTTTCCTGTTCGCCATCTTGCTGTTCACCTTCTTCAAGTCGCCCAAGGAGAAAAGTCAGGCGCGCGAGCTGGAGTTCATGAAGCTGCAATACGAGATTTTGAACGACAGGCTTGATGAAATGGAACTGCTGATGACCGACATGGAGCAGCGCGACAACAACCTTTATCGCGTGATGTTTGAGGCCGACCCTATTCCAAGTTCGGTGCGGCGCTCAGGCTTTTCGGATGCCGACCGTTACGCCGATCTTTTTGGCTATATGAATTCGAGTGTGGTGGTGAGTGCAGCCCGCAAGTTGGATGTCATTGCCAGTCAGCTTTATAACCAGTCGGTTTCCTATGATTCGCTGTTTGTCATGGCACGCAACAAGACGGCGATGTTGACCCACATTCCAGCCATCTTCCCTTTGAAAGAGATGGAAATCAAATACATTTCTTCGTATTTTGGCTATCGTCCCGACCCGATTTACAAGGTGGAGAAATTCCACAGCGGCATGGATTTTTCGGCTGCGTTGGGAACGGAGGCTTATTCTACGGGTGATGGCGTGGTGGCCGAGGTCGAAAACGGACATTGGGGCTATGGCAACATGGTTACCATCGATCATGGCTTCGGTTACAAGACGCGTTATGCTCACCTGCAGAAGGCGGCAGTGCGCAGAGGCCAGAAGGTGAAGCGCGGACAGGTGATCGGCTATATCGGCAATACGGGAAAAACTACGGGTGTCCACCTGCACTATGAGGTGCTGAAGAACGATGTCCAGGTCGACCCGATCAACTTTTTCTACAACGACTTGACTCCTGATGAATACGAACAAATCTTGCAACAATCGACTTTACCTTCGCAAACGATGGACTAGCTATGGAAGAGAACAAGACCCAAGGAAAATACTATTACTCAATCGGTGAGGTGGCCGATTTGTTCGGTGTCAGCACCTCAATGATCCGCTATTGGGAAAAGGAGTTCGACGTGTTGCGCCCGCGCAAAAACAAGAAAGGCAATCGCCTCTTTACCGAGCGTGACGTGCGCTATGTGCACGTCATTTATCAATTGCTCAAGGTGAAAGGCTACACGCTTGCCGGCGCCAAGCAAGCCCTCAAGGAGCGCTTCAGCGACTATGAAGAGCGCATCATCCTCTTGGAAACGCTCGACAAAACTCGCAGCTTCCTCCTCGATTTAGACAAGGCTTTGGCCGAGAAACAGAAAGGAACCCCGAGGGGGTGACAGCCACGTGAGGCAGGCGGTGTAAACCCCTGCCGGATAATACCGACACATGATTATATAACCCCGAAGGGGTGATAGCCCATCACTCGTCCAACAAATTCCTGGCCTTCAGGTAGGTGCGCCATTTCTCCAACACCTGCGTCATATCGTCAGGCAACTCGGACGTGAACATCATCTGCTTGCCTGTGGTGGGGTGCACGAACCCCAACTCTTTGGCATGTAGCGCATGGCGTGGCATGATTTTGAAGCAGTTGTCGATGAACTGCTTGTATTTCGAGAAAGTTGTTCCTTTCAAAATCACGTCACCGCCATACATGGCATCGTTGAACAAAGGATGGCCAATGTATTGCGAGTGCACGCGGATTTGGTGGGTGCGGCCCGTCTCAAGGTGGTATTCGTTAAGCGTCACATAACCAAAGCGTTCCAGCACTCGCCAATGGGTGATGGCATCCTTTCCGTAGTCGCCGTTGGGATAGACGGTCATTTTGCGGCGGTCGTTCACGCTACGCCCGATATTGCCCTCGATGGTACCTTCCTCTTCTTCGAAGTCGCCCCAAACCAAGGCATAGTAACGCCGGTGAATGGTGTGCTCGAAGAACTGGTGGGCCAACACGGCTTGTGCAGCCTCGTTTTTGGCCACAATCATCAGGCCGGTGGTGTCCTTGTCGATGCGGTGCACCAAGTAGCCGAAGCGGTTCTCGATGTTCTGGTGGGTCTGCTCAAAATAGTAAGCCAAACCATGCAGCAAGGTGCCGTCGAAGTTGCCATGGCCGGGGTGCACCACCAAGCCCGCCTGCTTGTTGATGACGATGACGTCGTCGTCTTCGTAGACGATGTTGAGCGGGATGGCTTCAGGCTTGATGTCGGCGTCGCGAGGCGGGTAGGTGAACACGATGGAGATGATGTCGCCAGGCTTAACCTTGTAGTTTTGCTTGACGACCTTGTCGTTCACCAAAATGTTGCCAGCCTTAGCCGCATTTTGCACGCGGTTGCGTGAGATGTTCGACAGATGGTTGGTCAAGTAGGTGTCGATGCGCTCGGGCTGCTGGCCCGGGTCGACGTTCATACGTATATGTTCGTAGAGCTCAGTGCTTTCTTCGGTCAGCTCGTTGTCAAGGACTTCGTTGATGTCGTCGTTCATTTCTCGATGGTGAATTTTTGGTTGATGACTTGTCCTTCAGAGCCGACGAGGCGGATAAAATACAATCCGTCGTTGAGTTCGCCAACGGAGATCTCTTGTTGATAGGCTCCTTGATACACCATGCGACCCATGAGGTCAAAGATACTCACTACGCCATCGTTGATGTCGCTTTCGAGATGGAGGGTGTTTCTGACGGGATTGGGATAAAGACGCAATGCGTTTTGGCTTTCTTGCTCTTCAAGGCCAATGAAATAGGAGGGACCCACAACGGGACGGATCATCAGCGAACCATGGGCACTGCTGTTTTGCCACGAGCCGTTGGTGTTGATGAAGTTGTAGTCTCTGTTGTCGATAGAGGCATCGAATCCTATGTTGATGAGGTCGTCGCTGCGTTGCTCGATGCCGATGTAGAAAGCACCGGCCACGGCCACGGTTTTGTCGAATTTGTAATAGCTGAAGCGGTACATTTGGTCTTGCCATTGGGGACGTTGGTTGGCGAAGCGATAGATCTCTTCACCAGGTTTACCGTTCTCGTCTTTCCAGACCACGATGTCGAAATACTTGTTGTTGGCATCGTTGAGCGTATGGTTGAAAAGCAACTGCACGCCTTGGATAGTGTCGTAATCGGCCAAGTCGAACCTGACGGCAAACTGGCCACCTGCAGGACGTACGCCAAAGCCAAGCTCAGGTGTGCCGTCGTCGTATGCGTAGTAGTTGTACATGCCAATGCGATATACCATAGAGTCGGCCAAAGAGGGCGTGGCAGTGAGGTCGGAGATGTAGTGGCTGATAAGGTAGGAAACCGAGTCGTACCACATGTTGAGTGCAAAGAGCTCGCCGACATAAGGGCAGGCCGGCGACTCACCGTATTCTGGACATTGCAGGTAACCCGACTGCTTGTAGGGATGGATGGCGACAGGGTCTAAATGACGCTCGTATTGCTGGCTTCCACCGATTTGCTGCACCTTATAGTAATAGTTGACTTCATGGTCAATGCCGTCGAGGTTGGCGATGTCGAGCTCCAGGTTCTCACGCAAAGCGGCATTGGGGTTGACACGGTATTGGCGATAGGGGATGGATTGGTAACGGTTGAAGAACGTAGGCCGTCTGCCCGAGAAGGTCAGCATGGGATAGTCGGTGTCGGCACTCGAACGGTTGATGTTGAGATAGACGAAGTCGATGTTCCAGTTGTCTTCGTTGCTACGGTTGGCTGGCAGCGATGAACTCACGATACTGGCGTAGTTGTAGAACCTGAAATAGAAGTCGTTGCGGAAATACTTTAAGTCGCGGATGGGAATCATCACTTGCTTGAAATATTGGCCATCGTTTTCCTCCATGAAGGTCTCGAGCTTCTGGCCGGCAACGCTCCAAATATGATACCATGTGGTGTCGGTCACGGTGGTGAAGACCGAGTCGCAGGGGAGGGCAATCTCGCCTTGTACGGAAGGGGTCAGTGTGTCGGTGATGATGGTGTATAGGCCAGGTTGACAGCCCGCAAACGACCAAACCGTGTCGCCAGGAAACAGCGTGTCGACTTGCATCTCAAAGAAGATGTCGGCAATGCTGACGTTTTGATAGTCGAGGAAAAGGAACTCCTGATGTTCGGTAGTGGTGCCAAATTGCAGCACAAGCGAGTCTTGTGTCTCAGGAGCGTTGCCGTTGCCTTGCGGTTGGTAGTAGAAACTCAGATAGATCGAGTCGGCAGGGGTGAGGGCGCGCGGCTCGGGCTCCATGATGGAGTCGAGGCGGATACGCACCGACGTAAGGTATTCTGCAACAAAAGCGTTGCTGATGGCATAGCTGTATACCTTGCCGTTGGCATCGAGCACGTCAAACGTGGCACCGTTGCGGTTGGGCGGACATAGGGTGAAGCCGTCGTTGACCAGCACACTGTTGTCGGTCCATTTCGTCGAGTCGGGATAGAGCGACGACCGACTGAAATCGTCGAAAAAAGGCAAAAACCGAGCTTCCGCGACGCTTCTCCTAACGGGTGCCTGTTCGCTGGTGCTACGGAAAGGGGTCAATATTTCTTGTGCCAGGGCTTGTGTGGCGAAAAGCCCAAGACCTATGGTTAGGGCAAATACCTTAAAACTCATCTTCAGTTTCTTCATAATCGGTTGTCTCTATGGTTTCTGTAATTGTATCTATTTGAATGGTTTGCGGGATGTTGGTGATAGAGTCTTCGTGCAGCAGCTCTTTCATCTCCTTCTTGAAATCAAGGGTGCGGCTGGAGTGATACCACACGTCGATGTAAGTGCCTGCTTTGACTGTCCCTGAACTTGGACCGGGCGACATGCGTCTGACACACATGTATTGGATGCTGTCGTAGTCTTCCGAAGTCTCCGTTCCCAGGTTGAGTCCTGCCAGGTTCAAGACCCGTTTGATCTCTTCGGCAGGCTTGCCAATGAGATTGGGGACTTTCACGTTGGTTTTGTCTTGTCCGAGTCCAACGCGCAGGGCGATTTTGCTGCCTTTCACGAGCTCGGTGCCTTGTTCGACAGGTTTGCCCTGGTACAACTGCTCGATGATGTTGTTCCTATAGGAATAGTCGACGTAATCCAAATGGTCAACCTCCAATCCACTCGACTCAAGTCGCCCAATGGCCTCACGCAAAGAAATGCCTTTCAAGTTGGGCATGATGGTCTTTTCGGGCGTGACGGCTACGATGATGGCATACACATTACGCCCCTTCTTGATCTTCGAGCCAGGCAAGGGGTCTTGTTGGTAGACGCTTCCAGGCTCTTGACCCTTGGGATAAACACTGTCGATGAGGATGAAATTGAAGTCGCGCGAATAATTTCGCTTCACCTCACGATAGTCTTGACCCACGAAATCGGGCATGGTGTAAACTTTGTCGTGTCGTGTGTATTTGTCTAACAACCTGAATGTTAGCCATAGTAATACTCCGCAAAGCAGCAGTATGAGCAACAGGTTGAGATAAAATTTCTTGTCCTTGAGAAACTGAAGTCGTCCCATATTCTACTATTTTTACTAATTTAGCCGTGTTTTTACAACTCAATTTTGAGTGCTTTTATTGTTATGAAGTTTAAACCGACAAAATTACAAAAAATATGAAAAACGTAGCAATTATTTGTGGCGGAGATTCGGGTGAGTTCGAAATTTCTGTCAAAAGTGCTCAGGTGGTGAAGCAAAACCTGAACCCTGAGCTATATAATTCGAAGATTATCGTCGTGTCGAAAAAAGGATGGTATGGACTTCTGAAGGATGGCACCCGCGTGGATGTCGACAAGAACGACTTCTCCATTTCAGTGGGCGGTCACAGGACAAAATTCGACGTGGCCTTCAATGCGGTGCATGGCGAGCCAGGGGAGAACGGTCCGCTTTCGGGGTATCTTGAACTGTTGGGCATTCCTTGCACTTCTTCGCCCTTGACCACTTGCGCACTCACGTTCCATAAGGATTTCTGCAAGCGCATTGTGGCTTCCTACGGCGTCAAGGTGGCGCCTTCAGTGCTGATCAATGAAGGTGAGAAATACGATGCCGATGCCATCATCAAGAAGCTGGGACTGCCGCTGTTTGTCAAGCCGACCTGCAACGGTTCCAGCGTGGGCGTGACCAAAGTGAAGACGGCGGAAGAACTTGGACCTGCCATTTTTACGGCACGTGCCGCTGGCCGTCAGATCATGTGCGAGAAGTTCGTCGACGGACGCGAGTTTGGCTGCGGCGCCATGGAATACAAAGGTAAGATGATGGTCTTCCCGCTCACCGAGATTTGCAGCAAGAACGAGTTCTTCGACTATGAGGCCAAATACACCGCTGGCAAGTGCGACGAAATCACGCCCGCGCAGGTGGACGAAGACACCGAAATCGAAATCAAGGCGACGACGGCGATGCTATATGAAAAGCTGGAATGCAAGGGCTTTGTCCGCATGGATTACATCGTCAGCGACGAGGGCGTGTTCTTCATCGAGGCGAACATCGTCCCAGGCATGTCGGAGGCCAGCATCATCCCCAAGCAGGCACAATGCTTCGGACTTCCTTTGGGACGGCTGTTTGAAATGGCGATTGAGAATGTTCTCTAATGTTTCTCACGCAGAATCCGCAGAACTATGGGAAGCGTAAAGCGACGTAAAGTATACGTCCGTTAGGCTTCTGCGATTTAACTGCGTTGAATGCTTTGCATTTCTGCGGATTCTGCGTGAAATAAATAATCTCAACGTGTAATGATTACACCGTGAGGATGTCTTTTGACTTCAGTTCGGTGAGGTCGTCAATCTTCTTGATGTACTTGTCCGTAAGTTTCTGGATTTCTTCCTGAAGGAGTTTCGACTCATCTTCCGAAATCACATCTTTTTCGAGTTTCTTGGCGTCGTCGTTGGCGTTGCGGCGGATGCCACGGATGCCCACTTTGGCTTCCTCGGCAGCGGTCTTGGTGCGTTTCACGAGGTCGCGACGGCGTTCCTCGGTCAAGGCGGGAACGGCAATACGCAAGATTTCACCGTTGTTGATGGGGTTGAAGCCCAAGTTGGCGTTCAAGATGGCCTTGGCGATGTTGCCGAGTGCACTCTTGTCGAAGGGTTGCACCACAATCATGCGGGCATCGGTGCAGCCGATGTTGGCGGTCTGCTCGATGGGCACCGTCGTACCGTAGTATTCAACCATAACGCCGTTCAGCATCGCCGGACTGGCTTTTCCTGCCCTGATGCCCTGAAACTCGTGCTCCAGGTGCTTGATGGTGTTGTCCATGCTTTCAGTGGCTTCGTCCAATACAAATTGAGAGTCTTCTGTCATAGTTTTCAAAATTTGAGGGCAAAAATAGGTTTTTTTTTCGTTGCGGAAGTAGTTCTGTGTGATTTTTTTGTCCTTTACCATTCAAGGCTAAAGACCAATGAGACATTTGAGATGTTGTCTTGCCTGTCTTCGTAGTAACTGGGATACATAGTCATAAAATTCGAGTGATAATGTGTGACGGTGACGTTGTGGTAATAAGAGTATGTCGCCATCAGGTTAAAAGCGATACGACTTTTGGTGGCAAAGCGTACGCCAACACCCACGTCGCCGTAGGGACCGAAGTTCTTCATGGAGTAGTAGGCACCTGCACGGGCCCTAACCACAGGACTTGCCTTTTTGGTGGGCATGAA
The DNA here is from genome assembly GCA_947164955.1 of uncultured Bacteroidales bacterium. Taxonomy (GTDB): domain Bacteria; phylum Bacteroidota; class Bacteroidia; order Bacteroidales; family F082; genus Limimorpha. Next base: position 1,433 of record CAMUYT010000017.1, on the reverse strand, counting down.
CACATAGCGGAACGAGCCGTAGAACGGAACGAGCTTGGGCGAGCTGAAGATGCCGACGCCATAGCCGACGCCAAGACCGGCAAAAACCTTGTCGTTGAATTGGTAGCCGTGTGTCGTTGATATTTGGTATAGATAGCCGTCAACACTGTACTGATTCCAAACGCCGCCAAGACCTGTTTCCAAAAAGCCTTTGTAGCCGCTCGGTACGCGGAATGGTTTTTCATTGTTTTCTTGTGCAAATGACGTAATCGTCATCAACACGATGGCAAGAGCCAGAATAGTCTTTTTCATAACAATAATAATTATTGGTTACGAAAAGAAAACTTGCAAAAATTGTACCAAAAAAACTTTCTTAGTTTAATGGTTCGTATAATCCCGTCAAGACGGGGCTCTTCTTCGTGTAATAATAGCTTAGCTTGGTCACGACGAGAGGCCTCTTGTCTTGGTTCCAGAGATAGGCCTTGATGGTCTTGCCTTCGGGCTTGAAGTCATCGCTGAAAAGGATGGCGTCGGCGATGGCATGATTGCCGGGAAGGAAACGCCCGTCATCAGCCATAGAGCTGTTCCATAAGACAAGCGAATCCGACTTGGCATCGTGAACCTCGATAACGGCAACGCAGTTGTTGAGCTCCACCTCGTTGTGAAAGTGGATAACGATGCCCAATGCCTCGACATCTTTTGGCAGTGAGTCGCATGAGAAGGTGCAAGCCTGCCCCCATTCCTGGCCTTCAACGTAGCGGCAGGAATCAGTGCTTAACTCGTTGAGAAGGTATTGTGCGCCTTCCGTCGGACTCTTGCTTAAGGTGAGATAGCGCGATGTGAACCAGTCGTTTTTCTTGACAAGATACGGGTAATGGGCCACAGCTGCTGTTTCCCAAACCGGAGCAGCATAGTCGGTCCAGCCGAAGCCGAGCATCGGGGTTTCTCGACACTCGTCGAGCCATTGATGGAAGTCGGATAGGGTGTTGTCACGGTCGAAGACGGAACGGTTTTCTATGCCTAAAGGTTCTTGATAATACTCGGCGGCTTCGCGGATGCCCGTGACCGTGGCAAAATGGATTTGGTTGCCATACGATGCGTTGTCCACTTCCATTTTCGCTGCTATGCCGTCGTAGCCTTGGTGGTACGTGTTATGATAGTAATCGCGGGTGTTGATCAACGAAACTACCCCGACAAACAAGAGGGCAGCCACTGTGATTGCCTTTTGCCATGGGCTCATTGTGCGGCTCTTGTGGAACGAGAAAAGCACAATGACCAAGAACGGATAACAGAATAGCATCGTGCTGAATTGGATGATGGGTTCGCGGACGAGGGAATAGACGAAGGCTAATCCGAAAATGATGGCGAACCAAGCCCCTCCAACCCATCGCATCGCGGCTTTCCCCTTCTCCCACTTTCCTAATATGAAAGGAAGGATGATGATGATTCCGGTG
>CAMUYT010000016.1 GCA_947164955.1 uncultured Bacteroidales bacterium | reverse complement strand
AGAAAATCACCGTCAAGGAGCCTGAAGCCTTGATGCAGATCAGTGGCGGCGACGGGCGTAAATTGCTGAATGCCGTTGAGTTGGTGGTTACCTCGTTGAACGACTTGGATGAAACCGCTGAGGAGCTGGTCATCACCAATGACTTCACGACCGATTGTATCCAGAGCAATTTGGTGAAATACGACAAGCAAGGCGAGATGCACTACGACATCATCTCGGCCTTCATCAAGAGTATGCGCGGCAGCGACCCCAACGCTGCCTTGTATTACCTTGCCCGCATGATTGAGGCAGGGGAGGACCCGCTTTTCATTGCCCGCCGTATGCTCATTTTGTCTTCGGAGGACATCGGCAATGCCAATCCCAATGCCTTACTGTTGGCCAATGCTTGTTTTGATGCTGTCAACAAAATAGGTTGGCCCGAAAGTCGTATCATTTTGGCACAGACGGTCACCTATTTGGCTTCATCACCAAAGAGCAACGCAGCCGTGGCCGCCATCGATGCGGCGCAAGAGCTTGTGCGAAAGACTGGCGACTTGTCAGTGCCTTTGCACCTTCGTAATGCTCCAACCAAGTTGATGAAAGACCTCGGTTATAGCGATGGTTACAAATACGCCCATGCCTATGCTGGCAACTTTGTGGAGCAAGAATTTTTGCCCGACGCGATTTCTGGCACGGTTTTGTATGTACCACAAGATAACCCACGTGAGCGCGAGTTGCGCAAGAACCTGCGTGAGAAATGGAAAGAGAAATATGGATACTGAAAACAAAGAAAAAAGCCTGACCCTATGGAACAAGGTGCTGGCTGCGAGCCTGAAGCTGCCTTTTGTGAAGGTCGACCGCGACGAGTTCCTGACCAAGGAGCTCTCCAAGTTCTGCACTCCCATGGAGGTGATTACAGCGTTGAACGAAAGTCCACTCAAGGTGCTTGACAAGAAAGAGATCGACAAGTTGGCCAACCAATGCATCAGCTATCATCTCACGATGGTGTGTGGCACTTCGGCGTTGATGGGTTTGCCAGGCGGTTGGTGGATGGCGGGCACCATTCCCACCGACCTTACCCAGTTCTATGGCCATATCCTTTCGTTGATGCAGAAACTGATTTACCTTTACGGCTGGCCTTCGTTGACCGATGTCAACCACCAATTGGATGATGAGTCGCTCAACATCATGACGCTTTTTGTGGGTGCGATGATGGGCAACAAATTGGCTGTTGAGGCCTTGACGAAGGTGGTGGGGCAGGTCTCAAAGAGCGCAGGTATCCGGATTTCTGAGACGGTCATGGCGCAATATGCCATTAAGATAGCCCAATGGATTGGCGTCAACATGACCAAGGAAGGTTTTGCCAAAGGCGTTGGAAAGGTGCTGCCGTTGGTGGGCGCGCCCATTTCAGCCACCATCACCTACTACACCTTCCGGCCCATGGCTCGCCGGCTCAAAAAGCACCTTGACGAGCTTTATGACATGCGTCACGATGGCTATTAGTGTTTGAACTCAAACAGATAGATGTCGTGCAATTGGTGATCAGGCGTCTGTAGAATGGCCTTATAATTCAATTGCTTCTCGGTCATCAGCCAGTCGATGTATTCGTCGACGAAGGCTTTGATTTCCGATTGCCCCATCTTGATGTAGATCAGGTTGAGTTTGGCCTTGGCTTCGGTTTCGTTGAGGCCGTCGTGGGTCATGATAGCAGCGACCAGTTTGTCCATGAATTTTTCCATAGTTGTGTGTTTTTTGAATTTGGTTGCAAATATAGTAAAAAAGTGAATGTTTGTCAAGCAAGGAGGCGAAAAAATGACATAATGCATGGAAAATGTGCTGCTTTGTTAATTCAATTGTATTGAGAGTCAAAAGTATGTGGATTTTTATTCAAAATCCATAAAAAAATATGATTTTTGAGGTAAAAAGGTTTGTAATATTCAAAAAATATGTATTTTTGCAGTGGTTCTTATCATAAAGACCTGTGTCCGATTACTTTTGGATACAAGTAAAAGGTTTCATAAATTTTGGTTTTTGGTTCTTGAAAATCCTGGCTTCGGTCGGGATTTTCTTGTTTTATATTACAGCTTCCACACCGCCTCCACCTTCAAATCGGTCTTGTGATTCCCCTCAATCAGCGTCAGGCCACTGCCGATCTCGTCGCGGTCGCTGTAGACGGTGCGCCCGATGCGGGCGTAAAGGGTTGCGTTGAACAGCTTGACTTTGCCTAACAGATAGAAGCGCATCCCTTTGCCGTAGAGGGCTGGCACGCTGAAAGAATAGAGCACATCATTTTCGTAGGCATAGATGCGGGCGTTGTAGTCCTTGGCGTCGAAGATAGCGTAGCGGAAGGTGAGGCTAAAGGGTTTGTCTTCAGGTTTGTAGGCGATGTCCTGGCAGAGGAAATACCCGTGCTCATTGGTGCCGTCGTCGTTGCGGTAATGAGCGTATTCGGCCTTGTTGCTGAAGTGGAAGTCGCGGCCAATCTGGTAGTTGATGTTGAAGCGCACGGCGTTCTTGGTGTAGAAGATGGGGTAGTGGCTGAAGACAAAGGCATCGGTCGAATTTTTCATCTTGGTCTTCGAGCGGAATTGCAGGTAGGCATTGGTGCGACGGTTGAAACTATGGCTGATGCGCAGATAGTAGTCGTGGCCGCGACTCGGCGCGTTGACTTGCGAGGTTAGCCAGGTGAACTGGAAATGGTCGGCGTAGGCGAGGATGTTCCAATAAGGTGCGGGTGCCGCTTCTACGCCGAGATAGATGCCTCGCTGCCCTTGGTTGCGGCTGCCTTCACCAAAGGCATTGCCCAAAAGGTTTTGGTAGGTCTTGCCATAGTCGCGATAGAGCATCGTGAAATTGAGGTAACCTGCTGGTTTGAAGGTCATTCCTGCCAAGCCGGCAAAAGCAGGTTTCAGGGCTTTTTGTAAGGCCGTGGTGTCAGGATTATAGCTCATCGAAGCCTCGCCAAAGACAGCAAACTTGCCTTTAACATACTTGAAATCAATGCCTTGATTGGTCAACTTTTGTCCTTGGAAATAGAACTGGTTGTAATGCGAAGGCTTGAGTTGTAAGGGTGTGCTGAGCCAAGTGTGATGCGCAGTGTAGCCCACCTCGAAATGGGCGATGGCGAAAGCCAGATGCCCGCCCACAACCTGTTGCCGGATGGCATGGCGGTCTTGCAACTCGCCGATGGTGCGGTGATAACCAGTCTCTTGCAGGCTACTGACGAGTTCGGCCTCATCTAAGCTGTCGGCCACGCTGACATTGGCATCAATCCAGCGGTTGGAGTAGAACACAGTGCCGCTGAAGGGGCCTCCACCGAGGGTGACTGCCGCACCGCGCATGAACGAATACTCGCTGGCAGAGCCTTTGGGCGTGATGCCACGACCTTGCTTCATCACGCTGCTTCCCGCACCCGCCTTGCCGAAACTCATCCCTGACCACAACGTAAGCCCCTGTCCCCAAGCCACTTGATAGTCGCCCAAAACAGCGGCTTTCACAATGCCCAAGTCCTTGGCATAGAGATGGAAACCAACGAAATCGAAGCCTTTGCGGTAATTTTTCCCCAACAGTCTCTGGATGGTGTCGCTCACCTTGTCGGTGAAGAACATCTCTCCAGCATCTTTTTCCAAAACGAATCCCGCCCTAACCTTGTTCCTATAATTATAGGTGTATTTGAATTGCAGTTTTTGCGGACTACCGAGGTAGCGCGAGTTCGGCTTGGCCAAAAGTGACGAATCATCGATAGGGGCATAACCTTGCTGTTTCTCAAGGACTTGCTCATATCGACCAACAATTTGGTGTTTGCCGTAGCGACCCATGTTTTTGAAGCTCAGTTTGTCCTTGCTTTTGTCTTTTTCGATGCAAATCACTGGCTTGATGATGGCCAAGGTCTGTTCGTCGAAGCCTTCCACCATCTCTAACTCGTCTAAGAACATGAAATCGCCGTAGTAGCGGCGGTATTTTTGCAGCGCTTCGTATTGGAACGCGCTGAGCAGGCGCAACTCAACCAACCGCATCACCTCATCGCTGTTGATGTTGACGGGGTTTTCGCTGAAAAAGATGTAGTTGTCCAGCAATTCCTCGAAGTCAGCGTCGTCGTCACTGTCTTCGGCCAGCCGTTCCACTTGCTCGATGAGCAGTTGGTTCAAAGCTTCGGTGCTAAGCGTGTCGACGGCAATTTGGGCTCTTGCAAACGAAACAGTAAACAGGGATAATATGATAAGAATCAACCGTTTCATATCACTTTCCAATACTGAAAATCATACCTATCTGGATGGAGGACCCCAATTCGTTATGCAGTTGTGCTGCCACGTTGATTTGGGCGAAACGTATGGCGTAGCCGAGGCCAAAACTCAAGATGCCCGGGTTGGTTTGCACACCGGCACGGATGTATAGGTTTCTCACGGCTTCGTATTCCAATCCGCCACGCAGGCTGACGCCCTCGCGGTCCGTGTTCTTCTCGATTTCGGCCTGTCCGATGAAATCTTTCGTGAACTTGTAGGCCAAGCCAAACCGAAACACAATGGGGATTCTCTCGTGGTTCAACGTCTGCTCGAAACTGAAATTGACGGGGTTGAAGATATAGGTGCCAAGCGTCAGTTTGTCAGTGACTTGCGATTGAATGCCCAACTCAAAGGTGACGGCCTTGAAACTACCATATTCATTGCCGATTTTCAGCAGGAGGTAGTCGAGCTGGAGGCCGATTTGCAGGTAGCGTCCGAAAGCTTTGGCGTAGGCGAGTCCAAATTTGTTCTCGTTGTATTTCGACGAGCCGAATTGGTTGAAACTCACTCCCAAGGTGCCGAATTTGGTGGGCAGGGCGAAGGCACCGCATTTGTAGGCTGTTTCGGGTAGCATCCATCGGTTTTCGTAGTAGAGTCCGAGGCTGATTTTCTCCAAGTTGGCCATCCCCGCAGGGTTGTTTTGCATCGCCCAGAGGCCTTGCGAGGCTACGGAAGTTCCACCCATCGCCGCTGCGCGCCCACCCATAGGATGGATGAAGTCGTAGGCGAAAAGCGTTGAGGTTGAGATGATTAATGTTATTATGAGTAGCAGTTTCTTCATACATTGGCGTTTTATGGCGCAAATGTAAGGCATTTTTTCTGAAAAACAAAATACGCCTTTGAAAAACTGCGATTTGCACGATTTTTGTAATTTCGCAGCGTAATAAATAACAATCGGAAATGATATACGTACTTATTGCTGCCGCAATTATCTTGGCATTGATTGGATTGGTGGGTGCTGTGGTGCCTGGCATTGCAGGTACACCTTTTAGTTTCTTGGCTTTATTGGCACTTTCATTTGTTGAAGGCATCGATTATTCTACACGTTTTCTGGTGATTATGGGTGTTGTTGGAGCTATTGTCTTTGCGGTCGACTATGTCGTCCCTGTGTGGGGAACCAAGAAGTTCGGTGGTACCAAAGCGGGTGTGCGGGGCAGCACAATAGGCTTGTTTTTAGGCCTTCTCGTCACCTTGGTTTTCCCCATCGGATTCATTGCAGTGTTGTTGGGGCCTTTTTTAGGAGCCTATATTGGCGAGAAGAATGCGGGCACCGACGACCATTTGGCGTGGCGTTCGGCCTTGGGGTCGTTTGTCGGTTTCTTGTTTGGCACGGGCATTAAGGTGATTTATGCCTGTGTTTGTATCTATTTTATAGTCAAAGATTTAATATCGCTGATATGATTCGTAAGAAAGAAAATGGCAGGAAAGCCTTCATTGAAAAAGTGGGCTCTGACGAACATAAATACTTTGAGCTAATGCTCGAACAAATGGGCTCGGAGAAGCTGTCTTCTTATATTCCTCGTTTGGGAAAGCCTTTCTCAACTTGTCCTAAATGCTTGTATAATAGCAAGATATTGTATTCTGGTTATGACTATCACGACGAGAAGACCTTTGAAGAGTGCTATGACACTAAGGTGTATCGTCATTATATCAAACAGGGAAAATATGACCACACGCTGAGCGAGACACTGGCTCGTGCTCTGCACGATCATTTCATCACGCATTTGCTCTACAAGATGCTTGAGCATTATGATGAGAAAGACATCGTCGGCGTGATGGGCGGTCATGCGCGGCGGCGCGACGAGGCTGGTTATCGCCAAATCGTTTTCTTAAGCAAGAGACTCACTGAGATGGGACGCTTGATGGTGACAGGTGGAGGCCCAGGTGCCATGGAGGCTGCCCATTTAGGTGCTTGGATGGCAGGAAGGAGCGAGGCCGAGACCAACGAGGCGGTGGATATGCTGGCGCCTTCTCCTACTTTTAGTGATGAAGGCTGGCTTCGTCGCTCGTTTGAGGTGATGGAGCGCTTCCCTATACAAACCGAATACCGAAGCTTGGCCATCCCAACGTGGTATTACGGTCACGAGCCGACGGCACCTTTCGCCACCGACATCGCCAAGTATTTCGACAACAGCGTGCGCGAGGATGGTATTGTCACCATCGCCAAAGGTGGAATCATCTATACGCCAGGTAGCGCAGGCACTATGCAGGAAATCTTTCAGGATGCTGGGCAGAACCACTACGAAAGCGTGGGCTTTGCCAGCCCGATGATCTTCATGGGCAAGGACTATTACACTAACTTCATGCCTGCCTATACGCTCTTGAAAGACCTTAGTGATCGCGGCCTTTTCAAGAACATGATGCTTACCATCAGCGACGACAACGACGAAATCATCGAGGCGATTGAGCGGTATAGGGAAGTGAAGGTCTCGTCGGTCAGCAATGCATCGGCTTCAGCAAATCGTTCACCGTCTTCACGGGGTTGAAGGTCTCGATAGGCACTTCTACAAAGATGGTGATCCAGTCGGCCATGGCACCGTTCCAGAGGCCAGGCAACTCCAGGGCTTTCAGCTCGCGGCCGTCCTTCGACTTGTTGGAGACGAAGCCCGTGTTGGCGTCGACATAATCCGTTAGGTTGAAGGCTTCGCCTTTGTAGTTCCAGCAGCCGCACACAAGGTCGACGGGATTGAAGTGGGTCGATGCCTTGAAAACGGCTTCCTGCGCTGCGTCGCCGTGGTTGATTTGCGACGACTCGATGATTTGCAGCGACACCTCATCGTCGTCGTCCTTCACCCAGAAGGGGCCGCCGCCGGGTTCGCCTTCGTTCTTCACCATGCCGCACACGCGCATCGGACGGTTGAGCTTGTTGTACAGATAATCAACTTTTTCGATGCTCGAGTAGTCTTTCACGAAGTCGGGGATGTCAATCATCAGTTCGTCTTTGGCAAAAGCGATGATTTCGTCCAATTCCTCGTCGGTGACTGCACCTTCGTCGAGCATTTCGAGATAGTCGAAAGTGCGTTGCTGAAGGTGAAGGAGGAGACCCGCCAACACCTTTTTATATATGATGGTCGTCTCGGCCTTCGTTTCGGGCACGATGTTGTCGATGTTCTTGATGAAGACAATCTCCTCGCCGAGGTCGTTGAGGTTCTCGATGAGTGCACCGTGTCCGCCCGGGCGGAACAGGATCTTGCCGTTGGCTTCGCGGAACAGGTTGCCTTCGTTGTCGATGGCCACGGTGTCCGTGGAGGGTTTTTGGCACGAGAAGGTGATGCCGTAGCTCACACCGTATTTCTTTTCATAGCTGTCTTTCAGCGCGTTGACAGCAGCCTTGAAATGCGCCTCGTGTTCGGGTGAGACAGTGAAGTGAAGTTTGGCCACACCTTCGTTGTCGGTGGCATAGCGGGCGGCCTCCACCAGATGCTCTTCCATGGCCAAGCGGTTGAAAGTGGGGTAGTGGTGGAACTTCAGCAAAGCCTTGGGCAGCTTGCCGTAGGCCAATCCGTCGTCGAGGAGCAAGGCTTTGACTGCTTCCACTTTACGTCCTTGTTGCAGCATTGTGTCGATGTCGGAGCCATAGATGCGTTTTGTGGCTTCGTTGAGGTCGTCAAAGAAGGCGAAGCTGTGGATGTGGGCGAAGAAGATGTCGGTGAACTTGGTCTCTTCGCCGCTGTCAGCGAAGGCGAAGAGGTCCTTGAACATGCGTGAGGCCGCGCCCGATGCGGGGACGAACTTGGTGAACTGGTAGAACTCCTTGTCGGCCTCAAAAATGGCGGTAAGCATGTCGCGTTGTTCCTCGTCAATGCGTTCGATGCCATCGTCGATGGTGGCTGGGCGCATCAGTTGGACGAATTTCGTGCCTCTTTTCAGTTGCGCGACTTGGTTTATTACTTGATTTTCAGTGATGTCTCTCTCTGAAAGCTGTTGAAGATCTTTTTCTGTAAGCATAATTGTAACTTTTAAGCGGTTCAAAAATAGGAAATTAAGTGATACGATGAAAAAAAATCGCAAAATTTTTCCCCAAATGGTTACGGCATTGAAAAAAGTTGTATCTTTGCAGCCGATTTCAAGCCCAGGTGGTGAAATTGGTAGACACGCCACTTTGAGGGGGTGGTGCCGATTACGGCATGCAAGTTCGACTCTTGTCCTGGGCACAATCACCAAGCCCCGATGGCGGAATTGGTAGACGCGTACGTTTCAGGTGCGTATATCGAGAGGTGTGCAGGTTCGACTCCTGTTCGGGGCACAAAGAAACAAAAATCCCTAACTGATTGATTATCAAGTTAGGGATTTTTTTTGCTTAATTGCACGGGAAAGCATTTAGCTAATTTCCAGCGTCTTCTTGCAGATCTCGATTTCCTCGGGGTCGCCGGTGTATTTGCCGAGGTCGTCGCTGAGCTTGACCACTTTCTTCCATGTGCGTTTCTCGGTGATCTTGGCTGCTGTGAGCTTCACCACGATGTTCATGGCCTTCACGTTGTCGACATCGCAGGTCAAATGGGTGCCAATGCCGAACGAGTCTTGCATTCTCCCATTCACTGCCTCGTGGATGGCTAAGGCCTCGTCCACGTTGAGACCGTTGCTGAAGATGATGGACTTCTGCGCCGGGTCGATGCCGAGTTCCTTGTATTTTGCGATGATCTCTTCCAAGGCTTCGTAGTTGTCGCCGCTGTCGACGCGCAAGCCGTCAAACAGCTTGGCATGCAGCGTGGTGAAGTTTTGGAAGAAGGCCTTGCGGGTGTAGGTGTCGTAAAGGAACACACCGAGGCTACCAGCATACACGTCCTGCCAGTAGTCCATGGCGAGGTAGTTGGCCTCGTTGTAGCCGTAAAGCGAGCAGGTCTCGATAAACTGGTGACTCATTGTGCCAATGGGGGTGAGGTCGTATTTCATGGCGAGCAGTACGTTGGAGGTACCCACAAAGCAGGTCTTGGTGAACTGCTTTTGTGCCGCAATGAAGCTCTGGATGACACGTTCCTGATGGTCGAACGAGAAACGGCGACGCGTACCGAAGTCGCTGAACTTCACACCGTTGCCAATGAGCCGGATGGCCTTGTCGTAGGACTTCTGGTATTCTTTTTCGGCGTCGTAGGTCTCAAACTCGCCTTTCAGCTCGTGCATCAGCTCGCTGACGGTGGCCAGGATGGGCATCTCCCAAAACACGGTGCGCCACAGTAATCCGGTCACCTGGATGTGGAGATGGCCTTCCTCGTCTTGGCTTACCTCGACCTCAGAGGGCTTCATGTGGAAACCGCGCAGGAAAGTAAAAAACCACAGCGGGAAGTAGTAGCATTTGCGCTTCATGAATTGTACTTCCTCGTCGGTGATACGGAGGTTGGCGTAACTGTCGAATTGTTCCCTCAGTTTTTCGGCGAAGCCTTCGGGATAGACCGTGTTGTTGCGGTCGACGAAGGTGTATTGGCCGATGGCGCGGGGAAATTTCTGGAGGTAGGCATAGCACACACTGAAGGTGTAGAGATCGTTGTCTAATAGGCTATTGATGATTTGTCGCATGGTGGTTTATTTTTTTGCTATTAGCTGTTAGCTTGTTGGTGGCTAAGCTAACAGCCAATCACATTTTACTAAGAATACTTCTAACTTTATCCGATATATACTTCACGGAATTTGTCGTATTTTCAAGCACTTGCACTAAGTCTTTCCGCTTGATGATGTCGGTGAGGCTGTAGCCGTTGTCGAAGAGCTTGCTGATGTAATTGCCGTAGAGTTCGTCGTTGTCGTGTTCCAAGGTCTTGATTTCGTGGCACAGACGTACGATTTCCTTGCCGTTTTCGGAATTGATGAATTCGAGGTCGCGGAAGATGGCACTGAGGTTTTCGGCGGCAAACATGATGTTGTCGGCCATGGTGTTAAGGTCTTCATCCACGGCGAGAAAACGTCGTGTGAGGATGATGTTGGCCGAGTCGTCGATGCGGTCGAGGAAGGTGTCCATCATCTCGGCGAGTTCGTGCACCTCCTCGCGGTCGAATGGGGTCAGGATGGTGCTGAACAGTTGGGTGTAGAAGTCGGTAAGCACTTCGTCGCCGCCTGTCTCGCAGTCCTTGATTTCTTTTTTAAGGATTTCCAATCGGTCGAGGTCGGTCTCGATAAGCATCTGTCGCAGAAGTTTGGAGGCCTTCTCGATGTATTCCGCCTGCTTCTGATAGAGTGGATAGAATTTGGTCTCCTTGGGGACGAAAAACTGGAAGAAACCGTTGAGACTCATAGGCTTAGATGGGTAAGAGATGGAACAACAGGTTGAGCACGCCCGCGATAATGAGTGGCACGGGGATGGTGAGGATCCACGACAGGACGATGCGTCGCGCCGTGACCCATTTCACGGATTTCACGCCATCGGTCAGGCCAACGCCGATGACGCCGCCCGTGATGGTGTGCGTCGTGCTGACAGGGATGCCCATGAACGAGGTGGCAATCAAGGTGGTGGCACCGGCAAACTCAGCTGAGAAGCCGCGTATAGGCGTGATTTTGGCCAAGCCGCCACCCATGGTCTTGATGACGTTTTTGCCGCCAATCAAGATACCCAGCGACATGATGATGTAGCATGTAACGGCCAAAGTGTCGGGGATATGGAAGGCTTGGCTGCTGTCATAGAAGTTGGCAATGAATTCTTTCATGGCGGGCGTCACGCCCTGCGTGGTGAACACGCTAGCCATCAACACCGCAATGATACCCATGGTCTTGGGGGCATCGTTGGAGCCGTGGCCGATGCAGAATGCCGCCGTCGAGAAGTGCTGCAGCACCTTGAAAATCTTGTCGACACGTTTGCGAGGTGTGTTCTTGAAGACCCTCAGGAAGATACATTCGAGGAAGAAACCTAAGAACAGACCGATTAGTGGCGACAACACAATGAAAGCCAGTGTGATAAGGATGGGTTTCATGTGCAAGACACTGCCTCCGTTGACGAACCATGCCGCTCCGATAATGCCGCCGATGAGGGCGTGCGACGTAGAGATGGGCATGCCGCTCTTGGTGCAGATGGCCACCCAGATGGCCGCACCTACGAGGGCAGAGAGGATGAGGTAGGGGTCGATGACGTTTTGGTCAGCGAAGTTTGCCATGGTATTGCCCACGGCAAATTGTTGGTTGAAGACCAGACGGATGATGATGAATGCGGTGAACTCCCAAAACGAGGCCCATAGGATGGCTTGCATCGGGGTCATCACCTTGGTGGCGATGATGGTCGAGATGGAGTTGGCCGCGTCGTTCATGCCGTTGAGGAAGGTAAATACGAAAGCCAGCAGGATGGAGAGAATGACGGCTATGGTAAGGAGGTTCATCACGATTCTTTTATGATAAGACTTTTAACGGTGGTGGTCACGTCCTTGGCGCGGTCGGTAGTGTCTTCCACAACTTGGGCTATCTCTTTGTATTTCAGCAACTCGATCTCGTCGTGCTCGTTGGTGAAGAGGTAGGAGATATAGTCGCCGTAGATGTCGTCGACGGCGTGTTCGATCAAGGTCACCTTTTGGCACATCTCGCTGATTTGCTGATGGTTCTTTCCGAGGTCGTCCATCAGATTGAAGATCTCCTTGATAAGGTTGGCGTCCTCGTGGATGTTGTCGATGATCTCCTTGATTTGCTTGTCGATCTTCTTGGGGTTGTACATCAGGATGGTTTTGGCCGAGTGGTTGATGAAGTCGAGGAACTTGTCGAGGTCCATGGCGAGTGCATTCATGTCCTCGCGGTCGAAGGGCGTGACGAAGGCTTCATTGAGCTCGATGTAGAACTCGCGCAGCAGCTCGTCGCCGGTGCTTTCCTGCTTCTTGATCATGCGGGTGAGCAGTTTGCGTTCTTCAGGGTCGTCGCTCTTGACGAGTTCCTTGAGGTATTTTGCGGCCACTTGAGCCGTCTCCGCCTGTTTGGCGTAGGTGGGGAAGAAGTGCTTCTCGCGGCTGCTTCCTCTGGTGAAAAGGTTGTTCAGTGCCATTTTATGGAATGGATGTAATATTTGGGCGCAAAGATAGGGAAAAAACAACTTGAAAGGAAAAGATTGTTGCTTTTAATAATAACTAATGCCTACATCAGGAAAAACATCGCCACGCCGACCATTGTAATCAAGGTGCCGATGACTTCTTTCAGCGAGATTTTTTGCTTGTGGATGAGGGCGTAGGGTACGATGATAAGCACGGGGGTGAGGGCCATCAGGGTGGAGGCTACACCGGCCTTGGCATATTGCACGGCCATCAGTGAGAGCGACACGCCGAGGAAAGGCCCGAAGAAAGTGGTCAGGGCGGCAAAAGTCATGCCCTTGCGGTCGCGAAGCCCTTTGGCGACCAAGGGCAGTTGTTTGGCTATGGCCAAAATGAGGAAGAAGCCTACGAAGCCTGCCACGGCACGGATGTAGGTACCCGCAAACGGCATCATTCTGACGATGGCTTGTGGCGCATCGGTCGGGATGGAGCGCTCGTAATGCTCCAAGCCTATCTTGCTGAGTACCAAACCAACACCTTGTCCAACGCCTGCTCCGATGCCGAACAAAATACCTTTCAGCGGGAGCTTCAGCGTGAGTTTGTGGCCTTCGCCGCCACGCGCCAAAATGGAGATGGCGATGCCGGACAAGGTGACGAGCATGGCGAGCCATGAGCGCCACGACATCTGTTCGCCGAGCATCAGCCAGCCCGCTATGCCGGCCATAGGCGGTGCCAAGGTCATGAAAAGCTGCCCGTAGCGCGAGCCGAAGACAATGTAGGAGTTGAACAGACACCAGTCGCCAAAGACGTAGCCCACCAATCCTGAAAGTGCAAGCCAAAACCAGGCTTTCCCGTTGGCATACAGTGGATAAGGCGCGCCTGTGACCACCCAAAGCATGATGGACAGAAAAGCCCACGATAGCACCATGCGGATGAGGTTGAGCGGCAGGGAACCAAGGCGGTGGCTCGCCACATCGGCAAAGAGGGCTGTGGCCGTCCATGAGATGGCAACGATGAGGGCGATGATTTCGCCGAAATAGGGGGTGGTCATATACCAAAACTGTTTTGAGGTTTGAAGGCATGGATTCCATTCGCACAACCTAAGCTAGGAATGACAAGCCTTCAAACCTACGGTCGAGTTTTATTTTGAGGCCACGCCACAGAGGTGGAACAACACTCGCGCGCCAACATTCCCGTCCCAGTCGCCGCCATTGGGGGCTGGGGAGACCTCGCACAGGTCGAAACCGATGATGTCCTTGCCGGCCTCGCGGATGCGGTTGAGCAAGTACATCAGCTCCTCGAACTCCAGTCCGCCAGGGACGGGGGTGCCCGTGTTAGGGCAGAGCTTCGGGTCGAGAGCGTCGATGTCGATGGAGAGATAAACCTTTTCGGGCAAGGCTGCAACCATCTCGTCCACAATGTTTTTCCATGTCGTGCCTTCGTACATGCGGCGGCGACAGTCGCGGTCGAAGAAGACTTTTATTCTGTTGGGCTGGCTCTCGGCCAAGGCTTTCTCCTGGTGACAATAGTCGCGGATGCCGACCTGCACCAGCTTCTTTACGTTGCTGAATTGCATTGTGTTGTAGAAGATGGAGGCATGCGAGTATTTGAAGCCTTCGAAAGCCTCGCGCAGGTCCATGTGGGCGTCGGCGTGGAGGATGCCGTATTCCACACCTATATTATTAAGGTATTGGTGGTAGGCGAGGGGACAACTGTGGTCGCCGCCCAACAGGCCGACGATTTTACCTTGTGCTTTCCAATAGGCGATGCGGTCGCGCAGCCAGGCGTTTTTCTTTTCGGTGGCCTCTTCTATTTCGGAATAAAATGGCTCGAAAACTTCTGGGTTTTCGTCGTAGGAACCGTCGTACAGCGCGTCGATGAGTTTCTGGCTGATGGGCTCCATCTTGTCGTGGAGGTCGCGGAGCTCTGGGGGAAACTCGTCCAACCAGATGCCTTTTTCCCACAAGTCGGGGTAGTCGTGGTGGCAGAGGTCGACTTGAAGGGAGGCCTCCCTGACGGCTTCGGGTCCGTCGACGGTGCCTCGGTTGTAGCTCGTTGTAAGTTCCCATTCGACGGGTATGATGATGATTTGCGCCTCTTCGGCGGTGCAAGGCAGGCCATAGATGCCAGAGTTGGCTACAGCAGCCGCATTGGGGTCGAAATTGTATTCCATTGTTGATAAATTTGGGGGACAAAAATAGACAAAAAACCAATTTAATTCCTACTTTTGCGCCCAAAATGATTTGCAATGGACCTCTTTTCATGTCTTTCGCCCTTCGTCTTTTGCAGCTTTGCCTCGGGCAGCAGCGGCAATTGCTACTATGTGGGCAAGCAGGATGAGGGAGTCCTCGTTGACGTGGGAATCAGTGCCCAACAGATCTTGACGGGACTGCGCAAGAACGACTTGAGTCCACAATGCATCAAAGCCATTTTGATTACCCACGACCATATCGACCACGTGAAAGGTCTTGAAGTGCTCACCAAGCAATATCCCATCCCCATCTTCGCCCATGCTGATTGCTTTCAGGGGATCAAGGAAGGCAAGGCGACAAAAAAAGTGGATGCGGCGCTCTTTAATGAAATCGAGCCGATGCAGGGCTTTACGATATGTGACATCGACATACTAGCTTTTCCTGTGATGCACGATGGCCGTGGCGCAGTAGGTTATCATTTTGGTTTTGAGGGACATACTTTGACTATTGCGACAGATATTGGCATGCTCGACAAGGTGGTGAAAGAGCAGATTCGCAGGGCCGATAACATTGTCATCGAGTCGAATTACGACGTGGAAATGCTTGAGAAAGGGTCTTATCCTTATCTTTTGAAGCAACGAATCGCCGGCCCTTTTGGCCACCTGAGCAATTTGGAATCGGCACGTTTTGTGGCCGAAATCTATCATGCGGGCATCAAGAACATCATGTTATGCCATCTCAGCGAGAACAACAATACGCCTGAACGGGCCATGCACAGCCTTTACGAACAGTTTCGCTTGAAACGTGTCCATCTCGACGCGTCCACGTCCATTTTTCCCTTGCCACGCCACAAAGACACGGGTTTTGTCTACCTCTGACTTTCCACAATAATCCACACTTTGCCTATTTTTGTGGAAAATTCCACACAATTCCACAAACTTGATTCTTTGTGGAATCGGTTATAAGTTATTGATATTCAAAAATATGTTTCTATTTTATAAATTAGGTATGAAATATGCTGTGGCATGGAGTAAGTTCAACAATATTTCAAACCTATGAAAACCAAATTGTCATTTTTTGCCATGTCGCTGCTCTTTGTTTTGGCAGTTTCATGTGATGTAGAGCGTTCGGAAAAGTATCAAACCCTTTTGGCCGAGCGTGATTCCCTTTACACTGAGGCCGTGGCTGCCAAAGGTGGCTTCGACCAAGCTTTGAACACCATCAATGAGATAGAGAACGCCCTCGAATCAGTGCGCGCTCAAGAGAATATCATTATGATGGAAAACCAGGAAGGCAACACCAACAAGGCCGTTTCTGAGATTAATGCCATCCAACAGACCTTGCAGGAGAACCGTAATAAGATCAACAATCTTGAAAAGCAATTGGCCGAACAGGGCTCCAAGTCGAAGGCTTTGAACCAGACGGTGAGCCGCTTGAAGAAACAACTCGAAGAGAAGGATGTTTTCATCACGAACCTGAAGAGTGAGTTGCAGCAGAGCCGTCAGGAGATCGCCCAGTTGAATGAACAAGTGTCGGACCTCAACGAAAACATCAACACGTTGAATACCAACCTTGACGAGATGAACGTCCAGAATGCAGCCCAGCAGGCTACCATCGAGAACCAAGATGCCATGCTGAACACGGTTTGGATTTGCATTGCCACGCAACAGGGGCTGGTCGAGAAGGGCGTCCTCAGCAAAGGCGGTCTCTTCCAAGCCAGCGAAATCTCAAAGCAAGGTTTTGACAAGAGCCAATTCATGCAGGGCAACAAGCGTGACTTGGATATCATCCCCTTGCACTCCAAGAAGGCCAAGGTCATGACCAATCATCCGGAAAGCAGCTATCAGATCAAAGAGGGAGAAGAAGGCTCACTGATTCTCCAAATCCTCGACAAGGATGCTTTCTGGGGTATGTCGAATTATTTGGTAGTATCGATCAAATAAAAATCCGTTTAAGCGGAACTGCTCGTTTTCAATTTTTTCAAAATCGCCTCGCTTCACTCCGTTGCGAGGCTTTTTTTTGTGGAATTTTGTGGAATTGCCGAATTTATTGTTACCTTTGCGGCATGAAATGTAGAATCCTTGTTGTGGAAGACGATGCTTCATTCGGCCTGATGATCCAGACCTGGCTGAAGAAGAATGGTTATGAGGCAGTACTTGCCTCACGCTTTGAACAGGCGAAAGCTGAAATCTCGACGAAGGCTTTCGACTTGATCCTTACCGATTTGCGCCTTCCCGATGGCGATGGTATCATCTTGATGACCTGGGTGCGCGAGACGCTGAAGAGCAAGGTGCCCATCATCGTGATGACGGGCTATGCCGAGGTTCAGACTGCTGTTTCGGCAATGAAACTGGGCGCTTTCGACTACCTCAAGAAGCCCATTAACCCGAGTGTCTTGGAGGAGAAGATCGCAGCGGCCTTGGCGTCGAATGAAGAGGAAACCGCGGAACCTTTCATCCCTGGCAACAAACAATGGGTGAGGGGCAATAGTCCGGCAATGCAACGGCTCTACAAACATGTGGAACTTGTTGCTCCGACCAAGTTCTCCGTTCTCATTCTTGGCGAGAGTGGCACGGGCAAGGAATACATTGCCCGCATGATCCACGAGCTGAGCCAATACAAAGACGGCCCATTTATTCCCGTTGATTGTGGAAGCCTATCCAAGGAGTTGGCTCCCAGCGAGTTGTTCGGCCATCTCAAAGGCTCGTTTACCTCGGCCATTGCCGATAAGAAGGGCGTCTTCGAACAGGCCAGGGGCGGCACAGTATTCCTCGACGAGGTGGGCAACCTGCCTTATGAGGTTCAAATGCAACTGCTTCGTGCCTTGCAGGAACAGAAGGTGCGTCCTGTGGGTTCCGCCACTGACATCAATGTTGACGTACGTATCCTCGCTGCCACCAACGAGAATCTCGAACAGGCCATCGAAGAAGGACGGTTCCGTCAGGATTTGTTCCACCGTATCAATGAGTTTGCTATCGAAGTGCCTCCCTTGCGCGACCGCCTTGAGGACTTCGACGAACTGACGGTGTTTTTCATCCATCAGGCCAACGAGGAACTCGGAAAGAACGTGAAAGGCATCACCGACGATGCCTTGCAGCGCATGAAGGAACAGCGCTGGAATGGCAACTTGCGCGAGCTGCGCAACGTGGTGCGTCGCTGTGTGCTTTTCGCCGAGAGCGAGAATATCGAGATGGACGATCTTCCGGTCTTCAGTCCGCCCAACAAGAAGAATATCATCACGCCTGCCGCTGAAGACGACTGGGCTTTGCGTCCAGAGCACGAAAAGGAACAGATTGAAGCCGCCTTGCAGAAAGCAAGAGGCAACAAGACCGTGGCGGCCAAACTGCTGAAAATCGACCGCAAGACCTTATATAATAAGATGCATTTGTATGGGATAGAATTGTAAACTATCCAATTCCGTATTTCTCCGACAGTAAATCCATCAGTTCATCGGCCTTGGCCATGAATTGCGTGGCGTCGTCTTTCCAGTTGGGATAGTCGGCCTCGGCCTCGCTCTTGCCGCGTAGTGCGTTCATGCGAGCGAGGAAAGTGGTGTCGCGTTCCAATTGCGTGAACATGGGTAGCATCTTGTGGCAGAGGTGTTGCATTTCGACGAAGTCGCATCGTTCGATTAAACTGTTCATCGTCACCAAATCGTCTGCAGTCGATTGCACGAAAACGTTCAAGATACCCTCCATGGCTTCTTTGTCGTTGCCCATCATCTCGCTGAAGGCAGGGAAATCGGGAAAGGCGTTTTCGGTTGCACACTCGGTGGTAGCGACGCTCCCGAAAAGATTTTCCAACTGCTTGAGGTTGAAAGGCTTTTGCAAGAACCCGTCAAAGCCCTCTTCCTTGGCTTTCTCGGTGGTGTATTCGATGCGGCCCGTCATGAGGATGACGGGTTTCTTCGGGTCGACTTCTTTGACGAGGTAAAGTACGTCGTTGCCCGTCACGGCACCCATCTCGCGGTCGGTGAGGATGAAGTCGTAGCTGTCGATTTGGTGCAAGGCGTTGTCGAAGTCGTTCATCGAGCGGCATGGGATGGCTTGGTGGCCGAGGCGATGGAGCATGTTGTCGATGACGGACAATAGGGTGTTGTCGTCATCGAAGACCAAGATGTTGAGGCTCTTCCTTTGGTCGTCCGAAGCCTCTTCTTTCTCTGTCTGTGTGATTTCCTCGACGGGAATCCTGACTTCGAAATGCGAGCCTTTTCCCACCTCCGATTCGGTGTGGATTTCGCCGCTGAGTAAGTCGACCAGACCTTTGACGACCGACATGCCATAGCCACTGCCTTCCGCAAATTGGTTGTATGTTTCGATGCGAACGAAAGGCTTGAACACCTCTTCCAACTTGTCTTGCGGGATGCCTACGCCCGTGTCGATGATGTCGAACACAACCAGGTTGCGCCCCAATCGGGCCTTGAATCTGACCTCACCTTCCAAGGTGTATTTGATGCCGTTGGAAATCAAATTTGTTAGTATCTGTCTGATTTTTAGCTTGTCTGTATTTAACAGCGTGCCCGGCTTGATGTTGTTCTCGAAATTGAATTGTAGGTTTTTGTGGCGAGCGATGGGGGCAAACATCTCTGCGATTTCGTCACAGAGCTGGCCTATGTCGAAAGTTTCCTTGCTCACTTGCAGTTTGCCTTGTTCGAGACTCGAATATTCAAGCAGGTTGTTGAGGAGGTTGAGGATGTGGTCGGCGGACTGCTGGATGGAGACGATTTCCTTTTCGTTTTCGTTCTTGTCGAGCAACTCAACATGGCCCATGATAGAGGTCAACGGTGCCTTGATGTCGTGCGAGACGGAAAGCAGCAGTTTGTGTCGGCTTTCCATGATCTCTTCTGTCTTCCTCTTGGCTTCCTCGGCAGCACGACGGGCGCGGTATCCTTTATTTACGTCACTGATAATCAATATAATAAATATAACAATAAGGATTAAGGTGACTGCGCCGATGAGGATGGATGTGCGCGTGTTTTCTTGGATGATTTCTTCGCTTTTCTCGATTTCCTTGACGGTGGAGTCGAGGATTTCTTGGTTGAGACGTATCAACAGGGAGGAAATCTGTTCGCTGAGCAGGTTGTCTGCCTTAACCAGCTCTTGGGTCTTTTTCTCGTATTCTTGGATCTTGTTCCAATATTCGGCTTTGGCTCTGTCCGACAGCATTCGCAAGTCGGCGAGAATGTTAATGGTGTCGGGTTGTTGCTGTTGGATATGCAGCGTGTCGGTGCGTTCGATGCTGATGTGGACAAGACTGTCTTCCTGTCGGTCGGGGCTGAAAACGTTGCCCACCCTGCTCCAGAAGCCTTTCTTTTCGGTCTTGGGTACACGGATGACAGTGTCTTTGGAAACGGTGGTGACGACGATTTCTTCCTCCGGTTTTGGGGGAGTGTAGTCGTCGATGGTGCGGTCGAATTCGGCCAATGGGTTGAAGTCGTGGAATTGGCGCGACAGTTCATTGCTCAGGCGTCCCTTGCTGCGGATGAGGCTTTCGATTTCGCTCACCATTTGCTTGTTGTCCTCACTGATCTCAAATTTCATGAGTGAGTCGGTCTGCGCCTTGATTTCTTTCCGGTAGGCATTAAACTCGCGCTTGTATTTGGTTTGCTCGGTGAAGGCGTATAGGTTGGCCGCGTTTTGAGCGCCATGCACGTTTTTGGTAAATTTGTTGACCCAACTGAGGGCGTCGTGTTGGCAATCGATATTGGAGCGCTGGTTTTCGATGCTGTTGCGCAGGTTGAAGATATAGTAAAACAAAGCCGCACAAAGGGCGAGAACGAACAGGTAGGTGATGACGACCTTCCAGCTCGTACGGCTTCCGCTAGGGTATTCGTTTCGGCTTTTCTTCGACATGATGCCGCAAAGATAGAACTTTTTCCTATTTTTGCAGCAAATTTATGAGCATAAACTATGAATAAAAAGAAACTGTTGCTGCTGTTGGCATTGTTGGCAGTGGTAGGTTATATCTACCTCCGACAAGGGAGACAGGAGGACGTGGTAAAAAACGAAACCCCACTGGCGGGCGACGAGACTGAAATCGTCATCCTTTCGGTTAACGATATGCATTCGAGCATCGACCAATTCCCTAGATTTGCCGCGATGATCGACAGCCTGCGGGCTATTTATCCCGACATGTTGCTCTTTTCGGCAGGCGACAACCGCACGGGCAATCCCGTCAACGACCAATATGATCCCGTCAACTATCCCATGATTGAATTGATGAACCGCACGGGCTTCGATCTTTGCACTGTGGGCAACCATGAATGGGACGCCAATGTGGTGGCCTTGCAAAACGACATTGAAAGGGCTCGGTTTCCCTTCCTTTGCGCTAATGTCTTCATCCCTGACACGGTGAACCTCGACATTAAGCCATTTGTGACTATGGATCACCATGGCGTGAAGATGGCTGTTGTTGGTATGATTGAAGTCCGCCACGACGGCATTCCCGGAGCACATCCCGCTAATTTAAATAAGGTAAGTTTCAAGCGTGCTCATGAGGTCATCCAAGAATACCGCTATCTAAGGAACCAGAATGACGTTGTGATTCTGCTTTCGCATTGCGGACTCGAGGACGACATCGAACTTGCCGAAGCCAACCCTTGGCTCGATGCCATTATCGGTGGTCATAGCCACACTTTGATAGAGCACCCTTCGGAGACCAATGGCGTTCTGATCACGCAGTCGGGTTCGCATCTGAGATATGCCACATTGGTGAAACTGTTTGTTAAGGATCATAAGGTGGTTAAGAAAGAGGCCACGGTGTTGAATGTCAATAAGGTGAGAAAAGAGAAGGCAGAAATAAAGAAACTCGTTGACGAGTTCAATAATGCGCCCTCTTTGAATGAGGCCATTGCGACGGCGAAGACAAAGTTCGAAAATCCTGAAGAATTGGGTTGCATGATGACCGATGCCATCCGTGAATCGACGGGTGCCGATTTCGCCTTCCAAAATACAGGTGGTGTGCGGGTACAACACCTAAAGAAGGGCCCCATCACCATTAAAGACGTGTACAGCATAGACCCATTCAATAATGAAGTGATCATGTATCAGATGACGGGCGAGCAGGTCAAGAAGTTTATCCTTCATTCCTACCGGAAGAATGGCGGATACCCGTCGTATGTTTCAGGCATGAACTACACCGTGGGCGACGATGGCCGTAGCGTTTGGATCGACATGGAGGGTGATCGCTTTTCAACGAAAAAGACTTATAAGGTGGCCTTCAACAGTTATATGGCCTCCACTGTCAATATAGAGAGCATTGATGAAGGGATAAGCATGTTCATGACCTCCGAAGAAATGATGATAGAATTTTTACGGAGGCATAAGACTGTTGATTATCAAGGAATAACGAGAACAAAATAAAAAATCTATTTGTAGGATTAAACTACTTTTTGTAATTTTGCGGCTCGAATTTTTGAAGATTGAAATCGAAAAAGATGAAAAAAGCATTATCGATTTTTGCAATGGCTTTATTATTAGTCGGTTGCACTCATAAGAAAGAAGTCAAATTGATTCCTGCTGAAAACTTCAACAAGGAAGTGGAAGGCAAACAAGTGTCGCTTTATACCCTGCACAATGGTTTTCTGACGATGCAGGTCACCAATTACGGTGGTCGTGTGGTAGCCCTCTGGATGCCCGACCAGCGCAATAGCTTCGAGGATGTCGTTTTGGGCTACGACCATATCGACAAGTATTTGAACAATGAAGGCGAGCGTTATCTTGGCGCTGTGGTGGGTCGCTGCGCCAACCGCATCTCGAATGCCACATTCACTATTGATAGTGTTGAATATCAATTGCCAAAGAACGATGGCGAGAATACATTGCATGGCGGTCTCATCGGAGCCGACAAACGTGTGTGGGACGTGACCTCGGTCAACGACAGTGTCATTACGATGCACACCATCTTTGCCGATGGCGAAGACGGTTTCCCTGGTAACCTTGACGTGACGATGAGCTATACGCTGACGCACGACAACCAATTCCAGATCCGTTATGCCGCTACAACCGATAAGCCTACGTTGTGCAACTTTTCGCACCATTCCTTCTTCAACCTGAAGGGCGAAGGCAACGGAACCATTCTTGACCACGAGTTGCAAATCAATTCACGGTATATGACTACCATTGATAACCAACTGCTGACCGATGGCAATTTCTCGGGTGTGAAAAACACGCCTTTCGATTTCCGTGAGAAACATCGCATAGGCGACAACATCAATGCTGATGATGAGCAGCTGAAGAATGCCAAAGGCTACGACCACAACTGGATCATCGACAAGAACGACCCGAAGGCCTATAAATGGGACGCCACGTTGACCGACCCTGCCAGCGGCCGTGAGATGCAGGTGTGGAGCGACCAGGTGGGTTTGCAGTTCTATAGCGGCAACTTCTTCAACGGCAAGACAAAGGGTAAGAGTGGAAAGCCTTTGAACTATCGTGAAGGCTTGGCTTTGGAACCTCAGTTCTTCCCGAATGCCATCAATCACGAGACGCTGGCTCCCGTTCCCGTGCTGCGACCAGGAACAGAGTATCATCAGCTCTGCATCTACAAGTTTGCTGTTCTACCAAAAGAAAAAAAGAAGTGATTTTTTGATAAAAGATGAAGCCTCGTGTCGTAGGATGCGAGGCTTTTTTTATTTTTGCCACGCAAAATGAAGACCTTATGAACTACGTCTCGGTGGATTCCATATCGAAGAGCTACGGCATCAAGACACTTTTCGCCGATGTCACATTTGGCATCGAAAAAGGCGACAAGACCGCACTGATTGCCACCAATGGTTCGGGCAAGTCGACGATGTTGAAGATTCTGGTCGGCAAGGAAACGCCCGATTCAGGGTCGATCACCTTTGCCAACGACATTAAGGTTGGCTATCTTGAACAACTGCCTGTATATTCTCCTGGGACACGTATCTCTGACCTGCTTGACGACTTGACCGAGGAACAACACTTGAAGGCGAGACAGTATCTAACTCGCTTTGCGCTGAACAATCTGAATCAGTGCGTAGACGAACTCTCGGGCGGTCAGGTGAAACGTTTGGCATTGGCATTGGTGCTTCTGCACGAACCGGATTTCTTGATCCTCGATGAGCCTACCAACCACCTTGACGTAGAGATGGTGGAATGGCTGGAGAAGTTTCTCACCCAATCGAGCATGACGCTATTGATGGTCACCCACGACCGCTATTTCCTTGATCGCGTGTGCAATAAAATCTTTGAGCTTTACCAAGGGGTGATGTATACCCACAACGGCAACTTCGACTATTATGTCAGAAAGAGCCGCGAACGTGAAGAGGTAAAACGTGCCACGGCGGAACGCAATAGTCAGCTCTTGAAATACGAGTTGGAGTGGATGCGCAGCACACCACAAGCCCGCACGGGCAAATCGAAGAGCCGAATCGACGCATTTTATGACTTGAAAGAACGCTCGAAGTATCAAAAGCAGGACGAACATCTTGAGTTTGGCCTGCAGATGCAACGTTTGGGCGGAAAGATACTGGAAATGAGCAATGTGTCGAAATCCTACGGCGAATTGGCCGTCTTGAAAGACTTCGACTATGTCTTCAAACGCGGTGAACGTATCGGCTTGATTGGCAAGAATGGGGTGGGGAAGTCCACCTTCTTGAACTTGATAACTGGTTCGATTTTGCCAGATAAGGGCCGAATTAAGACCGGCGAGACGGTGACATACGGGTATTACCGACAAGAAGGCATCCAATTTGACGAGAGTAAGACCGTTTTGAGCACGGTGCGCGACATCGCCGAGGTGGTCAACTATGGCAAAGACAAGGTCTACACTGCCGACAAGCTGTTGGCGCATTTCATGTTCCCCTACAAGATGCACCGCCAACCCGTAGCCTTGCTCAGCGGTGGCGAGAAACGTAGGCTTTACCTGTTGACTATCCTGATACAAAATCCCAACTTCCTCATCCTTGACGAACCTACCAACGACTTGGATCTGTTGACCTTGCAGAAGCTTGAAGATTTCCTTCAAAGCTATAAAGGCTGCCTCTTGGTGGTTTCCCATGACCGTTTCTTTATGGACCAAGTCGTCGACCAACTCTTTGTTTTCCAGGGGGATGGAAACGTGAAAGGCTTTATGGGCAACTATAGCCAATACAAGGACTATCTGGATGCAAAACTAAAGGAGGAGCGCAAGGAGAAAGCGGCGCAGAAAAAAGACGAGCCGCAACCTGTGAAACAACGTGAGAAAGTGAAGCGGTCGTTCAAGGAACAACGTGAATACGAGATGCTTGCAAAGGAGATGGAAGACCTCGAGACGGAGAAGAATCACCTCACCAATGCTTTGAGCAACGAAACCGACTATCAGAAAATCCAGCAAATGGGCATCCGTTTGCAAGAGATTAAGGATTTGCTTGATGAGAAAGAACTCCGTTGGCTTGAATTGGATGAAATAGGTGGATAAATACTTAATATTATGAAAATCAAGAATATATTATTGATCTTAGCCCTATGTCTTGGCTTCTGTGCTTGTGTTGGACCTGAGACGAACTATGAGTTGGCCTTTGTGTATCTCGACCGAACAGAAGGGGTCAACTTTTTCTCGCAAGGCGATGTGAACATCGTGTCAGATGGCGATTACAATATGACAAACACAGGGTTAAGTCATGTGGAGTTTGCCTTTGTGAAGGACTTGGTGTATCGTCTTAGTATGGTCAACAGGATTCCGGAGAGTGGGTGGACCGACACCATCAAACACATCAACTTACAGGACGGTTATGTAGGACGGTTGCTCTTGGACGATGGCAGCTATGAGTACTGCCGTTTTTGCGTCTATACCATCGACTACGATATGAATGCTGACCAGTACATCATGTTCAAGTACCAAAGCAAGTTTGTGGGGAAGTGACATCTATCCTGTCTTTCCTATGTGTGTATTGTATAACAAATGACAAAATGACTACATATAATATCATCGGCGATATCCATGGCAGAACCAATTGGAAGGAGTTGGTTGACAAAACGTACATCAACATCTTTGTGGGCGACTTTTTCGATCCATATACATGGATTCCATATGCTGACTTGCGACGCAATTTTCTGGAAATCATAGCTTTCAAGCATAAGTTCCCTGACAATGTCATTCTGCTATATGGGAATCACGACTATGAGTATCTTCCTGGCATATTTGAGGAATCCAACCGTTATGACGCGCTGAATGCAAAAAAAATCACGGAGTTACTGACGGATAACGCATCCTCGTTTTACGGAGTGGCTTATGCGATAGGGGAGCGCTATTTGGTTACTCATGCAGGGCTCACGAGGCCATGGGTGATGAAATACATCCCGGAAGCAGTCGACTTTTTGCCAAGCAAGATGGAAGAGGCGGTCAACACTTTGTGGCTTAACGACAAGTTGGCGTTTGGCTTCAGTGGAAATGGTGATTTTGGCGATTATAATGGTGAAAGTATCGGGCATTCGCCCCTATGGGTTCGCCCTACCTCATTTGGCAAAGCCAACGTGTACAGTCAAACAGACGTTATCCAGGTTGTCGGCCATACTAAAGTAAAGACCATTACAGAAACCGACAATGCCATTTTCGTGGATTGCCTTGGTGTATCAACGGAATCAAAGAAGATTAGTCTGGACTAAATCATCCCTTCCACATTCCACACGAAAGCCCTCAAGCCCAATCCTGGGGCTTTGAGGTCTTTTTCGTGCAGTTGCTTGAGGATGCCGTCCACCTTGTCGTCGTCGACGATGCTGATGATGGCGTTGTTCAGGGTGGGCCAAGCGTGCGAGCCGTAGTGCGGTTCTCCCGTAGTGCTTCCATGGCCTTTGATTTCGTCCCATTCGGTAAAGCCTGTTACTCCATTGGCATTGAGCACAGCGGCAATCTCGTCGTAATATGCTTGGTTGTATGTGATCAAAATTGCTTTCATGGCTTATCTGATGTTTTCTGTTTTGGTTAATGCCTCTTCTGCTTTTCTCTTTTTTCTACGCACCGCACGCGTCTCCAACGAGCAATACAGCGCAGGAATCAGTAACAGGGTGATGAGGGTGGAAATGGTCAAACCCCAGGCGACGGTGATACCCAAGCCGTTC